>JAZQGC010000014.1:0-3929 GCA_045539815.1 Candidatus Enterousia sp. | reverse complement strand
TGCCAATAATTAAACCGGCGCAAGGCCGGTTTGTTATAAATGCAACTTTATAAAACGTCTGCCACTGCCAGTTTTAAGATATTGTTCAAATTGTTTAGCAGTGTTTTCATCGCGAAACGCAATATAATTTTTTATTTCCCATGGCGCATATTTTTTAGTGTGTGCAGACATTTTGTGATTGTGTTCGTACAATCTGCGTTTCAAATCAGATGTATATCCGATATAAAATTTGTCAGGAAGATTAATAGACTGCAATATATAGACATAAAACATAAGATTTGCTCGCCTCCATTTTATTGCGGCGCAGCATCCGCTTCTCTAACCCCTGCAACGCTAATCGCGCCGCAGCGCTAAGCGAAGGCGGATGGTGCGAGTGAAGGGAATGTATAATTCCCATACAAAATCAATCCAATCGCAAAAAATGCTCTTGGTGATTTTGGTGGGCCCCTTTCACTTCGCTGACGCTACGTTCCGAACCCTCTGGTCGGGTTCAATTCCATAGCACATGCCAATAATTAAACCGGCGCAAGGCCGGTTGAATTATTGGTGCGAGTGAAGGGAATCGAACCCTCGTCTTCAGCTTGGGAAGCTGACGTGCTGCCATTGTACCACACTCGCAAAACTGATATGGGTCAGTCTATATTATTTTTTAAACATTGTCCAGAATATTTAATAATTATTTGACTTTTGATATTTTTTGGTGCATAATGCGTCCGCAAATCCCAAAGATTGCCATTTATATACAACCAGTTCGCAGTATGCGTGTGGTACATCATCCGACGAGTGTTCGTCCTTGATGCAGGTTTTCTTTGTGGGTAAAACAGTTAAAATACAAGGAGTATAAAAAATGGCAACAGTTATTCGTTTGGCACGCTATGGTGCAAAAAAACGCCCATACTATCATATCGTTGTTACAGATTCTCGTAATGCACGTAATTCTGGCAATGTTTTGGAAGTTGTTGGTAAATACGACCCAATGCAGGCAAAAGACAGCGATAAACGCGTTATCTTGAAAATCGATGAAGTAAAAGCATGGTTGGCAAAGGGTGCACAGGCATCTGACCGTGTTTATAAATTCTTGGCAAATGCAGGATTGGTTAAACCAAAGGCAATCCCTGTTCAAACAAAGAAACATTTGCAATCTGAAAAAACACAGATGAAAATCAAAGATAAAGCTGATAAATTAGCCAAAATCGCAGAAGAAAAAGCAGCTGCAGAAGCCGCAGCCAAGGCCGCCGCAGAAGCAGAAGTTGCCGCACCAGCAGAAGAAACAACAGAAGCTGTTGCAGAATAATTTGCGGTGTTGTTCATATCAATCTGCACAGACATATGTTTGTGCAGATTTTTAACCCGATAAAAATAAAGCAATATGACAGAAAATAAACAAATCTTGGTTGGTAAAATTGTCGCACCCCAGGGAATTCGTGGGGATGTGCGTGTGCAGACATTTACTGAAAACCCATCGGATTTTCAAAAACTGGATATTCACAGTAATCAATTCAAAGATGGTGCTTTTAAATTTGTGCGCGCATTGCCAAACACTAATGTTATAATCGCGAAAATTAATGGTGTTGACGACAGAAACGCCGCAGAATTACTGCGTGGTACAGAACTGTTTATTGAACGTGATGCCCTGCCCGATTTAAAGCAAGGAGAGTATTATCAGGCTGATTTGATTGGGTTTGATGTTGTGCGTGATGGTAAAACACTGGGGCAGATTGCGTGCTTTCAGAATTATGGTGCTGGCGATATTATTGAACTGGATAATGGTGATATGGTGTCGTTTGTTGGCGCAACAGTGGATTTAAAAAACAAAGTAATACATATATGTTAGAAAAATTAAGAGCAGTTAAATTTTACTGTGAATCAGATTGTGTCAAGATGCATTGTGGCTGGATGCAGCATGTCAAATGTGCATTGCGCAAACATCTGAATTATAACAGTCGTAGATACAGCGTAACCGGTCCTGAAAAAGCCATTGTTTTAGAACAAGCCTTTAAACTTAATAAACATGGAAAAGTCGTAACTTTTAAGTCCGAACAGGAAGTTTTATCAATCCGTCATTTAAAAACAGACAATCTTACAGAAAGAAATCAGGAGCTGTTTAAAAAAATGAAACAAATCTGTGACAATTGTTGTTACAGTACAAAGGTAAGAAGTTAATATCTTGCATATATCAGAACCAATGTGTTATAAAATCAAAGATAAAAAAAACAAAAGGAAACACAGTATGTCAAAGAAAAGTGATGTAGAAAATATTTTAATGTTATTAAAGTATATGGATGCATTTGAACGCGAAGCTGGTATAAAAACAAATGCGGTATTTAGAACAGCTGCTTTTGATGCGTTTGAACGTATGTTGTTAAATTCACAAAAACGCATGGGAAAATAAAAAATGAGTCGTGCTAGCGTATTAAGAAAATACAATTCTGTTGAAGTGAAGTGTGCATATTTTGGAGGCACGGAATGTGCTGTTTCTGAATTTGCTCAATCGTTGAGAGAAAATGGCATAATTAATGTAAAGTATATACCGGATACAAGATCTGTTTTGTTAACACCAAGGAAAGGCAGCGTTGAAAAAATAACATCGGGACAGTTGTTTTGTAGTGTAGCACTTATGTGCGATAATTGTACAAAGCACAGTAATAAAAATGTTAAACAACGTGTGCAAGAAACCCCCAAATCAAACGTTCAGGTTTTTCCATATACAACGTCTTGTGAAGAGCAGAAAATTCAAGAAGTTGAGGCACTGCCAAAACTTTATTGCAAATTGCAGCAAAATAAAAAACAGAACGAAAGATAATATTTTTTGAAATTTTATGGTATAATAGAAAACAGAAATGCACTTTAATATACTGACAATCTTTCCAGAAATGTTTCCCGGAACACTAAGTGGCGGGGTTGTTGGTCGTGCATTAGAACGGGGAATATGGTCGTACAACACGATTAATATTCGCGATTTTGCAATTAACAGCTATGGCAGTGTTGATGACACCCAGTTTGGTGGCGGTGCCGGTATGGTAATGCGCCCCGATTGCCTGGGCGATGCGTTGGATTCCGTAAAAAACAAGGGTAAAATCATATACTTTTCACCGCGTGGCAAAACATTGAATCAACAAATGGTGCGTGAATTTGTTGCAGATAACGATGCGACTTATACCCTGTTATGCGGACGCTATGAAGGAATAGATGAACGTGTAATTGAACACTATGATATTATGGAATTGTCAATTGGCGATTATATATTGTCTGGTGGCGAGGTCGCAGCGCAAGTTTTTGTTGACAGTTGCGTTCGTCTGTTAGAGAATGTGGTACACGGTGGTGCAGATACCACCGAAAATGAAAGTTTCGAAATCGGCGGGCTTGAATGGTCATTATATACCCGTCCGTCAGTATGGCGTGGACAAAGTGTCCCAGAAGTCCTGCTGTCCGGTCACCATGGCAATATCGAACGGTGGCGGAAACAACAATCGGTTGACATAACAAAAGAACGTCGGCCGGACTTAATAAAGGAAAATGAAAAATGAGCATTATTAAAAAAATCGAAGCTGCCCAAATCGCAAAATTAGCGGGCGATAAAAAAATCCCAAACTTCAAGGCTGGGGATACATTGAAAGTTCACGTCAAAATTAAAGACGGCGACAAATTCCGTATTCAGGTTTTTGAAGGCGTTGTTATCGCACGCGATGGTGGTATGGGTAATAATGCATCCTTTACAGTACGTCGCGAATCTTATGGCGTTGGTGTAGAACGCAAGTTCCCACTGTACAGCCCTGCGATTGAAAAGATTGAAAAAATCCGTATCGGTAAGGTTCGTCGTGCAAAACTGTTCTTCTTGCGCGGATTGTCTGGCAAAAAAGCGCGTATCGTCGAAGATTTGTCGGCAACAAGTGCAGAAAAGGCAGCAAACAAATAATTTTATATTTGTT
>JAZQGC010000013.1:0-1849 GCA_045539815.1 Candidatus Enterousia sp. | reverse complement strand
CGCAACAAAGTCACCAATAAAACGCACAGGACATTCTGCATGCAGGTATTGTTCTTCAAATTCTGATTTGGTCACCAATTTGAACCATTTGCCGAAGTGTTTATTGAACAGGCCTGGAAATTCTGCCAGACATTCTGGTTTTATAAACAGCGACACACAACGACTTTCCAGTGACAATGGATGCAACAAACAGTCCAGCAATTCTGGAACATCGTCAATGAACAAAGATTCAATATCTGTATGCCCATGGTCGGCTGTTATCAAGACATCCGTTTTATTGCGAATCTGTTTTAGCGCAAATTCTATCTGTTGTTCCATGTCGCGCAACAATGTTTTGACCGCTGGGGCGTCTGCACCCAATTCGTGCAGGCACGAATCTGGTTCTGTCCAGTATGCGTAAATGTATGCATCAGATTCTGAATTACACAATTCAACAATGCGCACCAGCCATTGTTCAAACGTATCAAATCCGCCTGGGGCAAAGCCAGGCATAACTTCGTACGCAGAACGACCATTATCACACATGCGTTTGACCACTGTTTTACACGGTAGCGTATTTGTGGTTTTGGGCATTTTAGACACTTCGCCTGTATATAGGTTTGTGTTTCTAAAAACCTCGATAACTTCGTCTGTTTCAGAATAATATTGCGCCCAACCGATAAAGCCCGTTTCCCATGGCATTTTGCCGGTTTGATAGGCTGTTGTTGCCGCCACAGTTGTCGCAGGAATAATGGCCGTTTCAATGCCCGCCAAATGACGACAAAAATATCCGTTTTTATCCAACAGCCTGCGCATCACAGCAACACCCATACCGTCCAGTATCATTACCAGACGGTTTTTACCATGGGCATTTTGCATTTCTGTTAAACGTTCCAATATTGCCATATTTGCACACCCTTTATTCTTTTGTGACTTTGAAAAATGTTTTACGACCAACACGCACGCATAATGGTTTATCGGTTACGAATGTTTGATTTAGGTCGTTTGCCTTGTCATCGTTTATCGTGACTGCGTTTTGGACAACCAGTCTGCGCAGTTCGCTGTTTGATGCGTCCGGCATACCTAATTTCAAAATTTCCATTACAGATAATTCGTCTTGCGCGGTTTTGATTTCAGGCGCATTGTCTGGGAAAGACCGGTCAGAAAATGTTCTGCGCCAGTTTTCCTGTGCCGAAATCGCCGCGTCCGCACCGTGGAATATTTCTGTTATTTTTTGCGCGGCGAACAGTTTTGCCTGCATTGGATTGTTTTCTATGTCCAGTGCATCAATTTCCGCCAATGGAATGCGTGTATTGTTTATCAATAAAATACGTATCATTTCATCGGGCTGGGCCATGATTTGCGCAAACATAGTATCGGCATCGACATTCAAAAACACGCCTGTTCCACGTGATTTTGACATCAGTTCGCTCGTCACCGGATTTTCCATCAGATTATTGCACACAATGAATTTTTCTTTGTTCTTTAATTTGCGCAATAATGTCCGCCCCATCAGCGCATTAAACGTCTGGTCTATGCCACATAGTTCAACATCCGCGTCCAGCGCGACAGAATCAAAGCCCTGAAAAATTGGGTACAGGAATTCGTGCAGGTGAATTGGCCTGTTCTCGCTAATCCGTTTTTGAAACATATCACGTTCCAGCATATGCTGGACAGTTGTATTTGATGACAACTCAATCAAATCACGCATAGTCAGTTTATTCAACCATTCGCCATTAAAGACCACTTTGGCTGGGTTGTCTGGGTCGTTAAAGTTGATAATTGGCGAAATCTGACGCACCCAGTCGGCAGAAAATTCATGTACTTGTTCCGGTGTTAATCTGGCACGCGCAGAATTTCGGTCACTGGG
>JAZQGC010000012.1:0-30486 GCA_045539815.1 Candidatus Enterousia sp. | reverse complement strand
AGTGCGTCTACCAATTTGACCACTTGTTTCACTGCGTGTTCCACTACGCTTCGCTTCGTAGTCGCCTATGGCAAAATTGTCCGACGCACAAAAAAAGAAAAATTGTGGTGCGGGTAAGGAGACTTGAACTCCTATGGGTTGCCCCGCTGGAACCTAAATCCAGTGCGTCTACCAATTTCGCCATACCCGCGCATGATTAATATACTGGATAATTTCGTGGAAAATTGTCAGATCTTTGTAAGTCTGATTTTACGCCACAGCCAGTCATCACTAATATTGATACAAGCAAAAATCCAAGTAAAATCTTTTTCATGTCGCCATTATAATATGGCTTGATATCGCATGTCAATTTTTTAATATACTTGCTAAATATTATGGTTGTGTGATATGATTCCCAATGTACTTATCTGTGGGGGGCAAATGTTTTCACGTGATTTAAAATTATTGATTGCAATTCGTGGATTACGCGCGGTCTCAGATCTTTTCCTGGGGACTTTTTTTGTGTCTTTTATTATGCATAATTCCGTGTCAGAAATAGTATCTGTTTCCACCTATAAGTTATTTGAATATGTGGCGATATGTTTAGGCTTTTTATTAATGGCCAATTTTTTCAAGAAAATTAACAAGGTTTATTTTATGGCATTGGGTGTGTTGCCAAAAATTGCATTGCTATTGTTTATAATGTTTGCGGGGCGTGGTGTTATTGACAGCTTGATTTTAACGGGGATATTTTTTGGTTTCAGTACGGCTGCCTATTGTTTACCGTCTAATACTTTGACATCTGAATATGCAACCCCAGATATTTTGGGTCGGTATTTTGGAATCAGTACCAGTGTATCTTACCTTGTAAAAATTATTGCGCCGGTGGTATTAGGTTTTTTTATTGATTTTGGCTCTTTTGTTCAGGTGGCGCCTGTGTTATTATTGTTTTCTGTGGCGGAATTGGTGTGTGTGTTAAAGTTGTCACCGTCGAAACCGGAATCCAATCCCAGATTGGACGTCAGGGGCTTTATTGGTTGTATTCGTCGTTGTCCTGATATTACCAAATTATTTTCAATAGAAATGTTTTTAACATTTGGTCTAGAGGCATCCAAGACAGTTGTTTCTATGTATATCATATATCTGTTTCATACTGATTTAAATCTGGGGATTTTGACGACTGTATTTTCATTATGTTCGGTTGGTGTGTCGTATATCTTTGGTCGATATGGTCGTTTTCATCATTATCCATATATTATGCTGTCATGTATGATTATTATTTTATTGGTTATGTCGTTATTTGTATTTCATACAACGCCATTAACATTTGTTTTGTATAATTTCATGTGTTCCACAGCGTTGGTTTTGATTGAGTTAATTACAGGTACATATGTTGTAAAGATGTCATACAATCGGCATCTGTGCGACAGATTCAAGGTTGAATATTTTACCTCGCGTGAGGTTGTATTGTTTATTGGTCGCTGGGTTGCATTTGTTGGTTTAATGTATGTTGGTGTGTTTGGTGGGTATCCGTGGTTGCGTTGGTATTTGGTTATATTGACATTGTCTTTGCTGATGTCTGGGTGGTTGTCCATGCGTTTTGCATTGAAAGATTCTGCAAAAAGAGAAAGATAGAGGTTATTTTTCAGTTTTATAATATCGTCTTCATTTGTTGCATTATTGGCCGATACTGTGCCACTAAGGCTGAAATCTTTTTCTTTGTTTTATTTAAATCCAATTTAAAAAAAATCTACATAATATTACATACAGTATGCATCCCAAAAAAGGCAAAAATACGATTTTACAGCCATATTCTTTGATTGATGAATATGCGGTTATTGTCAATAGACACAGAAAAATTAATATGGCACAAACATCATAATGTGCCATACAAACCTGTAGCTGGTTTTCAGTGGTCTTATTACAAGCAAATGTTTTTAAACCATTGTGTAAATTTATCTATTTGCCCAGTCATATCAATACAACCGGCAGAACCAGGCTCTGTGCCCCCATGAATAGAAAAATTATCACGTCCATATGTGTTAGTTTCTTTTGCCAGACTAAAATTTTGCATAATGATATAGCAGGGTGCTAAGCAAAGAATCAGTCCAAGATATTATTGTCGGACTTAACGCGATCCAGAAAGCTGCTTTATAGTTTTTCTTATACAAAAAATACAATGATACCGGAATAAAAAACAACAGCTCGGCACAAGAAGATATCAGATTTGTTAAATATACATCTGCACTACGCCACGCCCAGCCCATAGATTCACCGCCCCATGGACAATAATGAAACGGGAACGCATCACGACATTCTTTGATAAAAAAGTCATAGTAATCGTAAAGGACTACGAATAACAAAAACACATTTATACAGTTTATAATAATTGCGACCCGTTTCCATTTTTGCATACATAACCCTTTTTACTAGTATTTTACATGTACAATCAGGTCGTTTCCAGTGCTTTTTAGCCAAGATGTAAAAGCATTTATTTGTCCCGTCATATCAATACAACCAGCAGAACCAGGCCACCATCCGCCATGTATGCTAAAATTATCTCTACCAAGAGTGTTCGTGTTTTTAGACGGTTCCAACCAAACGCGCGAAATGCCCCAAGAAAGCTCGTGTCATAGCAATTGTGGTCACATAAAAAACGTATCCATAACCAGAATGTATGCCAATGTTAAAATAAGCCACACAATCATTCCTAATATTGGAACAAACAGGAATTTCCATTTATATCGTTTGATTGTGTGACTAGCAATCAGCACAAACGTTATGCCGAATAAGATTATACAAATCTGGTCGATAAGTATTAAACAGCTTTGATTACAAAGAAAATATAGCAAGCCATCCCATTTGCTGACACTTAAAAGTCCACGCAAATCATTCATAAAGAATAATAGTATACTAAAAGATAAAACGCCTGCTATGAAACTCATCATCTGTATGATACTTTGACAATCAAATCTTGTCCATGTTTTTTTAGCCACTGTGTAAAATCTGCCATATTTTCTGTCAAATCAATACAACCATTAGAACCAGGCCACCATCCGCCATGTATGCTAAAATTATCGCGCCTATATGTATTGGTTTCTTTTGCTGGTTCCAACCATATCTGGTGTTTTGTCCAGATGATAATGATGGTTACCAAGATAATATGTGTACAAACATTAATCCAATAATTGTCGGCAGTATACAATAGTAAAACGCCATGCGGTATCTTCGCTTTATTGTATTATACAAGCTGATTATAGTAATACAGATAAATATTCCATCTAATAACCCTAAAGAGATAAAAAATGTGAATGGATTAGCCCAAAGCCACCCCATAGATTCCGCACCCCAATGGCAGCCGTCTCCGCAATCATACATTGCTGTTTCATATATTAGCTCCGTAATACCGCCTGAAATATAAATATTCCAAGCGGTAATTATTGCCTGTATGATATAGAATATAGATTTGGTGTATTTATTCATTCTTAATATCTTACATGCAGTATAACATCCTTATTATTGTTTTCAAACCATTTAGTAAAATCATCAATCTTTTTTTCAAGGTCGATACATCCTGCAGAGCCAAATTCTTTTCCTCCATGAATTGAAAATCCGTCTCTTCCTTTTAGGATGGTGTTTCTTGCAGGGTCTAGCCACACTCGATGCCTCCCCCAATCTGAAGGTCCACCTTTCCAGTTTGCGAGTTTTTTTACAAAGCTATAATCATCGTAGTGTTGCAAACCTGATTGTCTCGCAACGTATATGCCCTCTGGAATCGTGCCTTTCTTTTTTACATATTGGTATTCTGGGCTTTGATACCCCTTGGCACCCGATACCGCATCCCAGGACATAATCGGTTTATCATTTTCATACAGTGTAAATTTCTTGCCGTCAAATACAGCAACTTGATTTTTGTTTGTATATTGGTACAATATGACTACAAAGCATGAAAAAAAATTATGTTTTTTTTACATTATTTATCTTATTGTTTTTTCCATTGTCAGGAAAAGCAGATTTATGCGCATATCTTGATAAAAATACATTTGATAAAGCATACGATATCCTGTTGAACACAACCGAATACATTGCATATTGTCCCTTGTGTGATGATGCGACAGCAAAGTTGAATATCGTTCAGAAAATCTCTTTTATGCAACCTGGCGAAGATATTTATGAAATTTATATAAATGATGCTCCTGTGGATATTGCATATACATATGTAGACGGTAAAAATGTCGGACTGATGGCAGGTTGCTCAGAGATATATAAATTACCTGGGGTGGTTGATGTTTTGAATGCTATGCCACCAGTCAAAAACTAATATGCTTTTGTCCGCTTGGTCCATCCGTTTTTAGATGTTGACCAGTTTGTCATACCTCGTAAATTATTCATACGTTGCTCAATTAGAATTTTCATAAACTCGTTAATTTTATTGCTTGGGATACTATTTAGCTCAGATATTGTTTTTGACCCAATAATGCCATCAACGACTAAGTTTGTATCACTGTATTCATTCAATGTGCGTTGAACAACTTTTCCTGCATTGTATTGCCCCATTACATTCATATCGAAAACCGCATCGCGTATTCTGTCGTTTTTGATTTCTGGGATTTTTGTATTATCCCAATATTCATGCCGATAGATTTCTTTGGCCTGTGTGGCGGTTAGATATTTTACATCTGCTGGGAAATTTTTGTCTGGATGCTTGTTAGCGTATCTGTCCAGCGTGCTTTGTTTTATGCCCATATTAGTCGGTTCGTCTCGAACTTGGTCTTTGGCGTCTGTATAGCCCCCTTCTGGTTCTTGTAATTTATTATATGCGCGTTCAAAGTTTCTGTTATATGGATATGTTTGCCGTAAGATTTTATTCAACACGCGTTCTGTTTCGTCACCCGATGATATACGCCCGGTTACGGGTAAATTGTTATCGCGTTGAAAATCCTTAATCGCTGTAATCAGTTCTGTGTTTGCGTATTTGTGAAATTGCCCTTCAGGCTCGCTACGTTCGTTGGGCTTATAGTAATTCATTTTATACAGGTTCTTTTTCAGTTTCATAACATCGTCTTCATTTGTTGCGTTATTGGCCGATACTGTGCCATTCAGGCTGAAATCTTTTTCTTTGTTTTTATTTTCTTTTTCATCCTTATTTTCTGGTTTTTGTCCGTTATAGTGATATGGGCAAATACGCTCGTATGGGGCGACCTCGACCCCATCGGCACGTGTGTATCCGGCCACTTGAATTATTCCGTCGCATTGTTCGGTGGAATCACGACCATTATTTGCTCCTTGTCGTCCTTTTAGTTTTGCGTATATGTTGGCCAGTGTGCCTGCGGCCTGAACCCAATCCCTGGTTTGCATAGATGTGTATTCTTTGATTGACATATTTTCTTCCTTTGGTAAAAAAACACCCGCGGTTGCGGGCAATAAAAAAAGACGACCAATGTCGTCCGCTGAATGCAAACATTATACCATAAAACACGCAAAAAATCAATTCTATATTTCGAACCGCCCAAGCCCCTTGGATTTTCAATAAAAAATCCACCCAAACGGACGGGAAATCAGATTTGGCAGGGCGACTCGTGCAATTCACGAGATGATGAAATCAAAGAATTATTGTTGTTCGGGAAAGAAGTTAAAGAATTTTTTTTGATGTCCATTATAACTTCTTTGACATATAGATTGCGGCTTCATCGTCGTTTTTCAAGTCGGCATACGGGTCAAGGTTTTTTCCATTCCACCATAAACCTGTTCCGTCTGGAATAAAACCTCGCTTGATGTACAATCTTTGTGCAGAACCGTAATCTCGATTCAAACCAACGCCCAAATAAACAGTATCTGAATATCTATGTGCTATATCTTCTGCCACTTGCATTAAAACATTGCCGATACCGCGTCTTCTGTATTTTGCAAGCACCCCAAAATCAACCAATTCAGGTAATCCTTTACCACCAAAAGAGCCACCCATTGAATTTGGATACACATTGAAATACCCAGCGACATTACCCTTGTATTCCGCAACCAATGATACGCATTTTCCGTCGGCAACATCTTTTAATCGGCGTGTATATTTTTCAACTTTTTGGTCTGTCCATCCTTGCAAATGTTCTTCATGGGTAATTATCTCCGGGTCTGTTTCAACCATATCCCTTATAACTATATCGTTTACATTATAATAAATCATTTTTGTGCCTCTATTATAGAATCTGTGCAAATTATATATCAATATACAAAAATTATCAATAAGAACACTTGAAAAAGTTCGTAAATGTGTGAAACGGTAGTCATTTTATTTTGGCAGCCCCAACATCGCGCCTTGACAACCAATAATCAAACCTAGACGCAAAAACTCTATTAACCATATCCGTTTTTGCAGGTTTGCTAATTGTTCGTCTGCGTATTGGTCTTGCGCGCCACCTGTCACGTAAACTTTGTTTACGTGTGGCACATAAATGTGCCCGGCGCTCTGACCGATCCGGTTGGGTCTGCTTTAACAAAAATAAAAAACACCCAAACGGGTGTTTTTGATTTTTGGCAGGGCGTATTGTACAATTCACGAACTGATTTTATACATGATTTGTTGTTGTTTGGGAAAGAAATAAAAATATTTTGGCATATTTTGTGATATAATTATTCTTGAACGATAAGAAAGGAAATATCATGAACCGTAGCATAAAATTCAAATTAAAAAATGGTAAAGTTGTCACTATTCGCCGTATTCGTGGTACGGATTATGAAGATGTTATGAAATATTTAAGTAAATTTGCAAGCGGTCCCGGGGCAAAATGGACTTGGCAATACGCGGGCCAACCCAAAAAAGACAAAGAAAAATCTATTCAAATATATGATAACCCAAATAATTTGTTTATTGGTGCATGGGACGGAAATAAACTTATAGGCATGGCCGATATAAATAAAAAACAGGTTGGACATCCGTATTCTGGTCGCGTTGCCAGCACTGCAACAACTATGCTGGAACAATATACATCAAATGGTCTTGGAACAAAATTTAAACAGATTATTGAAAAATGGGCTCGTGAAAACGATATTCATGTATTGCAAAGCGGTATTCGTCACAAAAATGTTAGGTCCTTAGGCAATTTGTTGAAACAAGGTTGGGAAATTGTTGGCATTTTACACGACACTGCATTCATAGATGGTGAATGGCACCATGAATATCTTCTGGAAAAAATATTGGAAAAATAAATCAAACACCCACAACAAATACGAACCAAGAAAAAGGTTAGATTTCTAGCCTTTTTCTTTTAAAAGTTCGTAAATGTGCAAAATGGGCTATGTTTTTACTACCCAACTTACGAACTCGTGAAAGTATTGGAAAACGAATAAAAAAATCGGGCAAAACCCGATTTTTGTCTTTTGGCAACCCCACATCGCCCCTCGATACACAATAATTAAAATCAAAAAAAAATCTCACTCGGTCGATTTTTTAAGATTTTTCTAATTGTGTATTCTTGTATTCGCCATGCGTGCCTGTGGGCGATGCCCACGAAAACTGCGTTTTCATATGGTGCATGCGCACCAATGTTGGCACTCTGGCGTATCCGGTTGGGACTGCTTTAACAAAAATTAAAAACACCCAAATGGGTGTTTTTAATTTTTGGCAGCCCCAACCGGATTCGAACCGGTGTTCTCGCCTTGAAAGGGCGGTGTCCTAGGCCTCTAGACGATGGGGCCAAAACTGCCTGTTCTGTCGAACGCTGGCAAATTATAACTGGACTTTGTTAAAAAGTCAAGCGAATAACGATGATTTATTTCACAGTTATTATCGCAGATTCATCTTCGGGGATTTTTTCAACTTGTTCAAAGATGATTTCTTTGCCGTCGTTGCCAATTAATGTCAATGTTCCATCTGTCAATTCGTATTTTTCAACCGTTGGCATAAATTGAAAATATTCTGCTTCTGTTTCCATTGCGTCTGGGGCGCCCATCATCATTGTTGTGGCAAAGTCGTTAAATTTAATTTCATCACCATCAACGGTGTATGCGCCGTTATACAGATTTACAACGCGACCATATACACGCATTTCATTTGGGTCAAACGATAATACGATATTTGTTCCAGGTTGCGCAGAAATAAAATTTGCGCCCTTTAACAGTTCAGGATTTTGTGTGTTGTTGTCACATGCCGCCAGTGCCAGTGCACATACGCCTGCGAATAAATATTTTTTCATATTTTTCTCCTTGTTGGGTTTTACGCACATCATTATAGAACGAAAAAATACAATAATAAACAAGAAAAAACACCGCCACAAAGACGGTGTAAATACTGGCGGGATTGACGGGGCTCGAACCCGCGACCTTCTGCGTGACAGGCAGACGCTCTAACCAGCTGAGCTACAACCCCAAAGCGTTGTCTATATTATACTGTCTGGGAAATAAATGCAAGTACTTTTTTTATAAAATAATAATTATTTGCAAAAAACAGGGTTTTTGTTATAATCCGAAATGAATCCAATGGATTTTGGGTTCGGGGTGTAGTAACCCCATAAGAGTCGGCACAGATGTTCTGTGTCGTTAAGGCCCCCGACCATGGTCGGGGAGCTGTTGCAATATAAAATACGGCATGCCGGAAATGCAACGGAGTCATTACTCTTATGATTTACTAACTCCCCGACCGCCAAGATTTATTGGCGGTTTTTTGATTCTGTTCAGGGGGCAAAATGATGACGCTGGGGCAAAATATTGAACAACACAGAATTCGACACAATATTCCAATTTATTACATGCTGGATGTTTTGGATCTGGAATCCGAAGAAGCCTATCGTGATATCATTTGCGGTTGCAAACATTTGTCTGTTTATCAAATGATAATGTTAATGGATTTGTTTCGGTGTCCATTTTGATGGGGTATAAAAAATCCCCCAGACGGGGGATTTTTTTTATATCAGTTTGCCCATTGCAACGGCAGTATCGCACATGCGGTTTGAAAAGCCCCACTCGTTGTCATACCACGCGGTTACATGAACCAATTTATCGCCCAAAACCTTGGTCTGGCCGGCGTCAAACACAGAACTGTGTGCATCGTGTGTAAAGTCAATCGATACCAATGGCAAATCATTGTATCCAAATGTTTTGGATTGTGCTGCCTTCATTGCATTGTTTACTGCCTCAACAGTTGCGTCTTTTTCCAGATTTGCAACCAATTCAACAACAGAAACATCTGGTGTTGGTACACGGATTGCCATGCCGTCCAGTTTGCCAGCCAATTCAGGCAATACCAATCCAATCGCCTTGGCTGCGCCTGTGCTGGTTGGAATCATGGACAGGTTTGCCGCGCGTGCACGACGAAAATCTTTGTGATTTTTATCCAGTAACTGTTGATCGCCGGTATATGCGTGTACGGTTGTCATCCATCCGGATGTGATACCGAACTTTTCGTTTAGTACCTTGACCACAGGTGCCAGACAGTTTGTTGTGCATGATGCATTTGAAACAATTAAGTCTTCACTGGTCAGTGTGTCTTGGTTCACACCAAATACGATTGTCTTATCTGCGCCCGCAGATGGTGCCGATACCAATACGCGCTTTGCGCCCGCGTCCAGATGAACGCGCGCTTTGTCCGCAGCCGTGAAAATACCAGTGCATTCCATAACAATGTCAACGTCCATTTCGCCCCATGGCAAATTTTCAGGGTTTCTTTCCGACAGACATTTGATTTTATGATTGCCTGCGATGATATATTCGCCATCCAGTTTTACATCCATTGGCAAATTTCCATGCACAGAATCATATTTTAACAAATATGCATTTTGTTCCGCAGGTGCTAAATCATTTACTGCAACAAATTCAATGTCGTCACGTCCAGATTCCAGCGCTGCGCGTAATACCAAGCGACCGATACGACCGAAACCGTTAATTGCGACTCTTACTTTTGACATATTTTTTTCCTTTCGTTATTTTAATTGGACAAATGAATAATAGCACCATATTTTTGAAAATTACAATATTTTATTTACAATCAGTAATTGTTCAGTATAATCAAGACAAATGAAACATAATGCATATATAATTACGGGTCCAACTGCATCGGGAAAGTCTGAATTTGCCCATCGTTTGGCGCGTGAAATAAACGGCGTGATTATAAATTGCGACAGTGTTCAAATTTATCGTGGTATTGAAAATATATCGGCCAGTCCATTTGCCGAACATGAATTGTCAGACTGTATCGATGGTGTGCCATACCGTTTGTTTTCAATTTTGGACTTGTCAGAACAGATAAGTGTATCGGAATATCTGGATATGGCCCGTCGCGAATACGATGCTGCTTTATCTGCGGGGCGTGTGCCAATTTTTGTTGGTGGTACGGGGTATTATATAAATGCGTTATTGCACGGTATGTCACCAATGCCAAACATCAGCGATATTAATCGAAATCGTGCGCGTGATATGGTTGCGACTGATATTGATACTGCGCGCAAAATGTTGCCATCGGAATTCAAGGCAACAGATGCCCAGCGTGTTGCCCGCGCATTAGAGGTTTTCTTTGAAACAGGGCGACATTTGACAGAATTTCAGCAATTACCACGTGTTGGTGCGGTTGTCCCAGACGCGACCAAGGTGTTGATATGTCCGGATTCTGATATTTTGCGTGAACGCATTGCTGCGCGTATTCCGGAAATGTTATCAGGTGGCGCAATGGACGAAGCGCGTTTGATAATTGATTCTGGTTGGGATGCGCGCCGTGCGATTGGGGCGTCACAATTATGTGCATATTTGCGCGGTGAAAAAACACGTGAAGATTGTATTACGGATTGGATAAATAAAACAAATCAATATGCCAAGCGTCAACGAACGTGGTTTCGCACACAATATTGTCCCGATATAATAATAAACCGCACCGGTGGCGATGCGGATATTCACAGTGTTATAAACAAATAATAATTATTTGCTTTTGCTGTTCGCTTTCTCTAACGCTTGTCTTTTCTGTTCCTGATAGGCGCGGAACAATTCTTTATCGCTGAATTCTACGTTTTGATTGTCTGTTTTTGTTTTTGACATTTTTTATCCATTATTTATTTTGTTAGTTTACGAGTTGTAATTAGTAGCATGGAAAAACAAATAGTCAAGTGTTACTTTTTTCTTTTCTTGCTGTTCTTTAATGTCCAGTATTCCCACATTGCGATTGGTCCAATGTCTGTCAGGCGCATTTTGCGTCGCACATGAAAGATTCCAAAAAATTCGCGCTTCAAGGAATTATATCCAGCATATTCCCAATCAATAATTCCAACCACATCCATTGTTTTTGGGCTAACGATAATATTACTGCACATATCGCCGTGTACCAACCCGCAATCAGCGTTATTTGATGGTTGTTCAGGACCAATATTTTCCAATTGTTCAAATTTAGTATTAAACAGTACGAAAATTGTCTGTCCGATTTGTTTGCCGATTTTTTCACGGTGTGCCAAGATTTTCTTTAACGGTAAGTCCACCAATACGCGTCCCTTGATAAAGTGGGTTTTGTAAAATATGTATTTGCCTGCTTTTATTAATTCTATTTTTGGTACCTGGACCGGCAACACGGGCGCGATAGTATCTGTGATTAATTTTTCGCGTTCAAATTTATCAATTGAATTGTCTTTTTCGTAAAATTTTCTGACCTTGAATACGGTATCGTCCACGATAAAAGCCAGACTGCCACCGCCCTTGGCCAGTCGCATTTTTTTCCAGTTTAATTGTGGGTATTTATTTTTTATTGCATCAAACTTCTTGCGATAATCAAAACATTTATTTCGTCTGAACCAGTCGCGATTTTTTTTACCTGGTATCGCATAAGATATCATATATAAAAATTCAAAGAAAATACGCCACATAATAAATAAAGTCCTTTGTTTTAATTAACATAATAAATGGTATTGAAAAATTATAAAAAAACAAGTACTTTATGAATATGTTTAACGCAGGAACCATTGTAAAAGTTTTGATTTCAAATATTCCAAATTCTGGATATGATTACCGTCTGACGGCGCCTGCGGACATTGGCACATTTGTCAGTGTGTCTGTTATGGCGCGTCCATGTGTTGGTGTTGTTTGGGGTGTTGGCGACAGTAATTTGCCAACAAATAAAATCAAAAATGTATCGGCGGTACATGATGCGCGACTGTCTGTTATGGATTTGCAGTGGATTCAAAAAATGTCGCAATGGACATTGATTCCAATGGGGATGGTTTTGCGGTTAATTGTGAATATCCCGGATGCGTTTTGCACGCCGCGCACAGAACCACTGTATTCGTTTGATTTTGCATCAGATGTGCGTATGACCCCAAATCGCCAGGCTGTCAGCGATGCGTTTTCGTCCAATGATAATGAACCAATGACTGTATCTGATATTCAAAATATTGCGCATGTCAGTGCCGGGGTTATTCGTACCATGATATCCAAGGGCACATTGATTCCATGTGGTGCCCAGATAAAAAATCAATATGATGACACTGTAACGTATATTGATTCTGGTGACATTGTATTAAATCCCCAGCAACAGGTTGCGGCCGATGCGATTGGTCGGTCGGTTGAATGTGGCGGCTTTTCAGTGCATTTATTGGACGGTATTACGGGCAGTGGAAAAACCCAGGTTTATTTTGATTCTGCATGGCGTGCATATCGGTCGGGTCGTTCTGTATTATTGATGATGCCAGAAATTGCGTTGACTGCCCAGTTTATATCGCGTTTTAAATCGCGTTTTGGTGCGGCGCCTGTTATTTGGCACAGTAATTTAACGGCTGCGCGTCGTCGTGCGATTTGGCGTGGTGTTTTAAATGGCAAAATAAAGATGGTTGTTGGTACGCGCAGTGCATTGTTCTTGCCGTGGCAGGATTTGGGGCTGATTGTTATTGACGAAGAACATGACGCGTCATACAAACAGGAAGATATGGGAAATTATCATGCGCGTGACATGGCGATTTTGCGCGCCAAGATATCTGGTTTTCCTGTTGTGTTGGCCAGTGCCACCCCTGCATTTGAAACAATGGAAAATGTCAATCAGGGCAAATATGTGCATTTGCGTCTGACATCGCGTTTTGGTGGCGCGCAATTACCAGATATATCTACAATTGACTTGCGTGAACATCGGCCGGAAACTTATATGTTTCAAAACGCAGAGCAAACAGGTTTTTTGTCGCGTCCGTTGTGTGATGCCATATCAGAAACATTATCGGCCGGGCATCAGGTGATGTTGTTTATAAACAGGCGTGGTTTTGCGCCAATTACGCAATGCAAGAAATGCGGTTGGACATGTGTGTGCCCTGATTGCAGTGTTGGTATGACATATCATCAGCGAATTGGGCGTATGTTGTGTCATATGTGTGGTCGTACGGAACCGATGCCGAAAATATGTCCTGATTGTGGTGGCGATGCATCAATGCGTGGCGCGGGCCTGGAAAAGATAGAACAAGAAGTCCAGGTTCGTTTTCCGTATGCCAAAACTGCATTGGTGTCCAGTGATATTATATCTTCGCGTCAATCATTAGAGCGCCTGGTAACCAGGATAGAGCAGGGGACCGTAAATGTAATTATTGGGACACAAATTTTGGCCAAGGGGCATCATTTTCCAAACCTGACATTGGTTGGTGTTGTTGACAGTGATATGGGGTTATACGGCACAGATTTTCGTGCGTCTGAACATACTTTTCAACAGTTGTTCCAGGTTGCCGGTCGTGCCGGTCGTGGTGCGCACGCGGGGCGTGTTTTATTACAAACTTATCAACCGGAACACCCGGTTTTGTCGGCAATATGTTCCGGCAGTCGTGATGATTTTATGGCGATGGATATGGCCGGGCGCAGATTGGCGCATATGCCCCCGTATGGCAGTCTGATTGCCATTATTGTCGAAGGTGCCAAAGAATCTGTTTTGCAACGTTTTTGTTCGGACTTGGCGTCGTCTGCGCCGTTGGTTACGGGTGCCAAGATAATGGGACCGATTACGGCGCAAATATATCAGATACGCAATTGGTATCGTATGCGTTTTTTGGTGTCTGGGTCGCGTAATGCAGATTTACAGTCTGTTGTATCAAAATGGTTGTCTGGGGTAAAATTGCCTGCGAATATTCGTATCAAGATTGATGTGAATCCGATTAATTTTATGTAAAAAATCTAAATAATTGCAAGACGTCTTTGTTTGTTGTATAATAATACAGTCATCAGGTATTCTGATGATGGGGCGTCGAAACCCGTGAATCCAGTGTCTGTGGAATATGGACATAAAACAATACTCCAACCACCTGAATTTTTCTGGTGGTTTTTTACTTGGGGGATAAAAATATGAAGAAAATATTAGCGTTGTTTATATTGTTGGTGCCGTTTTGTGCGTTTGCAACGGATATGTGCGCCCCGTTGTCCTTATTATGTTGCAAATATTCAAGGGGCTCGTAAAAGTTTATTCAATTCCATCGGTTTATAATTTATTAGAATAAAAAAACACCGCCGTCGCCGGCGGTATTTCCGAGTGTCCCGAAAGGAAGGAAAGGAGAAAAAGAAATTGGACACTCTAAACTTTGTTCTGGGGTCCCAGAGTCCAGAGGAGAGAGAATGTAGGAGGGAGTCTGAACCTCTGGTCCCCACAGATGTTTCCATCTGGTCATCAGGTTTAATCCCTTTGACGAATAGTAATATAGTATACAAAAATCGATTCGTCAAGTGTTTTGTCAAAAAAATTTTTAGTATATTTTTTTACCCTTGTTTTAAGTCGTCTGTCCTAGGAAATAGTACTGCTTGTAACTGCGGTTTTGTTGGAATAAAATCAATGTGTGCTAGATATAAGATAAAAAATCTAGTGTTATAAACAAGGAGAGAAAAAATGACGCATGATGACGTTTGGCGTGCAATAGAACACTTTGCAACAGAACATGGTATGTCTTGTTCTGGTTTGGCAAAGTGCAGTGGACTGGATCCGACAACATTTAATAAAAGTAAACGCTGGTCCAAAGAGGGGCAACCGCGTTGGCCATCAACAAACAGTATTTCAAAAATACTTTCTTCCACCGGGGCCAGAATTCAAGATTTTACCAAATTTATTGATCCGCCAGAACCCAGTCATGGATAAATTATGATTCTCTATAAAAACCACAAACGCACATTGTGGTTTTTTATTGGACAAAGATAGGCCACTGGTATACCCTTGTAATATGTTATCAGGTATGCGTATTTTTTCATCTGATGTTATATGGCGGCAAATTCTGGGGGATTTGGGCGCTGTTGTTGTGGACAGTGTTGGGCCAACTGATATTAATTTTGATGATTTACAGCCCGATATTCCATTGCATCCATTGGATTTAAAGTCTTTGTTATTACAGGCAACGGATAACAGTGCGATTTTATTTAAAATTTTTGATAAACATGTGCATTTATCGTCATTGCAAACCCAGATTCTGGTATTGTTGTATCGTTCGCATGGTATGACAACGGTTCAATTAAAATGTGCGTTGGGGTATGCGCCTGATGCAACGACGCATGCGGTTGATACTGCGATTTATCAATTGCGTCGCACATATGGACACGATTTTATAATAAACCAAAACGGGGTGTATAAAATTGGCAAACTATAAATTAATATCTGTTGATAAAATCCCCAGTACCCAGGACTATGCCCATGAATTGATTGCGGCTGGTCGTGCAACTGATGGTACGGCGGTTTTGGCCGCGGCCCAGTCTGCTGGGCGTGGTCGTATGCGTCGCAGGTGGGTTTCGCATCATGGTAATTTGTATGTCAGTTTTGTTTTTTCATCACCTGTTCGTGATGCGCGTTTGTCATATGCGATTGCGGTTGCTGTTGCGGAAACAATTGCGTCTTTTGGTATTCATCCGACAATAAAATGGCCGAACGATATTTTGGTTGATAATAAAAAGATTGCCGGCATATTGATTGAATATTCAGGGCGTTTTGTTGTTATTGGTATTGGAATTAATGTTAATACAAATCCGACGGTTGAAAAATATCTGACGACCAAGATGGAAAATTACTCTGAAATTCCGATGCAAGAATTATTAAATCGTCTGATGCGCAATATCGATTATTGGCGTTCGGCCGATTTTGACAATGTTCGTTTGCGTTGGACTGAATTGGCGGCATGTATAAACCGTCCTGTAAAGTACCAAGGACAAGTTGCCCAACTGGTCGGGATTAATGAAAATGGTGCGCTGGTATTGCGTTGTGATACGCGTTATATGTTGGTCTGGGGGGATGAGATAAGCATACAATAATCGCATTTTTTTGTGTAAAAAAATAAAGACTTGACTTTTAATGAAAAATATGGTATTATTATTCACATAAACAGCACAGATTGTATCCACACATTGGTGTGGTTTTTTTATTCCCTATGCATTTTGCGTGGGGATTTTTTTATTAACCAAGGGAACAATGCAAATGCAATTAACATTGATAAAAAATACAGACATGTCTGCAACATTGGCATATAAGATTGCACGTGTAGTTTATGCGCAAACTGGTGCCGTATCCCTGACATTGGTCGAAGCGATAACTTCTGTGATTAATAATTTTCATCAAAAATCAGGATTACCAATATCAAGTATTGTTACGGATAAAAACATTTTTGATGTTTTGGATTCTTCATCTGAATTTCATCAATGTTTATCGGTACCTGCAAATAATCGTGCATTTCAGATGTGTGTTCGTGTCGCGTCCAGAATGTTATCTGGTGGACTGGTTGATACTGTTTTTGGTGCGACCAGATTTCATCGTGCAGACGATATGCCAACATGGGCACGCGCACGTGGTTATATTGCAGACATTGACGGTTTTTTGTTTTACTTATAATTTTATGGATTTGTAATGAGCAAGTTTTTCAAGGGTGGATATTTATCGGGCTATCGCACATATATAATATCTGCAACGGGGATTTTGTCTGCGTTGGCGGCATATCTGGTTGGGGACAGCGATATCTTTACCATGTTACAGGCAATTTTTACATTGGGTGGAATATTCTTTCTGCGCAAATCAAACGAAACCAAAGGAAAAGAAAATGGATAACATACCAACAAAATTTAAAAATTCAGACGGCACATTAAATTCAGATGCGTTGATAAAATCATATACAGAATTGGAAAAAAAGATTGGAACAATGGTCAGTGTTCCAACCGCGGATTCAGATACAGAATCACGACAGAAATTTTATCGTGCAATTGGTGTTCCTGAAAATGCATCTGAATATCCAAAACATGATTTATATGATGATGACAATCTAAGACAAAAATTTCTTGATATTGGTTTAACGAAAACACAAGTTGAAAAAATTTATGACATTGCAAATGAATTTTTATCACCTGTGATTTCTGATTTGTATTCTGTTCAAAATGAATCAAGTGCAATAAATTCGTTGCGTAATTTTTTTGGTGATGACAGAAAAATGACAGATGCACTTCGTGCAATTCAATCGTTTGGTGAAAAATTTTTACCACATGATGCATTTGATGAACTGTGCTCTTCACCCCAGGGAATACAAAGCGTTTATAAGATGATGCAATCAATGGAACCAGAAATTTTAACAGATAAAAACGAAACAAAAAATTTAACAGATTCAGATTTGCGTCGCATGATGCGTGATCCAAAATATTGGCGTGATGGTGATGCAGAATATATCAGAAAAATAGAAAACGGATTTAAAAAATTATACTCATAATAAAAAATTATCACAGTTTTTTCACTTTCTACTTTACTAAGTTTTGTGTTTAAGATAAAATACCAAGTAAGAACAAAAAATTTGTTCGAATATGTAAAGGAGAGAAAGAATGGTATTCTTGTTTAGAAAATCTGCTGCCAAGAAAGCTGTTGCAAAAGCTGCAGAAAAACCAGCAGTAAAAAAAGCAGCACCTGCGAAAAAAGTTGCTGCAAAAAAAACAGCAGAAAAAAAAGCTGCACCTGCGAAAAAAGTTGCTGCAAAAAAACCAGCAGTAAAAAAAGCAGCGCCTGCGAAAAAAGTTGCTGCAAAAAAACCAGCAGCAAAAAAAGCAGCACCTGCGAAAAAAGTTGCTGCAAAAAAACCAGCAGTGAAAAAAGCAGCACCTGCGAAAAAAGCTGTTGCAAAAAAACCAGCAGTTAAAAAAGCAGCACCTGCGAAAAAAGTTGCAGTAAAAAAAGTCGCTGCAAAAAAGCCTGTTGCAAAAAAGGCTGTGGCCAAGAAACCATGTGCTAAAAAAGCATGTGCAAAAAAATCTTGCGCAAAGAAAAAATAATAATTCCCCCGCGTATGCGGGGTTTTTTTAAAAGTATCAGTCAGATATTTGTGCACAGTCTGACTGATATTTTTTTATGGATAATTCACATTTGTGAACCCAGTTATATTTTTTTGTTTTCTGGCGCATTAATTGCATAACCAAAACACAAAATTAAATATCAGACACATGTTGTGTCTGCAATTAATTTTAACCAAAGGATTTTTTATATGTCTATATCAATAGATAACAGCTTTGTAAAACAATTCGAAGCTGATGTTCATTTGGCTTATCAGCAAATGGGCACCAAGTTGCGTTCCACGATACGCAGTAAATCTGGTGTTGTTGGTGCATCGACAACCTTTCAAAAGGTCGGTCGTGGTATTGCCAGCACAAAGTCGCGTCATGGCATTGTTCCAGTGATGAATTTAAATCATGAACCCATCGAATGTATGTTACAAGATTATTATGCAGGCGATTGGGTTGATGCATTGGATGAATTGAAAACAAATATTGATGAACGTCGTGTTGTTGCATCTGCTGGTGCATATGCATTGGGACGCAAGACCGATGAATTGATTGTTTCAGCAATGAATAATGCCACGGCAAATGTTGGTGATTATACATCTGGGTTAACCAAAGAACTGATTTTATCTGCTGTTGAAATTTTGAATACAAATGATGTTCCAGATGATGGCCGTCGTTTTGCGGTGGTTGGTGTTCATCAATGGAATGAATTATTGTCTATGGATGAATTTGTATCTGCTGATTATGTTGGTGAAAGCACACCATTGGTATTTGGTGCAGATGCCCGTAAATGGTTGGGAATAACATGGGTTTTATATAACGGGCTGCCGGTTACGGATACAAATCGTGACTGCTTTATTTATCACGCGTCCAGTATTGGTCATGCATGCGGTCAGGATGTTAAAACGGATATTTCTTGGCATGGTGAACGTGCGGCGCACTTTATCAGCAACAGCATGTCCCAGGGTGCCGTTTTAATTGATGGTGATGGAATTGTTCGCGTTAAGTGTTCAGATGCACCATCGGCATAACAAGAACGCATGATATTTACTGACAAATAAACTAAAAGGAAAACAAATATGGCTTTTCAGAATAAAAATTTATCTGTTATTGCATACGCAAACGGATTTACATTGTGGCATTACAGTGCGTCTGAAACAATGGCGACAATCGGTGCAAATGGTTACTTTAACAATGTAAAAACATTGATGAATATCGGTGACGTTATCATTATTAACGCGTCTGATAACACGTCCATCAAGAAAATTAATATTACAGATTTAAATGTAACCACATCTGCATTGGCGTAATTATATTTTCTTTTTTCTTGTGCACAAGACCGGTATTTTTTTCCGGTCTTGTATTTTTATATATTTAACAAGGGTAACAAAATGCTTACAAAAATAGATTTATGTTCAATGGCATTGCTAAAAATCGGCGAAGCCCCGATACAATCATTATTGGATGACAGTGCGTCTGCAAAATTATCGCGCACATTGTTTGATGTTGTGATTGATGGTTTGCTTGCGGTGCATCCGTGGCGTTTTGCAATGCGTGAATTTAAGCTGACGAAAAACACTTCTGGTGCGTTTCTGATTCCGGACGAGGTTTTGCGGGTTTTAAAAACGGGTGGAAAAATTATAGGCAATCAAATTATATCAGATTCAGACAGTGTATCGATTATTGGATTGGTTCGCGTATCGCCAGAATGTTTCCCGGCATATTTTGTTTCGCTGGCTGCAACGCGTTTGGCGATGGAATTTTGTATTCCTTTATCAGGCAATCAATCTGTATTTCGTATGTTAACGGCATTATATGAATCAGAATTACAAACAGCAAAATTTACTGACAGTACAACATCAGATACAGATTATTTATCAGATTTTTCATTGCTGAATGTGCGTTTTTAAATATCAGTTTTTTGGGGGTGTATATGGCAGATTTTATAAAAACACAAAATTCTTTTGCAAACGGAGAGGTATCGCCAGAATTTTATTCTTGCGACAATATAAATGGATTATCATGTTTGGAAAACATGGATGTTTTGGCCGGGGGCGGCATTTCGCGTCGTTCAGGATTGTGCAATGTTGCCCAGATGTCGGGGCCAGGGCGCTTGATATCATTTTCTGTATCGAACGACGAAGATTATTTAATTGTTATCGCAGATTATCATATGTATATTTATCACAATGATATTCTGTACCAAGATTTAATTACACCGTGGCCGTATTCGGCATTGGGGCTGTTACAATACGCGCAACGTTTTGGGACAATGATATTTGTTCATCCAGAATATCAACCGCGCATCTTGTGCAAGAATAAAAATTCATTTGATTTAACAAAATTTGTCTTTGCGCAAAATGATTCTAATCTGGATATCTATATTCCATTTGTTCGTTTTGATGATTCATCAAATATCAAGATAACAGTTGGAACCCATGCCAGTGGTAATAACTATGCGACATTTACAACGAATTCGGATTTTTGGACACCAGATAATGTTGGTGGTCGTTTGTATTTGCTGGAACGTCAATGGACAATTACGCAATATTTGAGTCCGACCCAGGTTGTTGCATATGTTAACGGCACTTATTCCATGCCATCTGGTCCGGTATCTGACTGGCGCGAGGCCGCATTTGGCAATCGTCGCGGATGGCCATGCAGCATAACATTTCATCAGGATCGTTTGGTTTTTGGTGGTACCCGTGATTGGCCTGGTGGACTGTGGATGTCCCAGGTTGGTCGTCATACGAACTTTGATACAGGCACTGGATTGGATGACGAAGCAATATTTGTATCGCTGTTATCGCAACAACGCCAGCAAATATGTACAATTGTCAGCAGTGATAATTTGCAGATTTTGACCAATTCTGGTGAATGGGCGATATCCAGTAAACCATTAACGCCGTCTGCGATTGATATTCGTCAGCATACATCTGTTGGTTCGTATTGTTCGCGCTTTTTGCCACCGCAACAAATAGAAGGTACGACTGTATTTGTCTCTGGTGGCGGTTGTGATATTCGTGAATTAAGTTTGGATGATTTGGGTGAAAAATATAACGCAAATGATTTGTGTGCCTTGTCCAAGCACTTGATTAATTCCCCAACTGATTTGTCATACAATGCCATGTTGCGTCGTTTGTATGTGGTGTGTGCGGACGGTCACATGGCGGTATTGAATTATAATCGTTCGTTGGGTATATCGGCATGGGGGCGGTATTTAACAGATGGCAGATTTATATCTGTATGTGTTTGCGGTGTTCATACTTATGTTATCACCAAACGCGATAATGGTTATTTCCTAGAGCGTTTTGACACAGACTATTTGTATGACAATACAGGTTTTACTTATTTGTGTCGTGCATCCAGTTTGCCACTAATTACATCTAAACACAGTGCCAAGAAAATTCGTCTGCGCCAGGTATCGGCGCGTGTAATAAAAACCAAGTCCATAACAATAAATAACCAAGACATTACGCTGTCAGACGATATTTTTGATAAGCCGTCTGGGTATTGTGGTGATGTTTCGGTTAATTTGTTGGGAACAATGGATAATGTATTATCGCCGCTGTGGACGATTGAAACCAACGCATCTTATTCGTTAACGGTGTTATCGGTTACGGTCCAGGGCTGGTATTCAATATAAAAACATAAAAATAAAGGATAAAAAATGGGACAAATTGTATCAGATGTAACAGAAATCATAGATTACAAAAAATCAAAAAAAGCAGAAAAAACACAACGCCAAGAAATCTTAGAGCAAATGGCGCGGGACGAAGCAGATAAAACAAATCTGGTTAAAAAGGTTTTGGCTGCACAACGCGCAAAATATGGCGCATCAGGTATGTCTAATACCGGTGTTACCGAAGGGGCGGTATTACAGCGTCTGCGTTCGGAAACGGGTCAGCCATATGATGAAAAGCGCAAAAACAATCTGACAAAATTAAAATCATTAAAAACATCCAAACCAAATTTATTAAAAAATTGGTTGTCCAAGTTGGATGATTTAATCAGTTGATATGTGTATAAAATATGGGGGTATATATGTATAAAATCTCTTATATCACAGACGGGCAGAATACAGAATTTGATTTTACATTTCCTTTTTTTCAGGTCGCGGATATCAAAATTGCAATTAACGATATTGTTGACGCAGATACCCAGAACTATACAGTGGTGCCAAACGAAGATTTTACTGGTGGCCGTGTTATTTTTGACATTGCGCCACCTGCTGAAACGAAACTGGATATATTCAGGCAAATATCATTGTCACGCGTGATTGATTATCAACCGACACAGAAAATAGATCCCGAAGCATTAAATTCTGATTTTAATTTTCTGTTATCTGCGTTCCAAGATTTGCGTTCGATTGATATTGATGTATCGGAATGGGTAAACAGACATGATGATATAAAATCTTTGATTGATTACACTTTATCGGTCATAGAAGACAAGATGTCTGGTGGGGCGGTCCTGGGGCTGTATCGTAATTTGTTAAGCGTTCTGGAAAATGCATTACCAAAACTGATAAATGATTACGGTCTGATAACCGAAGTTGCACCAAATGAAAACATCGATGACTATGGAATTTTATAGATTTCTGGACACATGGAATCAGGTATTGGGATTTCAGACACCGGCACACCATCGTCGTATGATGGATTTTTTGGTTGACGCATGGTGTAATGCGCCCCATCGTGGGTTGTTGATGGCATTTCGTCATTCTGGTAAATCGACTGTATTGGGAATTTTTGCGGCGTGTATTTTGTATCTCAGACCGGAAACGCGTATATTGATATTATCAGCAGAAACAAATCTGGCAGGGCGCATGGTATCGCATATTCGTCATATTTTGGAAAATCATCCATTATGTATTGATATGATACCCAAGAATAAAAAAGAGTGGGCAAATGGTCGTATTACAATCAATCGTCCTGTTGGGATTCGCGAACCATCAGTTGTCTGTCAGGGGATACATGGTAACATAACGGGTATGCGTGCAGACCTGATAATCTGCGATGATGTCGAGGTTCCAAATACCGCAAACACTGCACCAAAGCGTGAAATGCTGCGTGAACGACTGCGTGAATTAGATTTTATTTTGTCACCGTGTGGAACAATGATTTATATTGGTACACCACATACATATGACACGATTTATCGCACTACATAGTACTGATTGCGTTGCGTAATTTTTCCAACAATTCTGTACCTGTATCGCCAAACATCGGCAAGTATGTTTCATAATCTGGCATATCCGCCTGGACTTCGGCGCGTTTGCGATCGGATAATGGTGTATCCACCAGTTCATTTGCGGTGTTCCACAGTCTGTACGCATTATATGTTTTTTCAATGATTTGCCACTTTTCTTGCAGATCTTTTTTTTCGTATATTGCGGCCTTGATTGCGTTAATCCATTGATCACCAAAGCTGTGCACGATATCCAACGCCAAGAAGTTTTGCAACCCTTGTTGGTTTGGTGAAAAAGAATTGATTGCGTTTTCTAATTCTTGCCATTGTGCGCTGGTTAATGCCACTGCATACGCCATTTCGGACATCATACCACCATATGGTAACAGGTCGCGTTCAATCGTATTCATTGGTGTTTTACCGCTGCGCAGGTTTTCGATATGTGTAATCAGTGTCTTTCCTGTGGGTAATTCGCGTAATTCTGCAATTACATTGTCATCGGCCTCTTTAACCAGGACCTGATTAACAACGGCCCAACCGCCGACAATCGCATGTTCTTGGCGATACAGATTCATCAGTCTTTGCGCAGTGGCACGTATTTTTGCTTTCATGGTGTGTTATCCTCTCTCCTGAATTGGTATGGTTTATTCCATAACAATCATAACAACCTTGTGCATTGTTTGACCAGTAACCTTTTCATCTGGTGTGGTCAAGTGGCCATATATTTTGCCCTTGGAATCTTGTTTGACGATAACGATATCCGCATTAACTTCTGTTTCGGTTGCGATTTTATCGAATTCTTCGTTTATGCAGATTGCCATATCGCCGGGTTGCGCAGTAATATTTGCATCTGCAAACACATATGATTTTTCAGGTATAATGCCCGCCAATCTTTTTGCGTTTGGTACAACCGCATAGATTCCCTTGCATCCTTCCAGGGACATTGGTGCAACGATCATTGTTTTGTCAGTCTTTTTAAATGCAATTCGTTTGCCATTTGGTGTTCCGAATACAGGAATCAGTTTGTTGCGCGCGCTGTCATACAGTTTTGCACCATAAACACATCCATGCATATCGATGCCAGACACGGGATTTGCAGGAATCAACACGGATTTTACGCGTTCTTTTACCTTGTTGATATGCTTGTTCAGTTCGCCAGATTTGTATAATTCTGCGATTTTAGAGAACAAGTCTTCGATACTCATCGCAAATGATGTGGCCAAAGGTTCAATTTCATTTTTATAGATTTCGCGTTGGCCGACCTCTATCTTATGATATACCGACAATGTCATGCCGGCATCTTTTGCGGCCTGTGCGATTGTTTTGCCCTTGGTTTGGCGAATTTTGCGCAATCCACTGCCGAATATTTTCAGGCCATTATCTTCGTTGTCTGTCATACGGCGTTGGATTTCTTGTTGCCATTTATCGGCAACCTCATCTGATTCTTTGATGAAAATATCGGACAACTTACAGCCCAGAATATTGCATATATTTAACAGTTGTTTTTGGTTCAGGCGTCGCACACCTTTTTCGATTTTTGACACTGCGGACAAAGACAAACCTGTTTTGCGTGCCAATTCTGTCATTTTCATGCCGTTCGCCAAGCGAATGTTTCTGATATTATTTGGAAATATGATTTCTTCTTGGGCCATATCAAACTCCTGAATTAATTAATACTTGACAAAATAATAGTCGTTTTTTCAGGTCTGTGCAAGTAAATAATTTTATTTACAACGGCATATCATCAGGAATTGCATCTGGGTCAATTGCCGTCGGCATATCATCAGTATTCTGTGGCGTTGTATTGGTTACAGGCTGGGCGAATTCATTTTCACCAGGTGCCTGGAATTCTTCCAGATTGTCAAACAGGCTGTAATCCCCAAAGAACGCGGTTCTGACGGTTTCTGGACGACCGTGTCGATTCTTGCCGATGATGATATCCGCCTTGCCACGTGCGCGTTCCAGACGCTTTTGCCATGTTTCCACCATGGAATTGTTTGTTGTGTTTGACAGTCGTTCTGATGGATCGCGATTTTGCAGATAGTATTCTTCACGATATGTAAACATAACAATGTCAGCGTCTTGTTCAATGGACCCAGATTCGCGCAAGTCCGCCAATTGTGGTCTTTTGTCATCACGCGCTTCGACGCTGCGTGACAGCTGTGACAGTGCGATAACAGGGACATCTAATTCCTTGGCCAGCATTTTTAAACCGCGTGTTATTTCTGAAATTTCTTGAACGCGGTTATCGCTGCGTTTACCGCCGGGCGAAGTCATCAGCTGTAAATAGTCAATAACAATCAGTGCGATTCCGCCATGTTGACGCGCCAAACGCCTGGCGCGTGTTCGCATCATTGGCACAGACATCCCCGGTGTATCATCAATAAACAATGGAACCTTGCCAATCGCGGCAGAATATTGGGACATTTTTAAAAAGTCTTCATCTGTCAATGTACCTTCGCGCATTGCAGATGCCGGAATTTTTGATTGCGAAGACAGCACACGTGCCGCCAGCTGCGACGCCGACATTTCAAGACTGAAAAATACGACGGCGCCCTTGTAATTTTTATTTGCGCGTCCGTATGCAATGGCGTTTGCCGCGTTAAATGCAATATTCATTGCCAGTGTTGTTTTTCCCATTGCGGGTCGTCCTGCGATGATAATCAGGTCGGAATGATGCAAACCACTGATAGACTTGTCCAGTACATTTAATCCGGTGGTCAGACCAGATAATTGTCCATCGGCCTTGTACGCGATTTCAGCTTCACTTAATGCGGCCTGTAACGCAGACGATATTGATGTTACATCGCGTTCAGAAGAACCGGCTGTCGCCATATCGAACAATTTTTGTTCTGCCAATTCAATTTGGCGTGCCACGGGATTATCCAGGTCTTCTATAAATGCTTTGTCTGTAATATCTTGTCCCAGTGCAATTAAATCACGACGCAGTGCGTGTTCGTAAACGATTTTGCCGTATTGGTCAACATTTACCACCGTTGCGCCCGCGCTGGATAATTGTGTCAGATAATCAACGCCGCCAACCGATTCCAGGACCCCTTGTTGGTCCAGATAGTTCTTGGCGGTAATGATATCAAAAGGAATTCCTGCGGCAAATTGCCTTTCGGCAAGTTTATATATTTCTTGGTGTGCGGGGTGTGAAAAGTGTTCGGGTTTCAAGAATTCAGACACGCGTTCCAACGCACGATTATTCATTAACACAGCAGCCAAGACGGCTTGTTCCGCTTCCAGATTGGTTGGTAAAGTTTTGGGGGTAAAATCCATGTCTAATTCCTTCTTTGATTCAATGGTATATGAAAAAAATGCTTTTTCAACGCCTTTTTTATCAGGATATAAAATATTACGTATTCCAATCGTTGATAACGACGGAAATCCGGCATGGCCAGAATTGTTTCCGTCAGAAAAAATATCAGAAATGCAAAATATTGTTGGGGCCCGACATTTTTCTGCCCAGATGATGTTGGACTTTATTCCGCCCCAGCGTGCGCGTCTGGATCCGGGATGTTTACTGTTTTACGACTGTGAATTTGATTCGCGCAATGCCAAAATTGGCGATAATACGATTACAGGTTGCACATTATATTGGGATCCGTCTACGGGGCGCAGTCGTCGTGATGGCAGTGCATGTGTATTGTTATATCGCGATGACAAGACCCGACATTTATTTGTTCATGACATTTTGTATTTAACTGTTTCTGATTCAGAACAATATCCCTTGTCTAATCAATGCAATCAGGTTTTAGATTTTATGCAACACAGAAATTTATCAGTTATAACAATTGAAACAAATGGTATTGGCGGTGGTCTGCCCGAGATTATGCGTGATTGTGCGACGCGGCGTGGCGCCAGATTGCATATAAATCGTATATCAAACAACCGGGCAAAGTCAGATCGTATCCTGGGTGCCATAGAACCAGTTTTAACCACGGGGCGTTTACATGCGCATATTCGCGTTCAGCAAACGCCATTGTTATCAGAAATGTTGGGTTGGTCCCCTGTGGCTGTTAACACCCATGACGATGGACTGGATGCGATTGCGGGTGCAATTGCCCAGATTCCAACGCCTGTGCGTGGAAATGGCGGTATGGTTCGTCCAATTACTGCAAACACAAAATTTACAATTTAACACAATAAATAAAAAAAAGGATAAAATATGCAAAATAACCTGCAACAATTATACAAACGTGCATTGGACTTGCGCAGTCCATGGTTATCGCGTTGGGACAGTGCGCGTCGTTACACGATGCCATCCGCAGACGACGATATTGCTACATTGTTTGACGCCACGGCATCTGATGCTGCGGACAATTTGGCGGCATCGATTTATACATTGATAACGCCACCTGAATCCATGTGGTTACAGTTGGTCCCAGAAAGTGATTTATCCCCAGATGCAGAATATGCGACGCGGGTATTACGGGCCCACATAAACGATTCTAATTTTTATACGACGATACATCAGTGTTATATGGATTTGGTTGTTTTGGGTACGGCGTGTTTATTTATGGGTCAAAATCCAATTGGGTCGTCATCTGCATTTAATTTCAGTGCGATTCCGATGTCAGACATTGCGATTTTACCAAACGCGATATTTCATACAACATCTATGACAGCGCGCGAAGTAATGGAAAAGTATCCATCATGGACGCCACCTGCAAACATACGCGATGCCATACAACAAGATTCTGGTTTATCGTTAAAATTGGTACAATGTTTGATAGATAATGAATTTACGGCCTGGTTGGATGTTGGTGGCGATATTGAAAATAATATTGTATCCCGTGGAACATTTGAAACGAATCCTTATATTGTTTTTCGTTGGTCTGTTGCCAGTGGTGAACTGTATGGGCGCAGTCCAGTATTGCGTGCATTGCCAGATATAAAAACGGTGAACAAGGTGGTAGAGCTGGTTTTAAAGAACGCAACAATTGCGGTTTCTGGTATATGGCAGGCTGACGATGACGGCGTTATAAACCTGCATAATATAAATCTGACCCCGGGCGCAATTATCCCCAAGGCTGTTGGTTCATCGGGCCTAACGCCATTGTCGTGTGGTGCAGATTTTGATGTGTCGCAAATTATATTAAAAGATTTACGTGACAGAATCAGACATACATTACTGGCAGACAGATTGGGATTATTAAGTGAAAAAGAAATGACAGCCACAGAAATTATTGCCCGTAATGCGGATATGATGCGTATTTTGGGTGCGACATATGGTCGCCTGTTGCATGAATTTATTCGACCGTTATGCGACAGGGGATTACAGATATTATCGTCGCGTGGTTTGATTGAACCAATTTGTTTAAACAGTGATGCAGAATTAAAATATATTGCGCCAATCGCGCAAATTTCATCAGATAATATTATCGGGGGTATGTTATGACAGATATTGAAATTGCATATGCGCGCGCATTTTCTGGGGCGCATGGTGAACGTGTTTTGTCGCATCTGCGCCAGATAACAATTGAACGCGTTTTGGGGCCAAACACATCAGATTCTGAATTGCGTGCGCTGGAATCACAACGTTTCTTGGTGCACCAGATTGAAAATATGATATTGCGTGGTCGGGGGGATAAACAATGACGACTGATAATGGTACAGTTCGCAGTATCTTGGACTTTTTGCACGACAGTTGGTTTATAATCGTCTTTATTGGCGGGTTAATCTATTGGGTTGCCCGCCAAGATTTTTCAGTTGCGGAACTTACACGTGTGGATGCACGCATAACATCATTGGAAAATCGTACCACAATACTGGAAACCGGCATTGCGCGAATCCAAATAAAAATAGACGATATCAAAGAAGACCTGAACCTGATAAAGGGCGCAGTTATCAAATAATTTGCATGGAAAATTATGTTTTCAAAAAAACAACACCGTTTTTTACGGTGTTGTTTTATCACGATTTAATGTGATTTTTGCGAATTTTTCATTGCTATTGATTTTAATGTGTTTTCTGTTTTTTGCGCCAAAGTTACCTTTGTCTCTGTGTGAACTTTTTTCATCGCGTTTGATAATAATTCTTTTTGTTCTGGGGTTTGGGCATACATTAACGCAGTTCTGTCAAATATATCTTTTACATTGACGTCCGCCCCTGCGTCGATAAGAACTTTTGTTTGTTCTGGGATTTTGGCATACATCAATGCTGTCCTACCGTCATTGTCTTTTGCATTGACGTCAGCCCTGGCATCGATAAGCACTTTTGTTTGTTCTGGGGTTTTAGCGTACATTAATGCGGTACCGCCAAAACAGTCTCTTGCGTTGACATCTGCCCTGGCATCGATAAGCACTTTTGTTTGTTCTGGGGTTTTAGCGTACATTAATGCTGTCCGGCCGTTATTGCTTTTCGCGTTGACGTCAGCCCTGGCATCGATAAGTACTTTTGTTTGTTCTGCGTTTTTTGCAAACATCAATGCTGTCATGCCATTTTCATATTTCGCATTTATGTCTGCCTCTGCATCGATAAGAACTTTTGTTTGTTCTGGTGTGCTGGCATACATCAAAACGGTCTTGTCCCATATATCTTTGGCATTCACATCCGCCCCAGCGGCAAGCAGACGGGCGGTTTCAATTGCAGATTCCGCATAAATAAAGTTACGATTAAATATTTGTTTCTGATAGCTCATAATAAATCCATTGTTTATCAAGGTCAAGGGCGTTTATTCAAATTAATTGTAGTACAAAAACCAAAAAAGTCAAGTTGGTTTTAATGGTGTCGATTACAGAAAAAAACAAAGAAATGTGGGCCGGTTGCGATTGCGTATTGTAAGTTATACAATTCACGCAATAATACGATTCCCAAATAAAACATTGCATTTTGTTTATGTTGTTATATAATAAAAACATGTTGTTAAGAAAATATATCTTTTCTGTAAATGTATGTTGGCGCATCGCCGCCTAGGGTATTTTTTGCGCCCCGCCCATGGGAATTGAAATTTTGGGCTTTTAATTTCAATATAAAAACATTAAAATAACATACAAGAAAAGGTAACTATTATGTCAAATACACAAGAAATCGTTTTAACAGGTATTAAACCAACTGGGACACCGCACTTGGGTAATTATGTTGGTGCATTAAAGTCATTAATTG
>JAZQGC010000011.1:0-8701 GCA_045539815.1 Candidatus Enterousia sp. | reverse complement strand
TAAATGCTTATTTATACAGAATGCATTACCTTGGAACCTATGATTCATACTTCATCAAGCTTTCGTACAATAAAAAATCCACCAAATTACATAAACAGAAAAAACTTTTCCAAACATTATAATGCGGATTTTACTACCTGGGTCCTGGGGTCAAGCCCCAGGATGACAAAGTTTTTTTTAAGTTCCAAGATTATATAAATTTGTATATTAAAAATATGATTCTATGACCTGGGTCCTGGGGTCAAGCCCCAGGATGACAAAGTTTTTTAAGTTCCAAGATTATATAAATTTGTATATTAAAAATATGCTTCTATGACCTGGGTCCTGGGGTCAAGCCCCAGGATGACAAGTTTTTTTAAGTTCCAAGATTATATGAATTTGTATATTAAAAATATGCTTCTATGACCTGGGGCCTGGGGGCAAGCCCCAGGATGACAAGGAAGTTGGGATTTAAACGAATAAAAACAAAAGTGCATAAATAAAAATTTTACCCCGCACGGGGTGCGGGGCGCGCGACGGCCTGGTGCCGGTGCGGGATTTCATCCCCGCACCACCAACAGGCAAAACCCCACCCAAAAACCATAAATGGATTTTTGGGTGGGGCCCCAATTCCGACCTGCGGGTTACGGACCGTCAAACATTTGCAATGTTTGCCGGCACATCAAATGCCAACCGACCCAAACACGCCCCCGCGCAACGCGGAGCTGTTACGGACGTTGCGACCGCAGTTGCTCGAGCAACTCGAGACACACGCAGACGCGGAAGCGTTAGCGTAGTAGAACACCCAGCGCGAAGACGCAGGGTGCGTCATTTTACACCAGCAATACATGCGTTCTGCCCCATCTGCATCCAATCCATTTAACCCAGCGTCCGCTGTTATAAATGTATTTGCATAATCACCGGTACCATAATATGCACCCATACCCGATGTGCGCCCCAATCCTTCGGCTGCGGATAAACATGTTGCATCACCCGCAACACGACCATATGCAAAACTGGCCCACCATGTCCACTCGGTCGCATTATTGCCACTGCCCGTACCATTAACCTGGGGATCAAAGACCATAATCATTATATCATCGCGCGCACACATATCCGTCGCAAATGCGCAAAACGGCACACATAACGCAACAATCATCAATATTTTTTTCATCATTTCATACCCCCTTGGTCTTTACCACATTGAATCCAACATCGCCCAGCGCAACCGACGCCCATCAGTTCCAATTTCAGAATTATTTGCAAACGCGTTGGCACAATATGTTGTACACTGGCTGGCACACGCATCCGCCGTGTCATACGATTTTACAAACACCCAATACGACGACAGAACACTGACCATACGACACCAACAATTTAACCCACTGTCCGCATCAGACGCACGCAAAAACGTATTTGCATCCCCCGGCGCCAATCCCGTAACCGTGCCCGATGTTCCCGCCGCATTTGATTTTGTATCAATATCATTACATGTCGTGATACCGTTTATGATATTGTTTCCATCACCACGCGCCCCGGCAAACATGTCATAATCAAATTCAACCGACCACGAATTATTTTCTGTGCCAATAACCGTACCATCCGTGTTTCGCTGAATCGTAATCACGGTCGTACCGGTACGCTGGCAAATCTGGTTTTCATCGGCCGCCATTGCGGGTAATACCGCCAACGTCCCACATAAAATGCCATATATCAATTTACGCATGCCATTTTTCCCCTTTTTTTTCAAATTTATTCCCCTGTGTGATATGTAATATCGTTGTATTTTATGTTAATTGCATTGCCCTGGGCCCCGGTGTACAGGTTCACATGACAAATATTTCCATCAACATCCAAATGCACCGCCGGAACCGTCGCACCACCCGTATATAACGGGAAACTGACCGTTTTGTCGCCACGACGCGCATACAGACGCAAATTCTTGCCCCCGACATTACAATAACTGGTGCACTGACCGGAATTAGAATAGACCGAATTTTCACCCGACGGACATAAAATGCCACAGAATTGATTTCCCTGGTTTGCGACCGAATAACGTTCTGATGCGTTTGTGTTGTTTATATCAATATCCTTGCAATCATTGTAAACATCCAACTTGGCATAGCCGGATGGGCATACACCGTTTTCTGGGAATTCATATATCGATGTTTCATATGTTGACAAATCCAACTTGTAATAACGCGCCCCCAGTGAATCCAAACACGCCGTCGATGTGTCCAACGAAGTCCCCGTCCCCAATGGGGCGCCACTTAACCCAATTACACCGTTATATATTGGGTAAAATACCACCTGGTTATCCGCCGTCAAATACACACCATAATCCAATTCATTGTACCCGGGGGAACAAACATCGCCATCAATGTACTGCATGTATGTTGCCTGGTTGATATTTGTTTTATAGAATCCATCCGGACAGCGCCCACGCACATCTTCATCGGTCCAATCATAACATGCGCCATTTAATTTATACTGGTTATAACCGCACAACGGCGCCCCAGTCATCGCAATAACCCCCGTATAAATCGGATACATAACATCACGGTCCAACGAAATTAAATCATATCCCGCATCACATGGGGCGTCGGCATACTGTTGCGGGCCGGCGTAAGTTGCCTGATTCACCGCCATAAAATAAGAATTTTGACCATTAATCTGATGACATTTTTCAGATTGTGCCGACCAAGACACACATTCACCGTTAACCTTGTACAAACCATATCCGCACAATGGTGCGCCACTGCCCAGCGTCGCCGACGACGCGCCACCGGCCGACGCGATAAATAAACAGACTGAAAAAATGAATTTTCCCCAGAAATTCAATATAAACCCACCTATGTATCACATATGGTAATAAAATCACAAAAATAATACAAGCCCTATTTTTAAACAAAAAAAAGACCACATTTACGATGGTCTTTTTTTTATTAAACAAGTGAAACATTCGACCCCGACAAAAGAATTTTGTCGTTTGAATCCGCACGTTCCAAACAGAAAATTAAAACCGCCAGAAAAATGGCGGTCGGTGAGTTGGTAATCAGTGAATTAATGATTCCGTCGGCTTTCCGATTACTCGTATTTTATAACCAACAGCTCCCCGACATAACATCAGGGATGATAACGGTGCAAAAAACACCGAAACATCAAACCATAATTGTAAACACTGATTTATGAAAAAATTCCAAATATTAAAACATTCAAATATTAAAGACTTAGACTATTATTGATTTAAATATTTGTTTCATGATATATTTCTTATATCTTTACCAAGGACAACAAGAACAACCATGAAAAATTTTAATAAAATCAAAGAAATAAAACTGATTTTAATCGATTGCGACGGTGTTTTATATCACCCCAGCGAGCTTGATGTTAACGCAATAATTTATGCTTTTGATAACGTATGTGACAAATCAAATATGAAATCATATAAATTTAGTAATATTGATTACCATAATTTAAAAGACAAACCCGTCAAAACATTTTTTAATTATATGAACTATACTGCAAAAAAACACGGAATAAAAACAGAAGATTTTATATTAAATGTAATCAAACATATTGACTATTCGCGCATAAAACCAGATAAAGATAACATTTTACAAAAATTGATTAAATTAAGCCAAAAATACAAAATCTGTATTTGTTCTAATAATCACAAGGCACATATTAATAATATATTAAAGGCAAAATTTAATATCAACGCCGAACAATTTCCATTCGATATATTCGATATTAATTTTGCATTTCAAAACGACATATTCTATGACAAACATTCAGACGTGTTTATAAAAAAATTGGAACAACATTTTGATTTGAAAGCACGTGATTTTTTGTGGATTGACGACGCCCAACCGATTCTTGAAACACTAACAAATTTCGGATGTCAAACAATACTTGTGACACAGGAAAATCATTTATCTGATATTATTAATAAAATAACGAAATACGTTTCTACGTAAAAAATTGTTCGAATCCCCAGACAGAAAAAAACCCGCCGCAAATGCGACGGTTTGAATTTTCTGGTCGGGGCGACAATGAGTAGATTTCGCAAGTGAAACACAGCGAAATCGTCAGGAATGCCCCGCAGATTTATCACATTTTGTGATAAAGCGAGGGAAACGTTCGAACCTGGTAAATTTTAATTTACCGTTCGAATCCGCACACCCCAGACAGAAAAAAAACCGCCGCAAATGCGACGGTTTGAATTTTCTGGTCGGGGCGAAAGGATTCGAACCTTCGACATCTTGGTCCCAAACCAAGCACTCTACCAGACTGAGCTACACCCCGAAACGAGTGTCATTATAACAGCATTTTTTCTAAATGCAAATATTTATTAAAAAAATATGCTTGTCTGATTTTATCTTTTCTTTTATCATATGGGTATGAAAGGATTATTTGCTGGTTTTATTTTGTCTGTAATGCTGATAAGTACTGCATTTGCAACAACACGCGATGCACAACTGACAAATACAACTGGATATAATTATAACTATATGTACCCGTATCTAAGCAACGATATGCGGACAAATCTGAATCCTGGGGTTACAACATCGCAATCAACCAACCCAATTAACACCGTTGTGCGGACAACAAAAATGCCAAATGAACGACGCGTCGTCCCGCGCCCATCCGCCGCACGCAGCGCAACCAGTATCCCCGCCAGATATGTACAAACATCCGCCCCAATACCCGCGCGCACGGCAAATAATACACAACGCCGTGTCGTGGCACGTTCTGGCATAACCACGGCGGCAAAAATACGCGCACCACAAAATACGGGTCGCGTCGCGGCACGTTCATCCAGCCCACGCGCAGCAACACCAAATACAAATAAATATATCGCACAACCAACACAACAAATGTCTTCTGCGCGATGTATGGCGGACTATACAGAATGCATGAATATGTACTGTGAACGCACAGACACACCATATAACCGCTGTTATTGCAGCGCGAAACTGTCACAAATTGATGCCAAGTACCAAAATAATATCAACAATCTGATTATGCAAATATTATCGCTGAAACAAACAAACCATTGGACAGACGACGAAATGAATCAATACTGGATGGCGACCGTTGGTAAATATACTGATACAAATTCTTGGTCAAATATTGACGATGCGCTGGATATAAATTGGGCCGATATGGACAGTCGTGTTCGCGGGCAAAACGCATTTACAACCGGACATGAATATTGTGTTCAACATCTGCAAGGGTGCGCATATATGCTGACCAACCTGCGTGATGCATACCGGTCTGAAATTGCACGCGATTGCGCGGCATACGAACAATCATTACAAAAAATACAACAAATCGCTGAAACTGTCATTTCTGTCAATGAATAAGACAAACAAGACTAATGCACATATTGCTGGGACATATTTATTGCGTGTTCAAATATATCAGAATCAGAACAAAACATATCAACAAACAGTAAATCAATCGCTGCATTCAATGACTTTCTTTTTGGTGCGTTAACCAAATTAGACAAACACACCCAACGCATCAAGGCATCATCATTATGTTCTGCGGCATACAGCATCGTTCTGTATATTTTACGCACAGGATATTTTTCCATACCATAATCTGTCGGGCGCGTACAGCCCCAGTCAATCATACGCCCATGACGCATGTTGCACAAACGACATTCTTGTTCTTCTGTTTCAAAAATCTTATATTTTTTCTGTTTGACCGGAATATTATCACGACAATCGCCACCCCAATCAGACAGCATGTACATATTTCCCCGTAAAGATGCCATATGCACCGGACAATTTACCGCAGGTTCTGCATGATTGGCGGCAAATGCGGTGGCAACCTCGAACCACGGGCCATGACCTTCAAATAACTCGGCCCAGTCAAAGAAAACCTTTAACGCATAATCGGCATCTATTTTCGGAAAAGAAACTTTTAATACCGTTCCACAAGAACCACGCCATGTCTTGGCGCCCGGGATATCGTCGGGCCTGGTGTGCAGGACACATTCTGTCCCGAACAAATTATACATTTTCGGCAACCAAAAACATCTGCTGCACTGATTTGAAAATATCGACGATATATTCGCATCCAAGAATTCTTTTAATATATTATGAAATTTACATGTTGCATCTGCGATATCAGCCCCAGGCTGTAATCTGTTACGCAACCCCGATGGCAACGCCCCAACGAACGCAGACACATCGCAACCGTCCAATACAGTCTTTAAAGATGCGGTTTTATGTAACCAATTGCGCCGGATAAACTTGGTCAATGCCGCATGCTTGTGCCTGATAATATCGCCTGATGCAGATGAATATTTTGGTAAAAATTCTATGATCTTGGCCATCCTGCCACCAATATAAACACAAAATATTAATATTGTCAATATCGTTTTGTATATTCCGAACAAATTTTATTGTGCTTGTAAATATTTCTGGCCAAATCATCGCTGATTACATCCCAATCTTGTTTTCTGCCGTAAATTGGCTGGCAAATCATCGATTGGCAAACATCAGTCGGCAATTGTGTATCTGACGCGCAAGAAGTTACGGATATCATCAGTATGATTATTAACAGTTTCTGCATTTATTTTCTCTTGTATTTTAATAATGTTATTTTGTTTTTCAGTATTGTTTTCACTTAAAATTCTGTTCGCGCGTTCATATCCAGCGTGCATCCCCGACACATAAATAAACACAACGCCACACAACACCAGAATAATAAAATATATTTTATTCATGTTAATACCCCATCATAAAATCAGGCCCCATTTTCTGGGGCCTGATATTTTTATTGATTCATAGACGAAAAGAAATCATCGTTGGTCTTGGTCAATCGCAATTTATCCAGCAAGAACTCCATCGCTTCCAGTGTTCCCATTGGGTTAATAATACGACGCAAGACATACATTTTTGACAATATATCCTTGCCCACCAACAAATCTTCCTTGCGTGTGCCGGACTTGGTTATATCAATCGCAGGATAAACGCGTTTATCTGACAGCTTTCTGTCCAAGATAATTTCGCTGTTACCCGTACCCTTGAATTCTTCAAAGATAACTTCATCCATCTTGGATCCTGTATCAACCAGCGCAGTTGCAATAATTGTCAAACTGCCGCCACCTTCGATATTACGGGCCGCGCCAAAAAATCGCTTTGGACGCTGTAACGCATACGCGTCAACACCACCGGTCAAAACCTTGCCGCTGGATGGAACGCATGTATTATACGCACGCCCCAAACGCGTAATAGAATCCAACAATATAACAACATCCTGTCCTGCCTCAACCAGACGCTTGGCCTTTTCAATCACCATTTCTGCAACCTGGATATGACGCGCAGCAGGTTCGTCAAACGTAGAAGAAATAACTTCTCCTTTGACGCTGCGTTGCATATCTGTAACTTCTTCGGGTCTTTCATCAATCAGCAAAACAATCAGCTTAACATCAGGATAATTTGTCGCAATACTGTGTGCAATATTTTGCAACATCACCGTTTTACCAGTACGCGGTGGCGCAACAATCAACGAACGTTGCCCCTTGCCTGTCGGCGAAATTAAATCAATAACACGCGCGGACAGATTGCGTCCCTTGTCCTTGTCATCTGGCACTTCCATTTTCAATTGTTCGTCTGGATACAATGGTGTCATATCATCAAAAGACACACGATGCTTCAACTTTTCTGGTTTGTCGCCATTTACGCGTTCAATCGTTTCCAGGGCAAAATATCTTTCTGTTTCTGCCGCAGGCGCCTGAATCTGCCCTTCGACATAGTCCCCTGTTTTCAAACCATATTTTTTAATTAAATTTGGCGATACATACAAATCATCAGGACCCGCCAAATAATTTGATTCCGGTGCACGCAAGAACCCAAAACCGTCCTGCATACGTTCCAAGACACCATCGCCAATCAATGTAATCTTGTTGTCAGCGGCAAACACACGCATAACCGCAAAACGCAATTGTTGTACATTTAATTGTGATGGATTTTCAATACCCATATCTTCTGCCATTTTCAGCAATTGCTGTGGCGATTTAGCCTTTAATTCATTAATATGCATAAATTTTTCCCTTTGGTGGAGATTTTTCCCAGCGTGGAACCACGCTATTCAGATACTCCATTATACATTAAATTGACAAAAAAGTCAAGTATTTTCATGCACCAATCGACTTGAACATCGCCTGACGAAATTGAAGATTATTCCCCGCATACAGTCCACAACTGTACGTACAATGACGAATACAGCCGTCTGTGTCCCACGCACTGGTACCAACCCATCCAGACATAACCGGATGCAGCATTTTACAAACGCAACTGCCCCTGGGGTTTCCATTTGCATCTGTTCCTGACAGCCCGGATTGAATATTTCCTTCTTCCCGTTCCTGGACAGACACACAGGCTGCTTCGCCCTGAATACGCCCATATGCATACGAAGTGGTCCAACTCCACTCGGATTGATTCAATACACCACCACCACCCGTAACAATCGGATCAAACACCAAAACCATAACATCATCCCGTGCACACATATCGGTTGCAATTGCACATACCGGCAAAAACAATCCAAATAATATCAACAGTCGTTTCATATTCCACCCCCACAATCAAAAAACCACCAGAACAATTCAGGTGGTTGGAGGTTAGAAACTATAATACGGTATAGCGGGTTTATTCAATGTATTCACCGCCCTCCAACCATATGTTGGAGTTATGTTATTGTC
>JAZQGC010000010.1:0-99905 GCA_045539815.1 Candidatus Enterousia sp. | reverse complement strand
CATATCAAAAGGCGGACTTTGTCGAATTGTTCAAAATTATGGACGGTCTGCCAGTAACGATTCGTTTAATTGATCCACCTTTACATGAATTCTTGCCACATACCGAAGAAGACATGGCGGAATTGGCAAAGCATATTGGTAAATCTGTTGAATTCGTAAAGGCACGCAGTGAAGCATTGAAAGAACAAAATCCAATGTTGGGACATCGTGGTTGCCGTTTGGCGATTACATATCCTGAAATCTGCGAAATGCAAACACGCGCGATTTTGTCTGCGGCAATCGAAGTGAAAAAAGCAGGTGTTCGCGTGTTCCCAGAAATCGAAGTTCCATTGGTTGGTTCGAAAAAAGAAGTTGATATTGTTAAGGCTGTAATTGATGCAACTGCAAATTCATTGTTCGCAGAAACAGGCGAAACAGTTGAATACACAGTTGGTTCAATGATTGAATTGCCACGCGCAGCAGTTTTGGCAAATGAAATTGCAGAAAGTTGTGAATTCTTTGAATTCGGTACAAACGACTTGACCCAGACAACATTGGGTATGTCACGTGATGATACTGCAAAAATCTTGGACGAATATCGTGCACGCGGTGTATATGTTGCAGACCCATTTGCATCTGTTGATCAGTTGGGCGTTGGTCTGTTGATTAAAGACGCTGTTAAGAAAGCACGTGATACCAAGGGTGAACACATCCACCTGGGTGTATGCGGCGAACACGGTGGCGATCCAGAATCTATTGCGTTCTTCCATCAGGTTGGATTCAATTCTGTATCTTGTTCACCATTCCGCGTGCCAATCGCACGTTTGGCAGCAGCCCAGGCAGCTGTACGGTTCCCAAGAAAGAACTAAAAAACAAAATCCCCCGTTTGGGGGATTTTTTTGTTTACCTTGTTTTTCTATTATGATAAAATGAGTAACGAAGACCACAGGGATAGGTTTTCAGGGACTTAAGAAATCCCGTATCACAACAATGCTTATGAACGCATTGTATCCACGCAAAGAAATGGCGTGTATTACGTCTTTTTTTGTGTCACCCCCCGTAATGTCGGGGTGTCATCAGTTATACAACAGGGGAAATTCCTCAAAGGCTGATGAGATCATTTTGTGATATGATTTTCTTAACGCCCTGACCGTCATTTCTGTGACGGTTTTTCTTATATTAAAAGCAGAGAGAATGCGATATTTAGGTTTATATTTGTTATTGGTTCCTATGACTGTGTATGCAGACCTGACAACTGTTGATGACCATGAAAGTAAAATGGTTCAAAAATTAGTCACATCTTCAACAGAGGTTGGTGCCGGCGGATTATTTAATGGTGATTTTGATATAAGAAATTTAGAGTATGCAATAAATCAATATGACCCAGAGTTGATAGAAAAAAGTAAAAATGAAGACGATAAAACAAAAAGGATTTTGTATCGGTCGCGCATAACAAAGTCTACGTTTGATTTTTTGAAAGATTATTTTGTAAAGCAAATAGAAACAGCATCAGATACAGAAGACAGAGAAATTTTAATAACAAATGAAAATGATAAAAATGATTTTTCAACAGAATACAGGTTAGACGATTCTAAATATTTGTATGATTGTGGATATCCTCCATCACGACAAGGGATAGAAAGTGCAAAGTATTGTTATTACAAAACGGGACATACGCTTTTTTATATTCAACACAACATTTCAAAAAAAGGGGAAGAAAGTTTGTATGTTAACAAAGAAAACATAACAGATAACACGTCTACATCTTATTTTTTTATGTTAACAGTCCATGATTCTGAACCAGAAAAAAAATATGGTATGCCAGGCCAGTATGCATTAACAATGACAGCTGTTGATCAGCCGTATAACGAGATGTTTGCGCAAAGAAATCAAATGACTGCAGATGAATTGAATGGTATGACAGAATTGGTTGGCAAATTTTGCGACCAACAAGAACGGTGCAGAACTGTTTATTCGGTAAAGGAACCAAAAAAATGGAAATCATCAAGAATCCCACCTTTTAAATTTAAAAATACGTTAGTTGCTACAACAGGAAACACAAAATGAAAAAAATTATTTGTTTTGCAGTTTGTTACCTTGTATTATTCCCTGTTTATGCAAAAAACAGCAAGTCCGGAAACGATCTAAATACATTGTTAAACGATTCAAGACATGTATTTGATTCTGTGGATAACACAGATATGGACACTGCAGAACGTTTAGATGATATAAAAAATAAATTACAGTTATTGGAATCAGAAATAAGAAAAATAGACCCCAAAATAGTTGATACGGTATCAAATTATGATAGTGATGTAGCCAAAGTGAGAGAATATAGCAAAATCTTGTCCAAATATGCATTTGATAAATACAAAGAAGAATACATCAATAAAATAAAGCAGTATTCAAAAGAAAAAAATCGTGAATTAAAGGTTTATCGTTATTCTGAAGCACGCGATAAAGACATTCGTTATTTAGATATGTCTGAACATTGGGAAATTGAAATTTATGAATTAGCTGGGGATAAATTACGAACAAATTGCGTTAAGGACCCTCGTGATAGAGGACAACTGTGTTATTATCCTGATAATTACGAGCACTATGAGGTAAAATATAGTAAAAATATTACGCGCAAAATAGAAGAGTTGGAAATTTCTTTTGATGTTCCTGCTGCAAAATCAATATTAAAAAATTGGTTTTATTTAAATAGTGATCTTGGTGCACTTGGTTTTTTATACCAAAACACATGGACGACCGATTATGACAAAGAGCAAAATAAACGCAATCAGATTATACAAGATTTAGCAAACGGCATGATTATCAAGGCTTGTTCAGAAGATATAGTTCCGTATTGTTTTATTCCACCAAGCGATGGAATGTCTGGGGTGCGTACAAAATATTATACAACCCACACATCTGCATCACAGTGGGAATCTGGATACATTCCAGAATATATTGGCAGATGGTATTTAGAAAAGCATAAGGACTAATAAAAATGTTAAAAAAAATCGTTTGTTATATTTTTTATGTTTTTTTTGTTAGTATGTGTCGTGCAGATGAAGTCTCGCCTTTTTTGTTTTGGCAAATGGTAGAAACGGACAACCTTGGTACAGTTAACTCTGATATAGAAAATCCGTATGTAAAATTATACATACAGGCAAATATAATTTCATTACAGCATGATTACAACCAGGCACGTGCGCGTGAACAATCGACAGCAAATAAATTGTTATCCGGGGCTGCGATTGGTGCTGCTGGTATTGGTGGTATGATATTAGCTTCTGGATTGGCAGAACAAGCAGCCGATGCGGATGCAGAGACGGCAATGCGTGCATATCTGGAAACGTTTTATTGCAAGGTTGGTGATGGCGGTAAAAATATCAAGGGTGGGACACGTGGCGCAATTGTGCCTGGTGGAAACGAATTGATAAAATTATATTCTGAATATGTTTCGTTAGCGAATGATTTAAAAGCACGTAAAACAGCATTAGGTATGAAACCTGGCATAGAATCCGAAGCGATTTTAGATAGTGCGACATCGGGTTTGTATGATGATATTTCTGTTGGTAAGACTGGTGGTGCATATGCGTCTTTGGCGCGCGCACTACAAAATCCAGATGGAGAAGATGCCAAGAAATGGTCGGAACAGAAGGCTGCTTCAGCCAGCGATGTAAAAACAGGTGCGATTGTTGGTGGTGTTGGTGCGGTTGGTGGCGCAGTTGGAAACTTAATTATAAATAAGGATAAATAAAAATCCCCCGTTTGGGGGATTTTTATCTTGTTATTTGTTTTTTTATTGTTTGAATTAAATCTCCAAAATATTCTTGAGTATTACCTATTGATTCTCTTTTTTTGAAATCATCAAAAAAATTATGCATCCTCTTTATAGAAGCACATTCTTTCTTTGCTTTTTTTATAATTTCATGTCTTTTAACACAGTCATCGTTACAAAATTTTTTAAACACATCCTGCCATGCATCTGACATATATTCAAATTTTGACACCTGAAGACCATTTACTTTTTGGTTCAACAAATCAAATATTAATGCACGATATTGTTCATAAAATATTATGCGCCCTTCTGGAATAATTTTTCCATTAATAATTTTATCCTTGATTATTTGATATAACTTACTAATTGCAGGCCAACAAATAAATCCGTTAAACAAAGCAAACCCCAGATAATAGTAACCTAACTGCGGTAACTTCTCATAAGGCACCATAACTAAAATAGCAACGATACCAACTATAACTATAGCGATTTCCGCTAATGTTAAGAAAAAATCCAAAAGATTTTCAGTTGAACGCCCAGGACATCTGGCCATTAACAAGCGCAACAACTCTTTTGTTTGTCGCATATCTTCGAATAAACCAATATTATTATCCCATCTGATTGCGTCATCAAGCGCATCAGAAATAGCGACTTTTAAATAAGCCATATCGTGTACTTTATCCATATCGTTTCTCAGGGCATCACGCGCACTATGCATTCTGGACGCCATTTTTTCATAATCACGTAATATCGGATTAGCAAGAGATGACATTAATCTATCTCCAACACGTTCGCTAGTCCAACGTGCTGCGCGCTCTTGTTCGCGTGCAAGTTCTTCTTCATATATATCACTAAACTTTTTATACTGTTCGCTCATTTTTCGTCCTTTTTTATTTATTTGACGAATCGATCATAGTCCAAAAAAAAAAATGTCAACTATTATTTTATACAAATTTATTATTTGTATTGTTTTTTATTATTAAAATACGCTGAAACTGTGCCAAATATTGTCCACGCCATCACAGTGACACAAAAAGCTAATGCAGTTTAAAGTAAAAAATCCCCACACGGGGATTTGTGGTTATTTTCTGTTCTTTCTGAATTCATCCAGTGATACAACGCGCCCGGGATCTGGGACGGTGTCTGGGCGTTCTTCCAATGGTAATTCCATATCATTATCAGCCGATGCAGGTTGCGTTTTCGGTTGAAACGATAACATAAAGTCAACAGACGGGTCCTTGAATTCAACCAAGGCTGAAAATGGTACGCGTATAAAAAATGGACGACCATCAAATGTTAACTGAACACCAAATTCTTTGTCAGATACATGCAAATTATTATATGAATACTGTAACACAATCGTCATAATATCCGGATAACGTATGCGCAAGAAATCAGGCAAAACAACCCCTGCATCGCGCGTACGAAATGTGATAAAAAAGTGTGTCCCATCGCCCAGACCATTAAATTGGGCATGAATCAACGCGTCTTTGACAACAGACTTTAACGCGTTATCTAGTAATGTTTGATAATCTATACGTGCCATATCTTTTACCCCGCGCATACTATATTACTTATTTGCCCATCATGGCAAGTAACAAATACAGAATTTGGAATATCACGAAAATTTTCAATATCCAACCCTGTTGCCCAGACCTGGGCATTGGTATCAGCCAACGCAACAAATAATGCAGAACGTGCATCAGAATCCAGATGCGCAATCGCTTCGTCCAATAAAATAATACAATCATGCGATGTCTTGGCATGTATCAACTTTGCATGCGCCAATATCAAATCCAATAATATTGTTTTTTGTTGACCCGTGCTGGTTAAATGTACAGGCAAACCCAATTCTTGGTTAAAAACACCAAAATCAGATTTATGCGGCCCATCAACAATCATTTTATCCCCAACCAACACACGATTCGTTCGCAAATATTCAATATATGAACGCTCGGCATCACCGGCAGTCGCGCCAGCAATTAACATCTGCTCAATAAATCCAGATACAGATACCGCACAGCGCGACAGAAAATAATTTAATTCACCCGCATACTGAATTCTGGCCGCAGCAACCGCAACGGCAGTACCCGCTATCTGGGAATCCAATGCATCCAACCAATGGGAATCCGCAGATGCCTTTAACGCACAGGCACGTTCACTTAATAACTTGGACAGGCGTGCCGTACGCCCAGCGTGCTGGGAATCAAATCCGGTCGCAAGCCTGTCAAAAAACGCACGACGTTCTGATGCACTGTCCACAAATAAACGGTCTTCACGCGGGGTCAGCCATACAACACGCATATGACGCGCCAAATCAGATAACGCGGCACCATCACCATCAATGCGGGCGCGCCGATTCGCATCGCCAGATGTAAAGTTTACAGATAATTCTGTTTCATCAGATAAATTCGCATGAATACAAAAACCACCGTCCCCAGAAAAACACGCAATATCAGACATTGATGCGCCGCGCATACCACGTTCACCAGACAACATTGATACCGCTTCGATAATTGCGGTCTTGCCCGCACCATTTGGACCAGTAATAACAACATTACGCATGCCATTGGTAAAAACGCGGCCCATTTTATGATTTCTGAAATTTGTCAGGGTTAATGTATTTATCATGAAAAATATCATACTAAAATAACCGCGCGCCCGCAAATAAAAAACACCCAATTCTTGGGTGTTTTATAGGTGGAGGCCTGGGTCGGAATGTTCACATCGCCAATGGCGACCGTTGCTAAACGCAACTTGATTCACCACGCGCACGGGTTCACTGCGCTTGTCAGACCTTATGTCGCTTGTGAACCACGGCTTGTATGCGAACCGCGGTTCGATCCCGACCAATAAAAAACACCCAATTCTTGGGTGTTTTATAGGTGGAGGCCTGGGTCGGAATCGAACCGGCATCCAAGGATTTGCAGTCCTCTGCATAACCACTCTGCCACCAGGCCCTAAACAGCAGGCCTATATTACGCAAAAAATAATTGTATTTCAACATAAAAATAGTATTATTATAAATAAATTATACCAGAGAGAGAATTTATGAGAAAAATTATACTGACATTATTATGCGCAATGCCACTGAATGCATGGGCGGCAATCGACGACTGTATGACACGAACAAATGTCCCAGATACAGAACTGAATTTACAGGAAGTAATTGAACTGGGGTTGTGCAGAAACCCACAGACGGCCGCATCTTATTTGGCATATGAATCTGCCAGATTGTCAAAGAACGCGGAATACGCGAATTATTTACCCAGCGTAAATCTGGGCGCAAATGCAAACCTGCCGTACAGAAATGAAAACTGGGGCGATTGGTCTTATGGTGCATCGTTGTCTGCATCTTATTTAATATTCGATTTTGGAAAAAGACTGTCTGATTTAAATCAGGCGGCGGCGTCTTGGCGGGCAACAGGGTTTGAATATGATGAAAATGTGCAAAATTATATCTATGGAATTATCGGCGCATATTATGCATTGCTGAATGCGGATGCGGATGTAAAGTCTGCAACATCTTTGCGCGATGTGGCAAAGACAGCACGCGATACCGCACAAAATAAATTCAAGGCTGGGGTTGTCGCAAAGGCTGATGTGTTAAAGGCAGATACAACATTGGCCAGTCGCGATTTGGATTTAGAACGCGCAAAAAATAATCGTGAAATCGCCAAGGGAACATTGCTGACCAAACTGTCGTTCCCAGCAGACCAAAACATTAATATCGCAGATATGCCATCAGAAATTGGCGCCAGTGCCGAGGCAAAAACACTGGAAGAACTGTTTGAACAGGCACAAAAAACCAGACCTGACCTGTTGCGTGCAACCGCAAATAAAGACGCCGCATGGCACAGACGAAACAGCGTATTTTTGGGAAACCTGCCATCAATTTCGGCATCCGGTTCCGTGTCATGGAACGACACACCGTCTGAAACATACGGCGCAGGTTCAGATAATATCAGTGGCAGTATCGGAATCCGTGCGTCAATGCCATTGTTCGCAGGCTTTGCAAATCTGTATAATGCACGCGCAGCCCAGGTAAACTATGACCGCGCCCAGGAACAAGAACGAACAACACAGGATAACGCAGCACTGGATATTTTTTCTGCATATCAAAACTATAAAACCGCGCAAACCGTTTTAAAACAAACAGAAACACTGTTGAAGTCCGCGTCTGAAAGCGAACGCGTTACAGCCGGTATGTACAAGGTTGGACGCGCAACAATGTTGGATTGGCAAACCGCGCAATCTGAACTGGCGTCCGCAGAAAGACAAAACAACGCCGCAAAATACGACCTGTATACAAAACGCGCTGCGGTGGCACTGGCAGTCGGAGATATCAAAGCAGAAATGGAAAAAGGTGAAGAATAATGCGAAAACAAAAAAATAAAAAAACACCAACAATTGTTGAAACACCTGTAACACAACAAAAAAAATCTGTTCTGGCACGATTGGGACGCTTTGTGTGGCGCAAAAAATGGTGGATTTTAATAATCGCAACGGTCGCTGGTGGTGCGTACTGGATATGGGGCGGTAAAGATGCAACAAAAAATGAATTTATAACAATAAATATTACACGGGGGGACCTGCGCCAGGTCGTCAGCGCAACCGGTGAAATACAACCTGTAAATACAGTTAATGTTGGTTCACAGGTATCAGGAACAATCGATAACCTGTATGTGGATTTTAATTCCAAGGTAAAAAAAGGCGATATATTATTAACAATCGAACCGTCAGTTTTACAGGCGTCGGTTGACGAAGCCAAAGCATCCCTGGACAGTGCAATATCACAGCGAAACTTTGCAAAAAATGAATACGAACGCAACAAAATGCTGTACGCAGGTGATATGATTGCACGCGCAGAACTGGAACAATCACAAACATCATACGAACAGGCAGAACAATCTGTTAAACGCATGCAATCACAATATGAACGCGCCGTTACAAACCTGGGGTACGCAACGATTTCTTCGCCAGTTGATGGAACCGTAATATCCAGAAAAGTAGACATCGGTCAGACTGTGGCCGCTTCGTTTCAAACACCAGACCTGTTTGAAATTGCCGAAGACCTGACAAAAATGCAAATCGAAACCGCTGTATCCGAAGCAGATATTGGCGTTATAAAAGAAGGACAAACAGTTACTTTTACCGTTGACGCATACCCAACAGAAACATTTAACGGTATCGTTCGACAAATCAGACTGTCCCCAACAACAACATCTAATGTTGTGGTATACACCGTGGTAATCGATGTTGATAATACAGACCTGCGATTAATGCCAGGGATGACCGCATTCGTTACAATTATTATTTCCGAACGCGACAATGTATGGAAGGCAACAAATTCGGCCTTTCTGGTTCGCAGCTTTAAAAATATTTTAGATGATGCAAATGGGGCCACACCTGCATCTCATTTGGTATTGTTGCGCGATGGCGAAGTAATCGTAATTCCATTCAGCAAGGGACTGTCAACCGCAACAGAAACAGAAATCATATCAAAAGAATTGAAAATCGGCGATAAAATCATTGTTGGAAAAACAGGATTAAAAACAGAAAACAAAACAAATATGAATCCAATGCGTGGTCCCAGACCATAAAAAAACCGGCAAACGCCGGTTTTTTTTTAATGCGACCGCTGTGAATCATTGAACATTAATGCGTGCTTGATATAACACATTACCGCATTAACATCCCAATGACGCGTATCTTCTTTCATCAATCTGCCTTCGGCGTCAATCCATGTTTTATAATCCTGGGGTAAAACAGCCGATATTTTATTTAAGTTTTTTGTTACATTGTCTGCCGATAATCCGCCCGCGTATCCCATTGGATGTGATTCATACACCGGTGGATACCAGGCATCTGGCAACACACCATAACCATATGAAGAATCATATAACAAAGAAAAATTTGCACCTGTTTTATGTAACGCTGATATCTTGTCTGCAACACGGTTATTATACGGAAAAATAAATTCATGTCTGGGATTATCCTTTATCAGACGCGCAATTGCATCCGGTTTAAATTTACCGGTACCATCACCAATGTTTAACTGCCAACGACGAATCGCAGGGGCAGAACCATTAAAGTTTGGCATCTTCATCCATTTTGCAATTTCATCTGGCATGGCACCACCGGAACACAATGCATCACACCAATCATAATTAACATGCACCGCAATATTTGACGGCCTGTTTGTGTTTACAACATGTTTTAATAACGCATTAAACCATTCATTTCTGGGGTTGCCCGATGACATTGGACCAGGACTGGCCTGCATACCAATTTCAACCAAGGGCGACAGATTTAACACGCTAATCATATCACTTAATATAATAGATTCACGCGGATCAGAACATGTTATATATCTTAGATTCATCTTTATATACCCTTTTTATTTTTCGCATTATTTAGGCGCAATTGACCGCATGCAGAACCAATGTCTGTTCCACGCTCGCGACGAATACGCGTATGTATTCCATTTTTAATTAATACATCTTGGAACCGGTGCACGGCATTGCCAGATGGCGACGCAAAATCACGTTCATCAACAGCGTTCCATGGAATCAGATTAACCATACAATTTTTACCCTGTAATAATTCAGATAATTTTTCTGCATATTCAGGCGTTGCATTATATAAAACTGTTTCGTTGTTTTCGTCTGGACGCCCCAACAAGATATATTCTATCATCAACTGACGATTATGGGTGTCTGTAAAACGCCACGCCGCATCCATAACATCTGCAATTTTATATTTATTATTTATTGGCATTATTTGACTGCGTAATTCATCTGTGGGCGCATGTAAAGAAATTGCCAGATTAATTGGGCGCCCCCATTGTATTAATCTGTCAATCCCGGGTACGATACCACATGTAGAAACCGTTATTCGACGCCAACCAATTCCCATCTGAGAATTTGCACGCTCGATAAAATCAATTACATTTTCTGTATTCTGTAACGGTTCGCCAGTACCCATAATAACAATATGTGAAACATCGTTATTATTTGCGTCGCCATTTGGACGAATTGGACGTTCAGAAAAATTATCATGACGCAATTCCCACTGGGCAACCAAAATCTGGGAAAAAATTTCGTTTGATGTCAGATTCCTTTTTAAACCCAATAAAGTACTGGCACAGAATTTACACCCCATTGCACAGCCTGCCTGGGAACTGACACAAACACTGTTGCCGTATGTTGTGCGCATTAAAACACATTCAATTTGTTCGCCGTCATGCAATTCCAATAAAAATTTGGTTGTTTCGCCATCTGTGGATTCTAATTTTTTCACAATACGCACAGGCAATGTTTGCGCAACACTGTCCAGCTGTGTCCGCAAAACATCCGGTATGTTTTTCATAGATGCAAAATCTGGCGCACCACGGTCCAACCATTGGCGAATTTGTTTTGCACGAAATTTTGGTTGGCCCAATTCGATTATAAATTGTTCCAACGCTGCGTCTGTTAAATTAAATAAAATCTTTTTCATAATTTATATCTGTCGTCGTTTATAACAATGACTGCTTTGCGACGCAGTTGTTTTAACTGTTGGTCGGCCAAGAACATTGCTTGTTTATACATTGCGTTTTGTTTGATTATGGAATCCAGGTCTTTGTATTCATCTGTTTTGCGCGTACTGCAAACCAACAAGACAGTACCATCCTTGGCCGGTGACCAAGTCAAATTCGGTAACGATGCAATCTGTGCACGAACATCGGGCGACAGGTCATATTGCATAACAGTAAACTGTTGCGGAACACCACCATAAGATTCTGCCATTTCAATTGCGCCATCACATGATTTTGGTTTTGTCAGACGCGCAACAACATCTGATGGAACATCCATTAAACGAATCATTGTTACTTCTATTGGCAGGCCATGTTCACGCGCCAATTCTGTTTTTTCAGAATTAATATCTTCGGCAGAAATATCAACTGTCGGCAAAACAGTACGCGCCACAATTATTTGCCATGCAATTTCTGCACGCAATGCAGAACGCGCCATTTCTAATTCGCTGGCAGAAATATCTTCGCCCAAATTTAGTTTCTTTAATTCCGCATCAACTGTTTTATCGTCTGGCACGGCATTAAAGTTTGTCGCATATGCAATCTTGATGTTATCGTCAATAATGTTTTGTAATGCAACACGGCGATTATCGGTTGATGTTTGGCCCTGGCGCGCCATTAACTGGGTTCGCAAAGTAACATCTGTATCTGTTATCGGGGTGCCATTAATTGACGCAACAACACTGGCGCAATATGCAGGCGCAGAAAATAACGCACACGCAAAAATGCAAAACAGTTTAAACAGTTTCATTATTTACCTTCCTTTGTTTTTAATATCTTTGACCTTCGATTGCCATACCAAATCTGAATTGAAAAGTCGTTGTCCCAACATAATCTTCCTTGACCGCATTATCACGACGATATTCAATCGACAAATAATAACAAGGATGCGAATAAAATAAACCACCACCATGACGTTGAAATTCACCGTATGTCATATTGTAAATCGCATTCCAACGCGCTGATAACCTGTCTGTTAATTGAACACCCGCGCCAATAACTGCTTCGTTAATATCACTGTGCAGTATAAAATCAGGCGTTAAATTTTCTGACCAAATATGACCAATATTAAAGAAATTACGCGCACTGCCAATATTTACAGTCGATTCCATGTGACGCAATGCAAAGTCTTGATTGTCCAAACGAAAACGCGAAGATACACCAAACCATTTCATATTATTATAACTGATACGACCAACATAATCTGACGAACCATTATGAAAACCACTGTTTAAATCAATTGATGGACGGTCTATAAAATCATAAGACTGTCCCAAAAATAATTCAAATGTATCGCCGTCTTCGTGAAATGCAGACCACCGAACACCATAATCGGCGTATGTTCCATTTTCCCATAAGTCATATCCAGAAAAACGACTGTCTGAAAATAATGTTGAATCTGTTAAAATACTGCCCGCAGAATCATTATTTAACGCCAATTCTTGATTATCCATGTGACGCATAAATGTAATTCTGGCACGCGGTTCAATAACCTGGGTCCAGGTATCTGTTGGCTTGAATAATGGCAGTCCCCATTCCAGATATGCACTGGGGACAAAACGATTCTTTAATCCAGAATATGTTTGCGCGTTTATCATTTCTGTATTATCAAAATGATATAAGTCATAACGCGCAGAAACACTGGTCGTTAATCTGTTGCCACCCCACAATGTCCACGGTGTTGTCAGGCGCGCTTCGCCAATCATACGCTGGGACGCAGTACCATCACCAGAAATCCCCAATATATCTGCACCAAAATTCGCATATGTTTCACCAAATAACGGCGCAGTCTGATGTACAGCACGAATATTTGGTAAAATGTCACCATCTGTCGCAGAATATATTCCTGATGCATCGCGCAGTTCTTGGAATATGTGTGCGTCTGCAACAACATAACTGCTTTGTCCGAACAGTTCTAATTTTGCGCCGGAATCCAAATATGGTTGGTCATTATAAAAACCATATTTCTGCAAATAAGTCTTGTCAGATGTGCGTTCCAAAAATATCGTCGCACGCGCGTATTCACCCAATTCAATAACATCATCATTAAATATATGCCAACGATTTTCACCCGCACGATTATGCGTAAAAGAACCACGGGTACGATATTCAGAATGCGGCGCGTTTAAACGATGTTCTATCTGAAACAGTGGGTTTTCTTGGGTCAAATAAGATGCAATAAATGTAATGTCATGTCTGTCTGATATGGACCAATAAAAAGGAATATTTATTTGTGTTCCCATCTTGTTCGTTGATTCAAAATCAGGCATTAAAAATCCCGTCTTGTACTTTACACCAGGGTCCGGCATTTCATAATAAGGAAACCAAAACACAGGCAAATCGTATGCATATAATACAGGACTGTAAAATTCCAGCATGCGCGAATCCATATCATGTATTATCTTCCTGGAGTACACGGTCCAGGCATCGCCATAACTGTCACAATTTGCGCACGCTGTAAATTCTGCGTCACGGGCGATTGTTATTTCACCATCACGCGTTATATTATCAGACTGAACATAAACATGCTGGCCCAACCATATTTGAATATCTTCACCAGACAATTGTTTACCCTGTTGCGAAATATAAGTATCCGTCAGGGTCATACGCTGGCCAGATTTATTTGTAATTTCTGTATCGCCCGATGTTTTTATCGATTCTGATTTTATATCATATTCAATTTTATCCGCAACGATTGTACGCGGTTCTTTAATGTCAACAGATAGCGCATATGACGCGCCAGACAATAAACACAATACAAATGCCAGTTTTATATTTTTCATTTCTTGATTAACACCGCAAATATTCCAATAAACAACAATGCAACCAATCCTGATAATATCGCCAAGTCAGTTAAACTGGACACCATATTTGAACCAGACATATACAACGCCATAACCAACGCCATCGACCCAACAGCCATCGCAGGCGCAAAACTGGCACGACGACGCAACAGACTGGACCGCAATAAAATCGTTGCACATAACATCGCCAAAATAATATTCATAACAGGACTGATAAAACGAGAACTTAATTCTGTCAAAATTAATTTTTGTTGTTTTTTTGTTTCCGCATCAAAGACAACCCTTAACAAATCCAATGTTGATATACGACGAACACGAAACGAATTGTTACCGCCATTATCTGCAACATTTAAATCCATATCAAATGTTTCAAATGTGCCCATAATCGTCTGATTTCCCGACGATTGCAATGCACCATTTGTCATGACCAAGGACAGACCACGGACAGTTGATACCAATTTACCCTTTTCTGCAAAAATCATACTGGGTGAATCCGCATTTCGCATATCAGACAGCATAACCTGGCTTAAATCATGATCGGCAACCTTGTCCACATATACAACCAAACCATCCGAGATTTCCGTAAAAGAACTTTCTTGCAATTTCATATGCGCCATACCGTACTTTAAATTCCACTGCATATCATAAAATCTGGCCTGGGTAGATGGCACAATCCACAAATTTAAAACCAAATTTATCACCATTAACACAACACTGAATTTCAATGCAGGTCGCGCAATTTGCCATGGCGACAGCCCCGATGCGGCCATAACCGTAACCTCGTTATCAGAAATCATTTTGTTGTAAACAAACACAACGGAAATAAAACAAACAAATGGAATTATTATCGATGCAATAAATGGTATCATTAATGATGTCAACCCCAAGAAATCACCCAAATCAATACCATATTTTAACAGCATTTTCATCATGGACATAATCTGCATCATCCATGCCAAACCAGTCAAAATCAATAACAACATTATAAATATCGATATTAACTGACGCGAAAAATATTTGTTTAAAATTCTCATATCATGTGCAGTATAAAATATAACTTTGCACTTTTCAAGGCATAGATACCATAACAAAAAAACCGCCAATTGGCGGTTTTATTATTTTGGCAGTGGCATACCCGCCGTTGCCGCAGACATTACTTCATCAATAACCTTGTCTGCTTTGCTTTTTGCATCTTGGACCGCAGACAAAACTGCATCTGCAACCGCATCGGCACCAGATGACAAAATATCTGGATTAATAACGATTTTCAACATGTCATATTTGCATGTCATGTCAACAATGCACTTGCCGCCCGATGCCAACCCTTTGACAACAGTGGACCCCAGTTTTTCCTGGGCTGCGGCAACCTTGCTTTGCAATTCTGCCGCCTGGGCCATTAAGCTTTCCATATCCATTTTATTTCTCCTTTACATGTAACATTTGTAATGCACGTTCTGGAACCCCCAGTGCCTGGGCCCAAAACTTATTAAATTCCAACAAAGGAATAATTTCATTATTTGCGTGGATTGCCGCAGACTCAAAAGTTGAAAACATTTTCGTACTTGATACCATTGGCACAACGCGTTTCGTACCAGACATGCTTTCGTACAATTTTGTCATAACAAAATTATATTTACCCGTTGTTTTATCTTGTGCAATTCCTGGAAAAAAACGTTCTGCGATTAACCGTCTGATGCCAGGAACTTCCTGAACAAGGCAACCCATATGGGTTGCCCAATCTTTGTCCGTCCAATTTAATTGTTCAGTCTTCATCAAAAATCCTTACTTCTTGATTTCAGCACCTGTTTTCTGGTCGATACCAACCATAGACATACGTGTTTTACCGCGTTTATCGGCACCCAAGAAACGAACATAAACGGTATCGCCTTCTTTGATTTTGGCATCTTCTATTTTTGCCAAACGTTCACCAGTAATTTCAGAGATATGAACCATTGCTTCGAATCCGTTCATAATTTTTACGAACAAACCAAAGTCTTTCATACCAGATACTGTACCCTTGTAAATCTGGCCAACTTCTGGTTCTGCAACGATATCTTTGATGCGTGCGATTGCCGCGTCTGCATCTTCTTTGGATACCGCCATGATTTTAATAGAACCATCATCAGACAAATCAATTTGGGTATTTGTTTCGCGTGTCAAAGCCTGAATAACACTGCCGCCCTTGCCGATAACATCACGAACCTTGTCCGGATTAATTTTCATTGCATAGCTTTGTGGGGCATATTCAGACAATTTTGTGCGCGGCTTTTTAATAGCCTTGTCAATTTTACCCAAGATATGCATACGGCCATCTTTTGCCTGGGCCAGTGCACGTTCCATGATTTCAAATGTGATAGATGTGATTTTAATATCCATCTGCAATGCTGTTACACCCTGGTCTGTACCTGTTACCTTGAAGTCCATATCGCCCAAGTGATCTTCGTCGCCCAAGATATCTGTCAAGATTGCGTAATCATCACCTTCTTTAATCAATCCCATTGCAATACCGGCCACAGGACGCTTCATTGGAACACCGCCGTCCATCATTGCCAATGTTGCACCACATGTGGTCGCCATTGACGAAGAACCATTTGATTCCAAGATGTCAGATACAATACGAATCACATAATCAAATTCACTGCGACTTGGTACCATTGGATGAACCGCACGCCATGCCAAATTACCGTGACCAATTTCACGACGACCTGGGGATTTTAACCCCTTGCATTCGCCAACAGAATAACCCGGGAAATTATAGTTCAAGATAAAGTCGCGTTCTTCGGCACCGTCCAAAGATTCGATTGGTAACGCATCTTTGCCACCGCCCAATGTTAATGATACCAATGCCTGGGTTTCACCACGTGTGAACAACGCAGAACCATGCGCGCGTGGCAATACACCCAATTCAATTTCAATTGGACGAACAGTCTTGTTATCACGACCGTCAATACGCGGTTTGCCCGCCAAGATATTGCCACGCATGATACGCGCCGTCAGGTTTTCAATAACCTCGTCCGCCCATGATTCCAATGTAGATTGTGCACGTGTTGTTTCTGGGAACAATTCTGGGATGCGTTCTTTTGCAGACGCATGAATAGACGCCAATGTTTCCAACCGTGTCAATTTTTCTTTGATTTGCAATGCAGATTCAATATCGCCGGCAAAACTTTCAAAGTTTTCTTCCATTGCGATTTGTTCAGCTGTTTTTTCAGGTGTTTCCCAACGTTCTTTGCCAGCCTTGTCTGCCAATTCGTTAATCGCGGCGATAACTGCCTGTTGTGCATCAAAACCAAATTTTACCGCACCCAATACAGTTGCTTCGTCTAATTCCCCGATTTCAGATTCAACCATCAAAACACCGTCTTTGGTCGCAGCAACAACCAAATCCATTTCGGAATCTTCAACCGCTTTCTTGGACGGATTCAAGATATATTTACCATCTGCAAAACCGACACGCGCCGCACCAATTGGCCCCTGGAACGGAACACCACTTAACGCCAACGCCGCAGACGATGCAATCATTGCCAAAATATCAGGCTGATTCTTTTTATCGTATGAAAATACCTGGGCAATAATTTGAACCTTGTTCTTAAATGTTTCTGGGAATAATGGACGAATTGGACGGTCAATCAAACGCGCAGTCAATGTTTCTGCGGTTGATGCCTTGCCTTCGCGTCTGTCGCGTGATCCAGGAATACGACCCGCAGATGCGAACTTTTCTTGGTAATCAACAGTCAAAGGAAAGAAATCCTGACCTTCGACAGCAGATTTTTCTGCACATACGGTTGCCAAAACCATTGTTTCACCCATTGTTGCCAAAACAGAACCATTTGCTTGTTTTGCCATACGGCCCGTTTCCAAACGCAATGTGGTATCGCCATATGGAATTTCAACAACAATTGGATTGTTTAATTTTGCGTCTTTTTTAAATAAACCAAAAACCATTTATTTTCTCCATAATTATAAAAGTTAATTTAATGATTGCGAAGAAAAATCATTCGTTTCTGCACCCTGAACACAGATGCACAAAAGAATAATTCACCTTCGCCGACAAAATTATAAAACATATTTAAAGCTTTGCAAATAAAAACAACAAAAAAAACGCCCAAACGGGCGTTTTTTATTTCTGAAATAATTATTGTGCCACTGTTGCGGAAACAGTTTCTGATACAGGACGATTTAAATCTGTAATCAAAGCCTGTAAACGCGCAACACTGTCCGTATCATCCAACGCAACCGCAATCGCATATGACGATTCCAAATCAGTACGCGCGGCATCTATATTACCCAAATTCAGATTCAACGCAGCCGATTTTTCAAAATAACCCATTGCGCTGCTGGACAAAGATTCGCGTTCATCAGAAGATACAGCACCCTGAATCTGTTCAGATATAACGCGTACCGCAGATGAATAATCGTTTATCGCGTCTGCATATTTACCCAACGCAGTGTATGCTTCGGCACGATCTGCATAAACATTTGCATCAACTGTACCTTCTGGGCGTGCCAACGAATTTGTAAAATCTGCAACCGCCCCTTCCCAGTTTTTCAACCACAAATTCAACTGGCCACGCTTTGCATACAAATCACGCATTTGCAAAATTGGGCTGGGGTTCTTGGTGCTGGCCGCCAAGGCGTTATTAATATCGCTTAACGCAGAATTATAATCTTCCAATCTGGAATTCAACAGATAACGATCATAATACGCAACCGGGTTCGCAGGATTTTTTGCCAAGGCCGCATTAAAATCAGCCATCGCATCACGATAATTACCAGACTGCATATACGCTTCGCCACGCAGGATATATGTATCAACAGACGCGGCCCCACCATCAATTGCAGCACTTAAATCAGATATCGCTTCTTCAATCTGACCGGATGTTAATTTTTGTTTACCTGTTTCATAATAATCAGCGGCTTGTAATAAAACCTCTTCTGTAATTGGTGCAACAGATACATTTGTTTGCATATTATGACTGCGTCCCAAAATGTAAAATGTCGCAGCAATAAAGAACAAAATTATAAACCAATAGATATAAATTGATACAGACCATGCACCAGAACATGTCTTGGCACGCGGCTGTTTTATTGTCGTCTTGGACGCCACAGGACGCAGTTTTGCGCCTTTTCTTGTATTTAATCCCTTGCCAGCAGATGTTTTTTTCATATAAAACTCCCTTCCTTGAATAATTGAATATTAGAGTTTTTTTAACATTGCGTCAATTGTTTTCTGTGACAGCTTACAAATTTTACCAACAGGCAAATCACCCAATTGAATATCACCAAACGAAATCCTGTGCAATCTGCGCACAGGACATCCACATGAACGCAAGACTATTCTGACCTCGTTCTTTTTTCCTTCGCTGATTGTTACGCGCAAATTAGAAGAATCAATAACAGATATATCCATCGGCGCATAACGAACACCATCAACCGTTACACCACGACGCGCACGCGCAATGCCCGACATATCTATGCAATCAACCGTTGCAATATATGTGCGTAAAATCCCAGACGAAGGCAATGTTAAACGACGCGCCAAATCACCATCGTTTGTCAGCAATAACAATCCTGTGGTCTTAAAATCCAAACGACCCACATATTTTAAATTCTTGAAACTGTCAGGTAAACAATCATATATTGTTTTGCGCCCATCAGGATCACGCAATGTCGTCATCGTATTTACAGGCTTGTGAAACATATACAGGTCTGTACTGTGTCGCGCGGCAATTTCATTACCATCCAATGTAACAACATCGCCATCTGAAACAAAAAACACAGGCGTATCAACAACAACACCATTTACACACACACGACCCGCACGTATCATGTCTTCGGCATAACGACGCGACGCAACGGACGAGTCCGATAAATATTTTGCAAGTCTGATTCCCATTACTTCACCACCCGTGCAATTGCAACAGACGCCGCCAATTCTGCACGCAAAATTGTGCGTCCCAATGATATACCACGCGCCCCAGCGCAATCCAACGCATCAAATTCAGAATCTGAAAAACCACCTTCGGGACCAACCAATAAATATTTTACATCATCAATTTCATCCGACACATCACGACCATGGGCGGCACGCTCGTCCGCAAAAACAACACCTGACAAATCCAGGTCTGAAAATTTAACCGCTGGTAAAATCTGGGGAACACTGTTACGATTTGATTGTTCTGCACTTTCAACAACAATCTTGTTCATACGCGCCCAGTTTATACGATTGGCATTTGTTCGCTGGGTTATAACAGGCTGAAAACACGCAACACCCATCTGTGTCGCCATATTCAACAAATCATCCGTTCTTTTTATCGGTGCAAACATCAATGTAATATTGTTAGACGGATCCGCATGATCTGTTTTTGCACCAACAATTAACGCAGACTTATCATCTGACAAGACCGCATTAAATTCATAACCACCCCCAAAAACCAAACAACTGTTTGTTCGCATAACACGCGACAAATAATGCGATACTTCACGCGAAACAGGCAAAACCATCCCCGTATCAACATTATCGCCGACGAAAATTCTTGGAATATTTTTCATAATTTTATTATTTCCTGATTTATAAAACACCTTTTTTATGTTATAATAATACCATTATGGCAGCTAAATTCAACTTTTTATCAATGTCGGGCAAAGGCAAAGGAATCAGTATTTTCCGGTCCGAGGCCTATAAAGAACACGAAAAAACACCACTGGCACGCGAATTTTGGTCCATACGATGGACAATAATTGTATGGCTGATTGCCGCATTGTTGGTCGCGTGCGCGTTTCCAATTGAACAAATATGGCGTTACGGTTGGTCACCCGCAACCAAGCATTGGATATGGATATATTTTCACCAGGCAATTAACACACTTGGGATGTCTGTGTTGGCGCAAATTCCAGATTGGCTTATACGCTGTATATTACGACCAGACATTGCATGCATAACACCACTGTTACCGGTTATTGCGTACTACTTCTTGGCCGATGCAACAATGACAGATGAAATCAATCCGCACTCAAAAGATAAATTTGACGAAAAATCTTCGCGCAAGGCAAATGCCAACGATATCAAAAAAATGAAATCAGACCACAAGAATAACGAAGGGCTGTTTGGCGGATTTATGATGGTATTGGGGTATTTCAAAGGCAAACCATTAAAAATGGATACATGCCTGTCTGCGTTGTTATTGGCGCCCGCTGGTACCGGTAAAACACAAGGTGTCGTTATACCGACAATCTTGGGGTGCGATAATGTTTCAATGATTATAAACGACCCTAAACCAGAACTGGACCGCGATACATCTGGATATCGCGCAACGGTTGGACCAGTATTTATATTAAACTGGGCAGCACCAGACGAACCAGAAAACGGAATATATTATCCTGCGTGGAATCCGCTGTCCCCGGAAAACATGCCGACAACAATCGAAGAACGCAGTACATATATTCAAGTTATCGTGAATACTATTATTGAAGAAAACGCCAAAGACCCACACTGGTCAAATACGGCGCGCGCAGCATTAACAGGATATATAAACTTTATAATTTCCAAGGTCGAACGCGCCAAGGCGAACGACTATTTCTATAACCGACTGCAAAACGGCACATTTGACGAACAGGACGCCGTCGTGTTGATGGATTACTATATGACAATGTCATCAGACCCGAACGCATACGCTGCAATGGCGGCATTACAACGCGGCGAACTGACACTGGATAATTATGTCCATGTCGGTACATGGGGTGGACTGCCCGCAGAGTGGCACGGGGCCGAGGCATCAATCCCAATGTTCTTGGCATGGTACGTAGAAGGTCAATTAAAGGTCGCAAACGACCTGGAAGAAAGAAAAAAACAAGGCGACCAAATGGTTATGATGGCCGACCCAATGAAAGATTTCTTGAACGCCGCTGTTAACGAAGCCAGATTATATTCCTATAACGATGATGCTATTTCTGCATTTATCAACCTGGCAAACACGCCGGACAAGGAACGCGGTTCTATTATGTCAACCATGAACGCAGGATTAAACATTTTCAGACACCCCGCAGTAAACAAACATACGCGACATTCTGACATCCATTTCAGCGATATGCGCGGTATGGTCGACCCAACAGATGGAAAAATCAAACCGATTACAATATATCTGTCAATGAATGTTGCCGATGCGCCGGCATTTAAACCAATCACCAGTATGTTCATTGAACTGTTGTCTAATTTCTTGATTGCGAATCCACCAGAAAAAACAAATCATGGAAAAAAGTTGGGACCATATCCTGCGTTGTTCGTATTGGACGAAATGCCAACTATGAACAAACTGGAAGCCATCGTTCAAGGCCCCGCAGTTGGACGCGGACAAAAGGTATCGTATCTGATTGTCGGGCAGGACATCAGTCAGATTCAGGATAAATACGGCGACAAGGCCGCAGAAACAATTATCGCAAATACTGCCGCCAAGATTATATTGCGTGTTAATGACCCGGCAACTGCTGAAAAATTCACACGCATGATTGGCAAGAAAAAAACAAAAAAGAAGGAAAAAGGACCAGACGGCAAAGAAATCGAAGTCGACAAAGAAGAAGACTTGTTTTCACCAATGGATTTAATGACACTGCCAGATGCACGACAAATCGTGCTGTACCAGGGATACTATAACAGACCGATTGAGGCCGATGGTGAATGGCACTTCTTGCGCAAAAATAAAATACAAATCGCACTCAACGACAAGGTCAAAATGGAACGCGCATCGCCAATTCCAGAATATATGATACCAAAACATCATCATGCGTTGCATTACGAAGGACAACCACGCATATATGACGCGAAAACAAAAAAGGTACGCGAAATTACACAATAAAAAAACCCGCAAAACGCGGGATTTTTTATTTACGCAGACCCAGCTTTTTAATCAAAGCTTCATAATCTTCCACGTTACGCTTCTTGATATAGGCCAACAGTTTTTTACGACGATTAACCATCAACAACAAACCACGTTTTGAATGATTGTCTTTGTGGTTAGCCTTCATATGTTCTGTCAAATTGCGGATGCGTTCTGTTAAAACAGCAACCTGGGATTCAACGGAACCACCATTATCTTTATCAGATATTTTGTAAGCCTGAATCAATTCAGATTTTTTTGTCTTTGTAATGGACATTGTTTTTTTCCTTTGTTTTAAATTGTTCTTTGTGGACGCAACACGCCGTCACAGACCATGCCAATACCAACAAAAATATCGCCAGTATAAACACGATACATGCCATGGGCCGCATCCGTCTTGATAAAGCCACCATTTTTATAAAAACTTGCGTCTTTATCAGCCAGATTCAGAACCGGAATGTCCCCCAGTCCAAAATCAACCGATTTCAGGTTATCCCCGAAATTTCCACTATTATTAAATACTTTTTCTAAAAAATCAAGTTTTACTGAATCTTTTATATCAAAACCATTTGTTCGTGTGCGCCGTATCATATCAACCGTCGCCAATGCATTACACCTGTGCGCAATGTCGCGCGCCAATGAACGAACATAGGTACCACGACTGCAACAGACACGAAATTGCCACGATTTATCAACAATCCCCAAATATTCCAGTTCAAATATCTGAATATCACGCGGGGGAATATCAATTGTACAACCACGACGCGCGACATCATATGCACGATTACCGTTAACATGCACCGCGGAATACTGGGGCGGAATCTGTTTTATTTTGCCAACAAAATCAGACAACACGGAAATAACATCTGATTCACATGGAATAATATCATTTCGCGCAGTTTCAACACCCGTGATATCCAATGTATTGGTTTCAAAACCAAACTGACATGAAAACAAATATTCTTTTGTATGGGAATTTACATCTTCTATGAACGGTATCATTTTGGTCGCATCGCCAATCGCGATTGGCAAAACACCAGTCGCCATCGGATCCAATGTTCCAATATGGCCGTACTTTTTTGTTCCCAACATACGCGCAATACGCCCACCCGCCGTTCTGGAAAACAGTCCGCTGTCTTTGTCCAATATAATCCAGCCCGACGGTGTTTGCATGGTATTATCTGTGTAAATTTCTGCACACAAATCTGTATACGTCTTCCAGGACCATTGTGCGTTTTTGTGGATATATCTGCCAGCCCGCAGGATTTATAATCTTGTAATCAGACGGTATTTGAATACGCGCGCCTTCGTATGTATTAACGGCATAAACCTTGCCGTTTTCTTTATCGGTATCGTAACTGTTTGCAACAATAAACCTTAGCACTTCTGATGCAACAGACGCCGTTCCGCCCGCATAACTGCGCAAGACAAAAACCGGAAATAAATAATCTGCCAGCGCCTGGTTATTAAAATATTGTGATATATATTTATCATATGATTTTCTGTCATGGACAACCGTCACATTATTGCCACAACGATCTTTGTTCATATTAGACTGTATTAAAACACTGTTTTTATCAATCATTTTTCTTATTCCATTTTATCCAAATAAATTTAACTGTGGCGGTAAAGAATCGGACACGCAAGATTTCTGACGTGTTGGTTTTTTATTTTCTGATTGAATCACAGATGATTTTGTTATCGAATTTGATTCCAACGAATTTAAAACACATTCTGCACGCGAAACAACCGATTCGGGCATACCAGCCATTTTTGCCACCTGGATACCATACGACCGATTTGCCACGCCTGCAACAATTTTGTGCATAAATATTATATCATTGTTATGTTCACGAACATCAATCGTTAAACACGCAACATGCGACAAATGACCACCCTGCGCCAACGCAGTTAATTCATGGTAATGGGTCGCAAATAATGTTCGCGGTTGCATATTATCCAAAAATTCTAAAACAGCCTGGGCAATCGCCATACCATCATAGGTTGCAGTCCCACGCCCAATTTCATCAAATATTATAAAAGACTGTTTGGTTGCACGATTTAAGATATTTGCAGTCTCGCTCATTTCCACCATAAAGGTAGACTGCCCCGCCGCCAAATTATCAGACGCACCAACACGACTGAATAACTGGTCACAAACACCAATCGTTGCACGCGTTGCCGGAACAAATGATCCCAGATGCGCCAATACTATAATTATCGCATTCTGGCGCAGATATGTCGATTTACCCGCCATGTTCGGCCCCGTCAATAACGCAATAGATTTTATATTTAAATTACAGTCGTTTTTTACAAAATTATCGCCCCGTGAACGCAATACAGACTCAATCACAGGATGACGACCACCAACAACATCATACGAACAATCTGTTGTTATCACCGGACACACCCAATCGTATTTAGATGCAACCAACGACAATGATAACCAAACATCAATATCCGCCAATAAATCAGCCGTTGATAATAAATCGTCTGCAATATCACGAATTTCTGATATAAAAGAATTTATGATTTCGGATTCGATGCCGGCGGCCTTTTCCGCGGCACTGCGCACATCGTTATCCAAATCAATCAAGCGCGCAGTTGTAAATCGCATATTGCCCGCCATTGTCTGGCGATGAATAAAACCAGAATCAGGCGACATTAGCGCATCTGCGCGGGCCGATGGAACCTCTATAAAATATCCCAGGATATTATTATACTTTATCTTTAATGTATTAACGGATGTGCGCGATATATATTCAGATTGTAATGCCGCAATCGTTTCACGCGCGCCATGCGATAAACCACGCATGTTATCCAAAGACACATCAAAACCATCACGAATTACATTGCCATCACGGAAAAAAGTCGGTAATTCATCTGCCAGCGCACGCGCCAATTTGTCTGATAAATCACTGTGTGTGCGAACAGACGCAAAACGCTGTGCAAAGTCAGAATCCAAACGCGCAGATAAAATCTGGGCGCGTGGTAACGCAGATAAAAATTCTTGGATATAACGCATATCGCGCGGTGTGCCACGACCAGATAATAATCTGGACAAAGAACGACCAACATCAGGTATCACAGATAACATGTTGGATACAGACGACATAACATCTGGATTGGATACAAAATGCGAAACATGTTTTTGACGCGATATAATCTGGGACGCATCACCAGATAAATTACGCAAATACGAACGCAATTTACGCGCACCGGCCGCCGTACAGGTTTCATCCAGAACATCAATTAAACATACACCGCCGTCGTTGATTGGCGCATCTATTTCCAAACTTTTCCATGTTGCAGAATCAATCAATAACTGCCGCCCAGACTTAAATGTATACGGCGCACGAAATGTTATCGTGGCATCGCGTTGGGTGTTAAATAAATATCCCGCCAACAAACATATCGCACAATCTGTGTCAGTTATAACCGCACCCGCATCAACCGCACCACCAAAAACACGCGAAACAACCATGTCAATATCACTGCGATGATACAGTTTTTCATACACAGGCGAAGACTTGAACATAGAACGCACGGTCATAATATTTTTTTCTTCGGCTGATGAAAAAGGAAATATAACCTCGGCCGGGGATATCCGAACCAGGTCATCAATCAAATCCTTGGTTTGACCAACAAAAAATTCACCTGTTGAAATATCACATCCTGCAATATCGTATTTTCCGCCAGATAACGGTGATACAGCTATTAAAAAATTAGAATTTTTTGGTGTTAACAAGTTTTCATCTGTCAATGTTCCCGATGTCAAAACACGGACCACCTGACGATCGATAAATTTATGTCCACGCGCCTTGGCCTGGGCGGGGGTTTCCATTTGTTCAACCAATGCAACCTTGTGCCCGGCCCGAACAAGACGACCAAAATAATTATCCGCCGCATGCCACGGAATACCACACATCGGGATACTGACACCGTCTGCATCGGTCCCACGCGCAGTCAAAACCAATCCCAATACAGAACTTATTATTTTCGCATCTTCAAAAAAAGATTCATAAAAATCCCCCAAACGAAACATTAACAACGCATCTGGATTTTCAGCCTTCATATCCACATACTGTTGCATAACAGGGGTCAATTTACTTTTTTCCGCCACAACAAAATCCGTTTTTATATTATGTTATTAATTACGCATTTACTTTCAGGGTTTCTATTTTTAATTCAGCTTCTTTTAATAACTGTTCACAGTAAGCCTTTAATTTTATCCCCTGTTCGTATGCCGCGACAGAATCAGCCAATGGCAATTCGCCAGATTCCATTTTTTTTACCAAATCAGTTAATTGTTTATATGCTTCTTCAAAAGACAATTTTGTTTCGTCCATATTTTTCCCCTATGAATATATGTCTTGTTAAGATACAAAATAAAAATCATATTTTCAATTAAAAATCCGGCAAATGCCGGATTTTTATAATTCTATTTTACCGTTTGACGCAACCAAGTCCGCCATCATTTCAATTGTACCGCCAGCTTCGCGTATGATTAAATCGCCCGCGGCAATTTCTGCAAAATCCAACGGATCAGAAACAAACGCATCAAACTTGCCCGCGGCAACCCACGCCAAATCCAACGCAGGACAACCAGTACGACGCACAGAACCAATCAATGGGCGCGCATCAGATGTATTATATGCAACCGTTAATTCGGACGCTTCTGATAAATTAGAAACCTTTATCTTGGCCGAATGGAACGCAGAAAAAACATACGCACCACGACCAGATTCCGCGTAATATAAACGTTCATCAATCGGGGAATAAATTAACGCAATCTTGGTTTCATCGTTGGAACGCAATGCCAAAGATATCGCAAAATGCGGATTACCACGAACAAAATTAGAAGCACCAGACAACGCCAAAACAAATTCATCACGACCGTCGCCGGCACGCGATACATTTGGCGTCAACAAACCAGCCGCCGGACGAACCAACAACAGGTCCGATAAAATACTTTCTTCGATTCTGTTCGCAGCCTTGTGCACAAAATCACGTGCACCACGCAAAGACTGTTGCAGGTTTTCCACCTCTCCAAAATCGCGACGCAAACCAGATGCAGTACGTTGTAACGCCATAAACATCTTGTTTAACTCGGTTGAACCTTTTATCAACAGATCCATGTCGCAACCCCCATGAAATTTAAGTTAAACTTAAAATTTAAACCCAGCAAATTTCTTGTTAAATTTGGATGCACGCTTCCCCTTTTCCGCGGCATTTGAACGCTGACCTGTCCATGCAGAATGATTCAAATTATCAGTAGACAAAACCAAGTCTTTCTTGACAGAAGAATACATTTTTATTGTTTTTCCGTCCGTTCTGGTGACGTTGATTTCATGATATTCAGGATGAATTCCTTGTTTCATTGTTCTTACCTTTTTTATTTTAGCCCGCGAATTATACAAATATTTTTACAGAAATCAAGCAATAATAACATTTTAATATCGACCAATGCAACCAAGATATGAATTCCCAGTCGATTCCAACACATTTATAAACTGGGATGAACTGTGCCCAGAAAATAATGCCAATATCGTCCCAGTGTCCGTTGCCAACATATCCGTAATTGTCGCAATCGAAGAATTCATCTTCTTAAAAAAACCGCTGCTGGGGTATATTTCCGCAGCCAACAGCTGATTCTTGCCATTTAATTTTGTATTATCCTTGGATTTAATGACCATCAATTGACATTCAGATGATATTATCAATTTATCACAGACAACCGCATTACCGCCCAATAATTCGCCCCACCACCCCGTGGAACCACAAAAAACAGGATAATATATAACCGCATCAGGATGCGATGATAAAAACGCAGATATATCAATATCTTCTGTGCAAACATCAGGCATAACCCCAACCTGGTTATTTATAACCTTGCGCGAGAGCTGATATTCTTCATCACCCTTGGTTTTGCGTGGCCAGTAAAGAATCGGAAACTTTTTCATCGCTATGAATTATATCAGATTCGGAATATATAAAAAAGGGGCCCAGGTTAAATAAACTGCTTGATTTTTTATTTTTTTAACGATTCGTACCATTTTTTGGCATTTTCAGTAATGATTTTAAGGTTGCTTTCAACCTTGTTATAAAAATCTGTGGAAATCTGAACGCTGAATAAAGACTTTACCAGCGCAGGTATCGATGTCATAAACATCGCAATAAATATACCCATCATGATAATTGTTATCAAATTATCATTTCGTAACATTAATGCATCCATTAATATCTTGGCGCCTTGCGATTCGCCAGAACTTAACGCCGCAACCAGTGTACTGGACCCCGCCCAATCACCAAACACAGCATTTAAAAACATTATCGCAAAAGATACAAAAATACCAGTCATCGCAATCCCAAGCGACGCAGACACAACATCGTCTATTATCTGACGAATCGTTTTGCCCGCACCAGCCAATGAAATTTTCCAACCAGAAAATAACCAGCCCAACAACATCAATGGCAACATTATTAAATCCATTGATAATTTTATAAATACCTCTAAGAAATATAATGGGACAGGTATCAATGCCATAAAAAATAATATCAAAACCAATGCACCGACAAAAAACATCGGAACATTTGGAAATATTGGAATATCCCACATAATTTTGTGCATGTAATCAGCGTCAAATGACATATTTATCATTGTCCACCCAACAGTCATCCCCATACCTGTCAGCTGATGCACACCCGCCAATTCACATGTCAGATTATGGCGCAATTTGGGTGAATACGCGCCAGATTCTGCGGCACGCGTATCAACCGATACAGGGTCCGCCAACGCGGTCGCAACAACACACGCATCAAAACCATCATCATGAACCGCCATACGATTCAAAGACAAACCAATATTAAATATCGGCTCAATGGCAACATCTGTTAAAATCCTGGGCAATGGCGCAACCAATAATGCGCATATAAACCCCAACTTTAATACATGAACACCAAACTTTTCAGATATACTCCATGGTTTTTCAATCGAAGAATTCATAAAACTGCTTAATAATGTCCACGCAAACCATACGGCAGTTAACATTATTGCAAACGGGACAATTGTATGTCCCAACGCACTGTAAACGCGGGGCAACAGGCCAGACATTGTCGCCATAATATCAGAAAACATCTGACACGACCAACAACTGGAAAAAAACTTATACGCGTCCGCCATGTTGACCGGAACAGAAGAACGATATATTGAAAAACCGGCAATTACACCAACACCCGCAACACCGGCAACCAAAAAAGGCACCGCCGCGCCAGATGCACACGGCAAAAAAGACAAAAATACAATCCAAAATTTTTTTAACCGATTCATTGCTTTAAGTATACCACATTTTGAAACAAATGTGATATAATTGATAAAGATAATTATTTACGAGAGAATGAATTTACTGAAAAAACTGTTTTGTCGTCTGATTATATGCGCAATGTTTTTCATGCCATCTGTTGCGTGCGCCAAAAATATTATTGATGCGCTGGACCTGTCACCGTTTGTACCAATGGTACTGGATGCGCTGATGATGGTTGCAACAGGTATGTATGAATACTTTGTCGGAAACGGCGACGGTATAATATATGTATTCGTTTGGTCTTTTCTGGGGATAAGTATCGTGCTGTATCTGGTAAAGCTGTATATTCCAAAAAGTTGGGCGTCGGCATTTGGAATGTCTGGGGGTGATAATTTCGGAGACAAACCCGTCGCAGGCACAAAAATATTTGAAAATGTATTAAAACCAGGATTACGCGCAGTTATCGCGGCACTGGTATTATTACAACTGAAACCGGTGTATCTGACGCAATGGTTAATTAATCCGTTTCTGGAATTCGGTGCAATTTACACAAACCATATCATAGAAAATATTAACGGAATAGATGTGTCAACAAAAAAGGTAGAATGTCCGGAAGATATTGTAAAAAAAGCATGGATTTCCCCAGAATCTTGCGAATTCTTGACACAACCTGTGGCAGACTTGTCACATGCAAACAACCAGGTTATTAAGCGCGGTTTTGATTTTATAACAAATGGATTACGCGGGTTAATGACCCTGTTACCGCATGGCGGCGAAGACTTTATGAATATTATAACAGGGATTATTTTGGTGTTTACATTTGTGTCTTGCAATATATTTATGGCGCTGTTGATTATTCAAGGCATATTTAATTTCGGTATGCAGATAATACTGTATCCGTTCTATGTTCTGACATATGTATTTAAATCCAGCGATAAATGGTTTGATATTTGGCCCGCATTCAGCGGTATTACCAAGGCATTACAACAACTGATTGTTACAATGATTGCGTGCGCGTTTATATTGTCAATAAATGTGGCAATAATCAAGGCACTGTTCCAATGGAATTCGTCCGTATTTGTTGTCAGCGCAGGCGGATTTGCATCATCAAACGTGCCACAGGTTGCACAAAGCGCAATGGGATTTGGACAACATTCCGTTATGTGGATTTCGGCAATACTGACATTTTATTTGATGTTCAAAATATTTGATATGACCAAGAAACAACTGGAAAAATATGTTGGTTCTGGGATGGATGGTTTGTATAAAAATGTGGTTGGCGATACAAACGCTTTGTGGCAAGGTGCAAAAAATATGGGCAAACAAATCAAAGACGCAACAGGATGGTTTAAGAAAAAATGAACACATGGATAAATTCTTTGATAGAAGACAATGTCCAATGCTGGGGGTGCGCAGTATTTGATAAGCTGTTTGAAATAATATCAAACGCCGCCGCATCAGTATATGAAACATTTGGACAGGTCTGTGTTATTGCGTTCGCGTTTATGTTTACCGCATTTGTTTTTAATGCCGTTTTTCAAAATATGAAAAAGGGTGCGCCCGATCCGTTTTTACAAAAATCTGTGGTGCGTGTGATTATATCTGCCGTTGTGGCGTTAACCCTGTTGGGATTTGGGGTTGGATTACCACGATTTATAACAACTGTTACATTTGAACCTGTGGCAGAAATAACATTGCTGTATTCACAAACAATGATAAATTCCGATGATGATACAGTAAATGATATCGTAACTTATGAACCACAAGAATTGGATGAAGATGGTTTTTTCAGACCAGAACTGCGCGATAAAATAATAATGCTGATGAAAACAACAATTACCCAATTCCAGTCTTATATGAAACTGGGGATTGCGGTTATGGATAACGCGTTTTCATGGGGGGCGTTATTGGGAATTGGAAACTTTATCAAACATGTACTGTTGTTTATTATTGGGATGTATATTGCGTGGGGATTCTTGAAGATATTCTTTAAATATTGTTGTTATTTTGCAGATGCAATCATTGCAATGGCGTTCTTTGCGTTCTTTTTCCCGGTATCATTGATAACAATACCTTTTTCTGGGGCAGAACATGTTCCAAAATGGATTGGGGGATTGGGTAAAAATGTTGGTATCGGTCAAATTAAAAACCTGATAAATGCAATTGTTACATTGGGGTCTGTGGTATTAACATATACTGTTATCATGGTGATAATCGCAAAATTCTTTTCTGCACCAGATGCAAATATAAATTCACTGATGGACGCAATCACCAGCGGACAGATATACGCAGACGATTTAAACACGGATAATCTGTACGCAATGACATTGATTGGTTGTGTTGCGTTGGTATATGTACTAAATTATATATTCGATCAAATACCCCAGGTTACAAAAATGGTCTTGTCTGCATTTAATGTAGAAGAAAATACAAAATATGGCGATCAGTTCGCTAATGATATGATGACACTGACCAAAAAAGCATTTGATAATGCGGTTACTGTTGGTAAAACAATCGTCAATGGCGGAAAAACAGAAGAAAAAAAGACAGATAAATAATGCTGAAACAAAACCTTATTTTACTGGGTGCAAAAATACTGATGTGGGTTATCGCATTGGGATTGGGGGTATGGTATTTATCTGCTGCGCTGGGTGGGGCCGCGTTAACATACACCAGTTTGGATAATTTTATGGTCGCAATTGGTGTACAAAATGGCGATATCGCATCTGCAAATGGGTGCTTTTTATGTAAATATATTGCAGATTTATTCTATGTGCTGGGTGATGCAACACAAAAATTTTGGACAGCAATGCTGGATAACCTGTGGATACTGATGGTTGTTGGGTTTGGAATATTCTTGTTTATACATACCGGGCAATATCTGTTTGACGCGGCCAAGACAACAACAACATTGGATAAAAAGGAAAAAAAATTAGCGTTCAAGGGCTGGTTTGACAAGGTTTGGAAACTGGCATTACGACTGATGATTGTTGGAACATTAATCGGCGCAATCGGCATGGGGGGAACAAGTGCGCTGAAAACCGTAACACAAATAACAATTACACCTGTGATGTATGTCGGGGCGGAATTATCAATGGCCGCAACCGGGGTCAGTGATGCCACAAAATGTTATGCAATGGAAAAAACATCAGATAAATCCAAAGATATACTAAACCCAATACTGCAACCATTTATGTGTGTTATGGGAAATATCAACAGTGTTATGTTGGCGGGGGCCGCAGGCGGATTTGCACTGATGAATTATGCATGGCTGGGGATGGGCGCAGGCATATTAACATGGATTTCTGGATTGGCGCTGGTTTTAATGTTCTTGCTGATTGGTTTTGATTTGGCGTTTCAAATTCTGAGTATTATATTTAAATTAATATTCTTGATAATATTCCTGCCGTTATTTCTGGGGGCGGCAGCATTTGAAGGAACATGGAAACTGGCCAGCGGATTATTAACACGCGCAATCGATATTCTGGTCAGGTCCGCCGTACAAATAGTCGCAATAACATTAAAAGTTCTGATTGTGTATGCAACGGTATCTTATGCGGCAGATACATTTTTCCCGGGACCAAACGATGGATACAGCGCAATATTACCACCAATGATGGGACAGACACCACAAAATCCAGATGCACAAACACTGTCCGTGATGAATGTATTTTCAACATGTGAATCTGTGGCGCTGGCCGATGGTGAAATGGATGCGGAAAAATTTAAAAACTGCTTTACCGCGCGCAGGGCCGAAGTAGAAAGACAATATCCAGATGCATTTGATTTCTTGGATAACGCATGGGAATTTATGTTGATGATGGGATGTTTGTTCTTGCTGTATTTCTATGCGCTTAGCCCCAAGGTAGATAAATTACTGGCGGGTTTAAAACCAAACAAAGACGACCAATTCTTTGAATACGGTAATTGGTTGCACGATTTAGGAAAACAAGCTTTTAACGCACCAATCGACCTGACAAAAAAGGTAATTGATAGAATCGGCAAAAAATAATGAATATATTAAAGAAATTTTTATCAAAAATTATTATCGCAGTATTTGCTGTATTTGTTGCGTCTGGCGCGTGGGGGGCGACATCTAACCTGACAGCGGGAACAGATGTCGGCATGGCAAATATTGGCGATTTTGGTTCGTGGACCACAGAAAACAACAGACAACGGTTCTTGTCCAGTTTGACATATGATTTTAATCAAATGTACACACAAACCAAAGAACAACTGGTTGAAAATTATGTACCAATCGAAGCCAAAGTCGGATTGGCATTTATGAACGCTTTTTCTTTTGTTGCAGATGTGCTGGATAAATCATTGGTGCGTTTTGTAATAATGTTTATCATTATCGCATATGGATTCTGGATTGCGTTCGAAGCATACACAATTATTCGCGGCGACAGTAACGCCAAAGAAAAATTAATAGAAATTGCAAAAAAAGGACTGCAAGTCGCAATATGGACCAGCGTGTTAACCATTGGCCCGGCCAAGCTGTTTATGATGGTGATATCACCAATAATGTTTCTGGGGACTTATATCGCAGATATTATCCTGGACGCAGTCAGCACAACCGCCGGGGTCAGTCTGCCCGATACATGCCAGGCAATTCATGAATATGCAACATTACATATATCAAAAAATAATCTGTTAGACCCGGCCAGCGCAGCAAATATCATGTGCGTTCCAACACGATTGTCTGGATTTTGCTATACCGCGATTTCTGCCGGATGGGGTTGGATAACACAGGGTATCGGTAAAAGTGCATTTACATTTCTGACCGGTATCGGATTTGTTACAGGTTTTATTTACCTGGCGTGGAAATTTGCTTTTGTGGCATTCGGGGTTATCGCAGACCTGTTTTTGGGGATAATCATGTTGCCTTTTACGGCGATTGCAGAAACAGTTGGAAAAACAAGTTACAAGGGTATCGCAGGAAATATATTTAACGGTTTTATTAAATTGTTCAGCGCAGAATCTTTGAAAGTCCAAATAGAACGATTTATTAATGCCGCATTATACTTTGTTTCAATGTCTATTATTATCGCCGTGTGTACCGCACTGTTATCAACAATAATCACCGTAGATATGGCAAATAACACACCAACATTAAACAATAACAGCGTATGGATTATTGTGCTGATATCGGCGCTGACATGGTGGATTGCAAAAACAGCAAATGAACGCGCACAGGATTGGGGTGGAAAAATTTCCCATGAACTGGGCAGTAACCTGCAAAAAGATTTGCATCAAATGTATTCCAGTTCCAAAGATACAGTATCAAAATGGTACAAGGCAATCAAAGAAGCAACCAAGAAAAAATAAAAAAACAACCGCCAAACGGCGGTTATTTTATTCATGACGCAAACTGTCAATCGGATTTAATTTCGCCGCCTTCATCGCAGGCATAACCCCAGACGACAACCCAACAATTACAGCAACAGATACAGATAACACAACCGGCCATATGCTGAACGGAACATTATAACCCAATATAAATCTGCCAACGCCCTGGGATAAACCAACACCAATTACCAAACCAATCATCGAACCGATGAAAGATATTAAAACAGATTCTGATAAAAATTGAATTATTATCATGCGTTCACGCGCACCAATCGCCTTGCGTATACCGATTTCACGCGTGCGTTCGGCCACAGATACCAACATCATATTCATAATGCCAATCGCACCAACCAAAAGCGACACCGCCGCAATCGCAATTAATAACAATTTTAAATATCCCGTTACAGTATTCATTGTTTCCATAATTTGCTTCATATCCATAATCTGGAAATCATCCTCAACATCATCTTTCAGACGATGACGCTGACGCAATAATGCTGTCATCTGCTCGATAGCCATGGTGTTATCAGAATCTGCAAACAACTTTAATGCAACCATATTAACAGAATTTGGAAAACGCGACCCTTGTAAACGCTTTTTCAATGTTGTTATTGGAATAATTACCATATCATCCTGGCTGCCCATGGCAGAATCGCCCTTGGCCTTGGTTACACCGATAATTACAAATGGCGTATTTTGAATACGAATAACCTCGCCCACGGGGTTGGTTGGTAAACCTAATTCCTGGGCCGTTTCTGGTCCAATAACCGCATAGGTTGACGCATTACGAACCGCAGAATTATCAAAAAATGTCCCATATTCAATTTCAACATTTTGAACCGTTGTATAGTCTGGATATACACCAACCATCGATGTCGCCCAGTTTTTATTACCATAAATTACCTGTGCCGCCCCATTTTGAACAGGAGTTACAGCCATAACATCTGGCAATTTACCAATAAATTCTGCGTCTTGGATTGTTAATGTGTGACGATTTCCCGTGCGTACACCCGCGCTTTGCGCCGCGCCAGCGCGTATCATTATTGTATTTGTCCCCAGCGATGAAAACTGGTCCGTGATTTGTTTTTGTACAGTCTCGCCAACGGCGACCATTATCACAACGGCCATAACACCAATAATAATACCCAAAACAGTTAAAAAAGAACGTATTTTGTTGCCACTGATTGATAACCAAGATTCTTTTAAAATATCATTAAATGTCATAAATCCCCCCTGCCCTGATTATAAATTACGGTCATCGCGCGGAACACGGCCATCATAATTGATACGACCATCACGAATATGAATCAATCTGTCTGCGTATTTGGCAATATCAAATTCATGTGTAATCATCACAATTGTTATACCCATTTCCTGGTTCAGCTGTTTAAAGAACTGTAATATCTCGTTACCCATTTTACTGTCCAACGCACCCGTGGGTTCGTCAGCCAAAATTAATTTAGGATTGCCCGCCAACGCGCGCGCAATCGCAACACGCTGTTTCATACCGCCTGATAACTGTGTCGGTAAATATGATTCAAATTTTTCCAAACCAACACGACGCAACATATCGCGTGCACGACGAATACGTTCTTCCATCGGCATGCCGCGGTACATTAAAGGTAACATAACATTGTCCAGAACACTGCGCTTTGGCAACAAATTAAACTGTTGAAAAACAAATCCAATATGTTCATTTCTGACAGTCGCCAATTCGTCCGCAGACAGCCCCGTAACATCACGCCCATATAATTGATAAATCCCAGACGACGGTGTATCCAATGCGCCAATAATATTCATACATGTTGATTTACCAGAACCAGACGGCCCCATAATCGCAACAAACTCACCAGACTTTATGTCAAAATTAATGTCAAATAAAACCTGTTGTGCGCCACCTAATTCCAGCGGAAAACTTTTATTTATATCCTGTAAAGATATAATTATTTCTGATTTTTTCTTCATGAAACATTCTCTTGTAACAAGGGCATTATAACACGCAAAAAAAACATCTGCAACACCATAAAAACACCGGCAAACGCCGGTATTTATTCATATGGATTTTCTGCCTTGTCGTATTCAATCACAATCGGCAGATGTTCCCATTTTAACGCAGTCGCCAAACCACGACGCAAATAACGCGTATATGATTCTGGGATATCTGACGCGCCACCAACATTTATCGTAATACGCATCGGATGGCGCCCCGTTTGACGCGCAAATTTTATTTTCATCGGACGCTTTAACCGTGATAATGGCGGTTGGCGGTCATTAACCAATTTTTCAATAATTCTGTTTATTAAACTGGTTGGTGCCTGGGCCATAGATATATCCCATTGTTCGTAAATTCTGCGGAACATATTCTGAACACCAGTACCCGTTTCAGCAGACACTGCCAAAATCATTGGCTTTATAATCTGATGAAAAGAATTAGAAAACTGATGTTTTAATTTTAATAACTTTTCGTCCCGTAATTGCGGTTCAACCAAATCCCATTTGTTTAACGCCACACACAATATTTTACCCGCATTATATACACGCGATGCAATACCCAATGCCTGATTTTCAATGTTTCTGGTGGCATCCACCATTAAAATAACAACATCAGCCTTGTCAATGGCATCCAATGATTTTAATGCAGATAATGTTTCAACATCATCTGTAACCCCCGCCTTGCGACGCAAGCCCGCAGTATCCATTAAAACAATATCACGACCATAAAAACGCGTTGGAATCTTGACCGTGTCACGCGTAACCCCAGGTGCATCCATAACAATCTGGCGTTTTTCACCCAAAACACGATTTACAAATGTCGACTTTCCAACATTTGGCTGACCCAATATCGCAATTTTAATACGCCCATCAGATTGCACATCAGATTGCGTCGGCATATCCCCATCCATATCAATCCCAGAAACACGATCCAAAAAATCATAAATCAAATCAAATCCACGTTTGTGTTCTGCTGATATTAAAACCGGTTCACCAAAACCCAATTTGTAAAAATCATGCACATTTGATAAACGCTTGTCCGATTCGCTTTTGTTAACCAATAATAATACTGGCGCACGTGTCTTGCGGCGAACCAAACGCGCCCAATCCAGGTCTTCATTGGTCAGACCAACACGACCATCAACAACAAATAAAACAGCATCACTGGATGAAATGGCGTCAATCGCCATATTTGTTGAATCCAACGCAATCCCAGAACGCGCATTTTCCAGCCCCGCCGTGTCATACAGCGTATATGGTCGATTACGAAATACACCACTGATTGTGTCGCGCGTTACCCCGGGTCGGTCATGAACCAACGCGTCACGCGTACCCGTCAGGGCATTAAATAATGTGGACTTACCAGTATTTGGACGTCCGGCAATTGTTATCTTTATCATTTTTTTTCCGTTGATTTTTTGTAATTATAAAGCAAAAATATAAATAATCAAATAAAGGGCGACGCAATGAAGAAAAAAATAAAAAATGCTTTTACACATGTTCGCAATGTAATCGTTAATCCAAAACGATATTTTACAAAAATTGTGGCAGATGGAAACCTGGAAGAATCTATGTTAAAGGCGTTTTTATACGGATTGTTGGGTGGTATTTTGGTACTGGTAATACGTCTGGTTGGTGGCGCGACAATAACATTTGGTTCAATATTTACTGCGATTATTATTGTTCCTGTGCTGGCGGTCACATTATTATTCGTAATGGGCGGTCTGATGATGTTGGTATCAGAAATAACAGGTGGCGAACGCGACTGGGAAATTGCAATCAAAGGATTGGCATCCATATTCTTTATATATCCGGTGATACTGGTTTTAAATGCGTTGGCGTTTAATTGTACATCTATGTGGATTATCAGTCTGTTGGTTGATGCATATATATTATTCTTGTTTTACAACATATCGCTGTATTGCATGCGCGGCAAGCGTTCTTATGTAATAATGGTTATTGCAATATTGGCACTGTTTATCGGAACGATATATGCAACAGATTATCGAATCGGCTGGTTTATGTTAAAAAATACTGGCGCGACATTGGCGTGTTTAGTTTAAAAAAACACCGGCAAATGCCGGTGTCTTTTTGTATTTGTTTTATATATTTAATTTTTCCTTCATCTCGCATAAAACAGGTGTTGATACCCCCAGGGTCTTGGCGCGTTCAATTAAACCTGACAAGGCATAAATACCCTCGACCGTGCCGAGTGGCACTTCGCCACGTGCAATAGACATTCCACCAGAAAAGTTACGGCTGGTTGGACTGGTCGCTGATAAAAATAAATCACCAACACCACACAGACCCAAAAACGTTCTGACATCCGCACCAGACGCCAAACCCAAATCAACAACCTCGTTCCAAACACGCGTAAAGATTAATGCGCGTTCGTTTTCACCACTGGCGGCAACCGTATTATAACCAGATATCAAAGACGCAGCGTTTTTGCCAACACCACAAATTTCCGCCCCGACAATGTCGCTGGTGGGGGTTAAATACAGTTTACTTAATGCAGCCTGCCCCGCAGAAATTGCAACGTAATTGCCCGCCAATGTGGAACCTGTGGGACAACCGCGTGCAACCTCGGCCGCGAATTGTGGCCCCGATAAAACACCGAAATTTTTACATTGCGGCAGAACATCGCGCAATACTTCGGACATGAATTTTCCGGTTGAACTTTCTGCGCCCTTGGTGCAAATAATAATGGGTTGTCCATTGTAAAACTGTGCCGCAACAGACAATGTCGAACGGAAATACGCCGCAGGCGTAACAATCAACCATGTGTCCACATCTGTCAAATCAGACATTTCACGCGAAATTTTTATATTTTGTGGAAAATCAACATCTTCAAAATGCTTGTACTCGCCATCATATGACCATAAAACAACATCATTACCACTGTTCGCAGAAACAATTGCCAACGCAGTTCCCCATGCGCCCGCACCAATTACACCTGTTTTCATTTTAGCTTCCTTAGTTTTCTTTCAATTTCAGGGACAACTATCAATCCATCATCAGACAAATCAATTGCACGCATATATGCGGCGCGGGCCGCGTTAACATCGCCCTTGGACGCATACATGTCCCCAATGTGCATAAATAATTCAGAATGTGTTACAGATACATCACCAACACGCGATAATAAATCCAGCGCCGCATCCACCCCTTCACGCGCAGCAACAACAACACCCAATGTGTCCCACGCCATTATATCCGCAGGATTTTGCGTAACCAAAGTCATTGCATATTTATACGCGTTTTCAATTTCACGCTGTTGTGCGGCCCAAATCTTGGCCTGTAACGCGACAATTTCTGCATCTGGCGCCAGCACATCAGATGCGGTACGAATGTCTGCCTGCGCCGCATCAAAATCACCAAACGCATAATGTATTTGCGCCCTGCTTTTTATAAAAAATGCCCTGCCCGATGTGTCCAAACTGTCAACAGACAACGCACGACGAATAACATCCAATGCGCCCGAACGATTGCCTGTACGAATATAATAACCAACCAACTTGTTCACCGCAGGAACAAATAATGGATATTCTGATACTGCACGCTTTAATACATCTGCATCCCCTGTCTGTTCAAAAGTACGCAACGCAACAAATAAATAAAACGGACTGGATGAACCGACATTTTTAAAAAAGCGCGAACCGTCCCCAGAATTATTGAACATATACTGCCCCAAATAATAATCGACAACATTATTTGTCGCCGCCAATTCTGGGGCAATAATTTGCGCAAAACGCAACATTAATACCGCCATATCAGAATACATCAATACCTGGGTGTGCGATACTGTTTGCAACAAACTGAACGCCAACGCGTTTTCATATCCACTGTAAATCGACCAATCAGGAATATTATCATAATCCGATAAAAACATCCCCGCAGGACGCGATGTAAAATTCTGATATAATAAATCTGCCAATTCAGTCTTGTTGTGATGACGATAAAAAGACATTATATACATATAATCATTTATATTCATAAAATCTGTTGTAACCATCGCAAAATGCCGGGCTGCCTGGTCAACATCACCCAACTGGGCATAGATTTGACCGCGTACAAATGATTTCCATGCCTCGTTAGTTGCCAGGCCATCAATATACTTTAATGTATTTGTGCGCCAATCGTTGGCAATCGCAGACCATATACGAAACGGCGCAGTCAATGCAGACTTGTCGTTTTTATGACGCGCATGAAATTCGGTCCACTGTTTATTTTGAACCAAATATGCATCGTAAATAAAACGCGCAGAAATCCCCTTGTCTTCTTTTAAAACAGACACATCTGACGGCATGCGCCCAGATAAAAATTCAGATAAAATACGCGAATTAGAAACCACAGGATATTCAACATCTGATAAAACATCCATAAAACGAACCGCAGATTCAAAATCATTTGAATATATCGCATGCTGGGCAGCCAAAAAAGAACCATACTTGGATTCAGGAAAATTATATACCGCCCCACCCTGGCCCGGGATGGCCACAAAACGATACAACACCACACCGACAACCAATAAAATAAAAAATAAACTGGCGCCGATAAATAAACTTTCTATTTTCTTCATGATTATGTTACAATAGCGCTTATGAGCAATAATGTCAAATTCGAACAGTATGAAAAACTGTTGCGCGACTGGTCAAAAAAAATGAATTTGGTCGCGCCCAGCACTTTAAACGATATCAAAAATCGTCACTTTGCCGATTCGGCACAACTGGCCGATATTCTGCCACGCGATGTAAACATAATCGATTTGGGCAGTGGCGCCGGCTTTCCGGGGGTTGTGCTGGCAATTTTGGGTTGGAATGTGACTTGCATTGAATCAATTGGTAAAAAAGTTGCATTTTTGTCTGCTGTAAAACAAGAACTGGGGTTGGACAATCTGACAGTATATCATGGACGCGTCGAAAATTTTATAAAAGACAACAAACTGAATAAAAAAACAACTGTATTCACGGCGCGCGCATTTGCATCACTGACCAAAATTATGGACTATGTCGCAAAAACAAATTGCCGGCTTTTTCTGTTAAAAGGCCGGGAAATCGAATCCGAAATTTCCGATGCAAAACATAAATATAAGTTCAAATATGAATTAACCCCATCAAAAACGGGTGACGGATTCATAATTACAGTAAAATTCATATAAAAAACACCGGTAAACACCGGTATTTTTTTGTGTTTTTATTAACATTTTTATAAAAAAATCTTATTTCACATGAAATTAAACTTTAATTTTTTGATTTTACTGTGTTTTTATCAACAAAAACAATAAAACCTTGACTGAACAAATATGTTTTTATATTCTTTAAAAAAACAAGAAGGGTAGGAAATGGTAAAAATTATTGCATTTGCAAACCAAAAAGGTGGCGTTGGGAAAACAACAACCGCAATAAATATCGGCGCATCTTTGGCTGCAATAAAAAAGCGTGTATTATTAATCGATTTAGACCCACAAGGCAACGCAGGCACCGGACTGGGGTTCGTCCGCGCATCACATAAACAAAGTATTTACGGCGTTATTATGGGCACTGCAAACATCACAGACAACATCTTGACAACTGCTGTACCAAACATGCATATACTGCCATCATCCCAGGCACTGGCCGGCGCAGACATAGACCTGTTAGATATGGAAAATCGCGAATTTCGCCTGCGCGACGCATTACAACAAATCGCAGAACACTATGATTACATCTTGCTGGACTGTCCGCCCGCATTGGGATACCTGACAATAAACGCATTAACCGCGGCAGACAGCGTTATAATACCACTGCAATGCGAATTCTTTGCCCTGGAAGGTGTACAACAATTAACAGATACCATCGCAATCGTGAAAGAAAAATGGAATCCAAAATTGGACATATTGGGCGTCCTGCTGACAATGTACGAACGCAGATACAATGTAACACGCGCCGTCGACGACGATGTACGCAATGTTTTTGGCAACAAAGTATTCACAACCGTTGTCCCCAGAAATGTACGAGTGTCCGAGGCCCCAAGCCACGGCAAACCCGCCCTGTTCTATGATTTTAATTCTAGCGGCGCCCAGGCGTACCTGCGCGTCGCAACCGAAGTTGTAAACAGAACCGAAGGTGATACAAATGGCAAATAAATTTGGACTGGGACGCGGATTAGCAGACCTGCAAGCAGCACGCGGAACAATCCCTGATATATCCCTGTTAACACCAAACGAACGCGTCGTTGTCAAACAAATACCATTGGCGCAAATTGGCGCAAACCCAGACCAACCCAGAAAAAACTTTACAGATGCAGAATTGGCCGACCTGGCCGCGTCCATAAAAGAAAAAGGGGTTTTACAACCAATATTATTACGCAGTGTAAAAAACAAGCCGTATATATACGAAATTGTTGCTGGCGAACGACGCTTTCGCGCATCAAAGCTGGCCGGACTGAATGAAATACCGGCATTGGTAAAAAGTATCGACAACAACAACGCGATGGAAATTGCACTGATTGAAAATGTCCAACGCGAAAACCTGACACCAATCGAAGAAGCAGACGCATACAAAAATCTGATGGAATGTTGTGACTATGAATTACCTGATGTTGCCAGATTGATTGGAAAATCTGAAAGTTATATCAGAAATATGTTGCGCCTGACCACGTTACCAGCATCAGTGCAAACACTGGTTAACGAAGGTCGTATATCTGCGTCGCACGCACGAACAATCGCAGTCGCAGAAAACCCCGAAGAAATCGCACATCAAATAATCGCCAATAACATGAGTGTGGCAGATACAGATAAACTGGTAAAAAACGCACCACGCGCAAAAAACACCAGAAAACACATTCAAAAAACAATTGATTCTGCAACCGTCCGCGATATAGAAAAGAAAATATCCGGCGCGTTGGGCGTATCCGCAAAACTGTCTGAACGACGGGGCGGGGCAGGGCAAATAACACTGTCTTTTGCAACACGCACACAATTGTTTGAACTGGTTGAAAAATTGGTTAAATAAAAAACACAAAAAAAAGCCGGTAAACACCGGCATTTTTTATATTTTATTAACAACCCAAATTCCAACAAAAAAACACCGGTATTTACCGGTGTTTTTATACTTTTTTTCAACAATTATTATTTAACTGTTGTTGTGGCGTTACGATTCCATTTCCAAACTTCTTCGCCAGAACCCTGGACCAATGGACGTTCTTTGCCATAAGAGATTGTAGAGATACGTTTTGCATCAATACCATCTTTTACCAAAACTTGTTTCGCAGCGTTTGCACGACGTGCACCCAATGCCAAGTTGTATTCTGTTGAACCACGTTCGTCGCAGTTACCAGCAATTTGGATTTTTACATCTTCGTGGTTTTTCATATACAAAGACTGACCCAACAGGTTGTTTTCTGCATCTTCTGAGATTTCAGCAGAATTAAAACCAAAGAATACACGTTGGTCATTCAAATCAGCAGGTTCAACAACCGAACCGCCACAAGCAGCCAGCAAGCCAGCAACGCCTGCCAACAAAGCAAAGTTTTTTATTTTCATGAAAATACTCCCTTGAGTTTCTGTTGCTCGTGCTGTATTGTACAATAAAACAGTTAAAAAATCAAGGAAACAAAATTATGCCCTTTCAAGCGTTACGCGATTTGGAATTAGCCGGCGTCAAGTGGGAACTGGCAGAAACGCCAATAACCACGAAAAATATTCAACAAAACAAGCCCGCTGGTACACAACAAAATAATAATCTGAACGAAATACTGAAAACCCAGGCAAATCTGGTGCCGCCAATCGCACCCGTACAAACAATATCTGTTGAAACTGTGCGCGCGATGGCAGACAGACCAACCGACATGGAATCGCTGAAACGCATGATAACAGAATTTAACCACCCACTGCGTACCAGCGCAACAAACACCGTTCTACCACATGTCGGCAATGGAAAAATGTTGATTCTGACAGATATCCCCAGCAGTGATGACGATGCATCAGGACAAATACTGACCGGAACAGCCGGGGATTTAATGGATAAAATGCTGGGGGCAATTGGTCTGGGGCGCAACCAAGTATCCATTGTGCCAATGATTTTCTGGCGAACCCCAGGTGGCAGAACACCATCACGCACAGAACTGGATATGGCGCGACCGTTTGTAAACAAGGCAATAGAACTGATAAAACCCAAGGTTATTTTATCCCTGGGGACATTGCCGGCAACAGAAATGCAAAATATAAATCTGGCAAAATCACACGGCGTCCCCGTAACAATGGATAATAATATTATTTTTGTGCCAATATATCACCCAAATTATTTGATTTTAAAGCCCGCCGCAAAACGAGATGTTTGGAACGCATTACAAAATGTTCAAAATATCTTGAAAAGTGACGAATAATAGTTAATAATTTTCGCATATTGTAACAAAGGAGCCTACAATTAAACCAACATTTAATCGTGATAATCGTCGCGACGCAGGTCCGCGTATAAACAACCGGATTTTTGCAAAATCAGTTCAAGTAATTAGTGCAGATGGCCAAAATCTGGGCGTAATGCCGACCGCAAAAGCATTGCAAATGGCAGAAGAAGACGGATTAGACCTGGTTGAAATGAACGCAAATGGTCCAGTGCCAATTGCAAAAATTATGGACTATGGTAAATTCAAATACGAACAAAAAAAACGCGCATCAGAAGCACGCAAAAACCAAAAAACAATCGAATTAAAAGAAGTTTGGGTAAAACCCTTTATTGAAGAAAATGATTTAAATATCAAATTGAAAAAGGTTTTTGAATTCTTGGAAGAGGGCAACAAAGTTAAAATTTCTGTTATGACCAGGGGGTCCAAGAAAGTCTTGGCACGCGGTAAAGATGCAGTCCCAGAATTATTTGCGCGTGTTATGGAATTAATTGGTGACAAAGGTACAATGGAATCAAAGTCTAAACCAGACGAACGAACAAAATCCATTATTGTTGCACCAGTAAAATAAAAAAACCGCCGTTTGGCGGTTCTTTTTTTAATACATAGTTTGCAAAACATGCTTGTTCTTGTCCAAATTAGACAACATCTTGCCACTGCCACAGGCAACACAAGCCAATGGATTATCAACCAAGAACACAGGTAAACCAGTTGCCGCACGAATCGCGACATCCAATCCACGCAATAATGAACCGCCACCCGTCATCGCGATACCCAAATCTGCGATATCCGCAGATAATTCCGGTGGGGTTAATTCCAATGCCTGGCGTACAGTGTTAACAATCTTGGATACTGTTTGTGCCAATGCTTGGGCAATCTGAGATTCTGTAACAACAGCTTCACGCGGGGTACCAGACAACAGGTCGCGCCCCTTGATTTTCATTGTTAATTCTGTTGTCTTGTCCTTGGGCATGATGGCCGTGCCGATACGTTTTTTTATTTCTTCGGCAGTATTTTCACCAATTAATAAATTTTTATTCTTGCGAACAAAGTCAATAATATCGACATCCATCTGGTCGCCAGCCGTACGAACAGCGTTTGAATAAACAATACCACCCAATGACATAACCGCCACTTCGGTCGTACCGCCACCAATATCCAAAACCATTGAACCCACAGGCTTTTCAACCGGCAAACCCGCACCAATCGCCGCAGCAGTTGATTCTTCGACAATGTAAACTTTGCGCGCACCGGCGGCGTCTGCAGCCTCTTGTATAGCGCGACGTTCCACCTGGGTCGCACAAGATGGCACACAAATAATAATTAATGGGGCTGCCAATGGACTGCGATGATGAACCTTGCGAATAAAGTATTTTATCATTTCTTCGGCAACTTCAAAATCAGCAATCACACCATCGCGTAACGGACGAACAGCAGATATCGTCCCAGGCGTACGACCAAACATTTGTTTAGCCTCGGTCCCAACGGCCAATATCTCTTTACGACCAATCAGACGATTTTCAGCAACCGCAACAACCGACGGTTCGTTCAGAACAATTCCACGGCCCTTGACATAAATCAATGTATTCGCAGTCCCTAAATCAATCGCCATGTCCGCAGAAAAAAACTTCATTAACCAATTATACATCTTTTAACCCCATAAAAAATTCGTTTTTTTGCACTATAAATCACGATATTTAAAAAATCAAGAAAACCCAACAAATTTATTTGATTTATAATATATTATGCTATTATATGCCCATTATGCGAGACACAATAAAAAAACATGTTGATTTTAAAACCGCCGATTCTTGCCCGTGCGCAAAAAGCGCATATTTTTTAGTGCGCGCAAAAATGGCAAAAAATCCTGATAATCCACAATACGGATTAATTGTCACAAAACGCACATTTAAACACGCTGTGGACAGAAACCGTGCAAAAAGACTGTTGCGCGACTGGATTGCGCACAACGACAAATTTATGCGACCAGATTGGGATTATGTTTTTGTCGCACGCAGATCAATACTGGACGCAGACAGAACATCTGGGCGTACTGCAATGAAAAAAGCCCTGCATTACATGCGTAAACAACAATTAGATGCATAAAAGAAAGCCCTGGTTTAAAAAAATATCTGTCGCATTGATAAATTGCTATCAGTGTGCTGTTTCACCGCTTATCGGGGGCAGGGCGGCATGCCGTTTTACACCAACATGCAGCGAATACACAAAACAAGCAATACTAAAATACGGCGTTGTTCGTGGCGGATGGATGGGGATAAAACGCATAATACGATGCAGGCCGGGTGGCGGGTGCGGATATGACCCTGTGCCTTGACAAAGCCTGTTAATATGATACAATTTATATTATATGCGAAATAGAAAAAATTAACATAAGGATAAAAAATGTCATTTCGTGCAACCGTTGAATCTATGTCAAAAATCATGGATGATATGGGTATTACAGAACTGGAATTAGAACGCCAATTTTTGTTCGGCGTTTATCGTAAACATATTCATTTATCAAAACAACAGGTCGTTGCGGCCACAACTGTTTCAAACGCAAATATTACTGAATCCAAGGTGGAATGTGTTACCAGCACAGAAAAACCATTATGTGGTCACTTGTTAAAATCGCCAATGGTTGGGGTTGTATATCTGGCACCAGAACCGGGCGCAAACACTTTTGTAACTGTTGGTGCATCGGTCAAGGCCGGTGATACAGTCGCATTGGTAGAGGCAATGAAAACATTTAACCCAATCAAATCTGATAAAGATGGTGTCGTCAAAGAAATTTTAGTGTCAGATGGTGCCGCTGTTGAGTTTGATCAACCACTTGTTATTATCGAATAATCAAAATGTCACAAATAAAAAAAGTATTAATTGCAAACCGCGGTGAAATTGCACTGCGTGTAATTCGCGCATGTCGCGATATGGGTATTCGTACCGTCGCAATATATTCAACCGCAGACAAAGATGCAATGCATGTACAACTGGCAGACGAATCCGTATGTATCGGACCCGCACCAGCCAAGGATTCTTATTTAAATGAATCCGCAATATTAACCGCGGCATTACTGACAAACGCAGATGCAATACACCCAGGTTATGGGTTCTTGTCTGAACGCGCGGATTTTGCAGCCAAGGTTGAACAACACGGTATGATATGGATTGGACCCGCGCCAGAAATGATTACAAAAATGGGCGACAAGGTTAATGCAAAAAAAACCGCAATAGAATGTGGATTGCCCGTGGTACCGGGTTCTGATGGCGCCGTCGAAACACTGGAAGTGGCACTGGATACAGCGCAAAAAATCGGATATCCTGTTATGCTGAAAGCTGCGGCTGGCGGTGGCGGACGCGGTATGCGACCAGTTACATGCGAACAAGAAATGCACGAGGCTTTTCAACTGACCAAGAACGAGGCACTGTCCGCGTTTGGCGACGGAACACTGTATATGGAAAAGCTGTTAACACACCCCAGACATATCGAATTCCAGGTCTTGGGTGACAAGCATGGAAATGTTGTTATTTTCGGTGAACGTGATTGCTCGTTGCAAAGACGCAATCAAAAGATTATGGAAGAATGCCCCGCCGCAATATTATCCCAAAAACAACGCGACGATATGATTGAAATCTGTAAAAACGCCGCAAAAAAAATGGGATACACAAATGCAGGAACATTTGAATTTATGTTCGAAGACGGTAATTTCTATTTCTTGGAAATGAATACCAGATTACAGGTCGAACATCCCGTAACAGAAATGGTATACGGCATCGATTTGGTTCGTGAACAAATCAGGGTGGCCGCGGGTGAAAAACTGGGGTATACGCAATCAAATGTTATACCAAATGGACATGCAATTGAATTTCGTATAAATGCAGAAGACCCAGAAACATTTATGCCAAACCCAGGAAAAATTTCATTGTATGCGCCATCTGGCGGACTGGGCGTGCGCGTAGACAGCGCTGTATACACAGGATACACAATCCCACCAACATACGATTCAATGATTGCAAAATTAATTGTACATGCACAAAACAGACCCGCATGTATAATGCGTGCAACACGCGCATTGGACGAATTTGTTATCGAAGGCGTAAAAACAACAATACCTTTGCAACGAAAACTGTTGGCAAACAAAGATGTTAAACAATTAAACTTTGATAATAAATGGTTGGAAAAATTCTTGAAGTAATACAAAAACCGGTGAATTACCGGTTTTTATTTTTTTATACAACACTTGACTGGACAGACAATCGTGCTAAGATACGCTTTGCACATAAAAAAATAAGAGCGTAGAAAATGCATGAAAAAAAAGACATTAATGTATATATAAAATGTAATCTGGGTGATGTTCTGGGTCATGCCAAACTGAAAAAAAGAATATCAGAAACACTGGCACAAGAATTAATCGATGCAGCAAAACAATATAAATTTGATAAAACCTGTTGTTATATGAACAGTATAAATATATATCGTGATACACATACAATAGAAACAGAATATGGTCCTGCAACAGAACAACAACTGATAATAGATACAAAAAAACCAGTCAAAATGACATGCATATCAAACGACACACCAATTGATATCATATCACAAGACCAATGCGCAAAAATGTGCAGCAACAGTATATCTGCCGGCAGATGTACAGATGCACAAATAATAAATACAATTGGAATAAAGTTATTTCCTGAAATGTATGAAAAAATAAAATAGTCATAATATGATTGAAAAACTGTCACAGATATTTTTTTTGCGCAACCAATATAATTCTGATGCAACACCGTTTGGACCAGAAATATCAACAGATGCAGCACATGAATTATTAGAAAAAATCGGGCAAATCACACCAACAAACAACATATGCTATGGCGATAAAATCGATGTTGTAATCAATACCGTATACCAAGTATCAAAACACGACAAAACATATCAAAGCATAATGGATGTGTATATCGATAAACCAAAGTGCATGCACTGTAATAACACAAAAAGACAAACAACAAATATGACCCCAGACCAATGCTTTCAAACGTGTTTAAGAAATATGCAAAATGGAAAATGCTGTAACAGTTTTATGTCCGAGACATTTGGGCAAACTTTGTTTCCTGATAAATATGCAAACATATATGAACAAATAAAAAAAGTAAAATAACAAATAAATCTAAATAACGCGCGAACATATTTATTATTTGCATTTAGATTTTTCTTTGTTATAATCATTTGGCTTTATGGGTGGTTAGCTCAGTTGGTTAGAGCGTTACGTTGACATCGTAAAGGTCGTTGGTTCGAGTCCAATACCACCCACCACAATAAAAACACAGGATATCGTTTTTATTGGACGAAGAACCAACAGTGTTGGTTCGACAACCAGCAAAAGCGATACGGGGGTATCGCGGTCGGCACCGCCGATTTGCGCCTGTGCGGTCGCAAGACCAGTCCAATACCACCCACCATAAATAAAAACACAGGATAAAATTAATTATGATGATACGAATGCAAATTTAATCATAGAAATAATCAACGGGAATCGGTAGACGCCCCCGTTGGCGTCTATTTTTTTTAAACACAGGCAAAGGACACAGTAAAAATGGCAAAAAAATATTTAATTACATCTGCATTACCGTATGTTAACAACAATTTGCATATTGGACATTTGGTTGGATGCTGGTTACCATCGGATGTTTATGCGCGCTTTTGTCGCGCAATGGGGCGTGATGTTTTATATGTTTGCGGGGCTGATGAACACGGTACAACCAGCGAAGTCGGTGCCAGAAAAGAAAATATGCCCGTGGAAGAATATGTTGATAAATACCGTCAGGCACACGAACAATCTGTTCGCGACTTTAATTTGTCATTTGATATATATGGCCGTACACATACACAAAAACACCAGGATTTAATCCAAGCGTTATTCTTGCGTCTGGAACAAGAAAATATGATTGTTGAAAAAGCATCTATGCAACCATATTCAATTAACGAAAATATGTTTCTGGCAGACCGATATGTTATCGGCACTTGCCCAAAATGCGGTTTTGACGGGGCATATGGTAACGAATGCGGAAAATGTGGCGCAACACTGGAACCAGAACAATTAATAAACCCACACAGTGCAGTCGATCCAACATCGCCTGTTGAAATGCGCGAAACAAAACACTTGTATTTCAAAACCAGCGCCATGCAGGATAAATTACGCGCATGGATTGATTCACGCGTCGGATGGTCAAAAACCGCATTGGCAATCGCAAATAAATGGCTGGAAGAAGGTTTGCACGACAGCCCAATCACACGCGATTTAAAATGGGGGATTCCTGTTAATAAACCAGGTTATGAAAACAAAGTATTCTATGTTTGGTTCGATGCGCCATGGGGATATGTTTCAATATCTCAGGCGGCAAATGAAAACTGGGCCGATTGGTGGCATGGTGGTGACGATGTAAAATATGCCCAATTTATGGCCAAAGATAATGTATCGTTCCATTCTATATTTTTCCCCGCCCAAGAATTGGCGATGAACGATAACTGGAAAACAGTTGATATATTAAAGGGATTTAATTTCTTGAATTTTAATGGTGCCAAGATTTCAAAATCAACAGGTAACGGAATATTCTTGAACGAGGCAATCAATGATGCACCCGCGGATTGCTGGCGTTATGCACTGATGGCAAGCGCACCAGAAACAGATGATACAGATTTTACAGTTGCACGTTTCGCAGATATTGTTAACAAAGACCTGAACGGAATGCTTGGAAATTTCGTATCACGCGTTTGCAAATTAACACAGAAAAATTTTGGTAATAACGTTCCAAACGCTGGTGAAAAAAATCCAGAACTGGAATCACAAATCAATGAAAAAATATCTGAATTAACATCTGCATTGGAAGCATGTGAATTCCGTAAATCAATCGCGGCACTGCGCGGTTTATACGCAATTGCAAATGAATATATGACCAAAATGGAACCATGGGCAATGATTAAAAATGGCGATATAGCAGGGGCAGGGGCTGTATTAAATGAATGTATGCAAATGATTGATTTGTTTGCACGCGTGTCTGCGCCAATAATCCCAAGTGCCGCAGAAAAAATGCAAAATGTTTTTGTAAACGCACATGATTTGTCTTGGCCAAAATCATACGAACATCGTATTAATGATGGCGATGAATTTATCGTGCCGGAAAACTTGTTCAATCGTATCGATGATGCCAAGATTGCAGAACTGACCGAAAAGTACACACCAAAACAAGTCGATAATTCACCAAAACTGACCGTCGCAGAAATTGTTGATGTAAAAAATCACCCAGAACGCGATAATTTGCATATTCTGTCTGTGAACACGGGCGGCGATGAAAATGTTCAAATCGTATGTGGCGCGCCAAATGTACGCGTGGGTTTGCGTGGGGTTTTGGCGCCAGTTGGTGCAAAATTACCAGGTGTAAAAAAACCATTGGCCCAGCGCACTGTTGCAGGTATCGAATCGTTCGGCATGATGTGCAGCGGCGCAGAAATCGGCGTAAATGACGATGACACACAAATTATTGAACTGGACGCATCTTATAACATTGGGGATGAATACAAATGATGAATAATTCAATGCGGATGATTCGTGTCGTTGGAACATACGAACTGAATAAAAAAAATCCAGAAACGGTTCTTAGCACTGTTATATTATGCGCAAACTGTAAAAAGAATTGCAAAAATCCAAAACGCTGTACAGTCGTTCACGGTATCACGCATATCTTTTCAAACGCAAGATATCATTATAAACGCAAAAAACCCGTATTAAATATTGAACTGACAACAAAAAAAATAAATGACGCGTTGCGACTGATACAAAAAGTACGTGAAGCATCTTATCAAATGTAATAAAAATGTCCGGATTACGCGTTGTTTTGTTGTCTTGTTGTGCGCCGTGTTCGGCGGGTGCAATCAGGCAGTTGGCCGAAAAACAAATCGATAATATCGATGACTTTATCGTGTTGTTTTATAACCCAAATATTTTCCCAGAATCAGAATATACAAAACGCATGCAGGAACAGATTAAATACTGTGAAAGTTTGGGCGCAAAATATGCCGTTCTGGAATATGACCATGACGCGTGGCGTGATGCTGTTCGCGGATACGAAACAGAACCTGAACGTGGGGCACGTTGCAGTCTGTGCTTTGAATACCGTTTTCGTCGCGCAGTAAAATTTGCCCGCGAAAATGGCTATAACGCAGTTGCCAGTGTATTGGGCGTATCGCGTCATAAAAACCAAACCCAGGTGGATAACGCCGCAGAAAATGTATGTGACAATATTATGTATATGCCCATAAAATGGGATGAAAATCTGCGTATACAAACAAATCGTGAATCTGATTTTTATCGCCAGAATTATTGTGGTTGCGAATTTAGTATACGCAAAGTATAATCACAATATGTTTAATAAAAAGGTATAATATGTCATCTGTATTCGTATTCCCAGGTCAAGGCGCACAGGTCGTTGGTATGGGCAAAGATTTATATGAAAACAATGCCGCAGCACGTGCCGTGTTTGACGAAGTTGATAGCGCATTGGGTGAAAAACTGTCCGATATTATTTTTAATGGCCCAATGGAAAATTTAACACTGACAGCAAATGTTCAGCCGGCAATTATGGCGACATCTATTGCGATGTTGCGCGCCAGTGGTGCGATAATCCCAGAATATGTCGCAGGACATTCTTTGGGTGAATATACCGCGCTGTGCGCCGCGGGCGCATTGTCTGTGGGGGACACCGCAAAATTATTGCGCGCACGCGGAAACGCAATGCAAACCGCAGTGCCCGTGGGACATGGTTTAACCGCTGTTGTTCTGGGTATGGATATTGATACATTGAAAAAAATCTGCGATGAGGCCGGTTGTGATGTTGCAAATGATAACAGTGCCGGCCAGGTTGTTATTTCTGGCGAAAAAAACGCCGTTGAAACAGCGATGAACATGGCCAAAGAACAGGGTGCAAAACGCGCAATGCCATTGGCATTGTCTGTGCCCGTACATTGCAGAATTCAACAACCTGCAGCAGATGCAATGAAAAAAGCGTTGGATAATGTTGATATGAAAACACCAATCGTTCCATTGATTTCAAATAAAACATGTTCACCAATAACAGATGTTAATGAAATAAAAGACGCACTGGTTTATCAAATGACACATGGCGTGCGTTGGCGTGAAAGTGTCTTGAACATGGCAGATATGGGTATCACAGAAATGACAGAAGTCGGTCCTGGTAATGTATTGACCGGATTGTGTTCACGAATTACAGATAAAATAACCGCACATAAATTGGAGATATAATATGTTTGATTTAACAGGTAAAGTCGCATTAATTACTGGCGCCACAGGTGGTATCGGTATACAAATCGCAAAAAAAATGAAGGAAGCAGGGGCAACTGTGGTTGTGTCTGGTCGTAATACTGCAAAAATGGACGCAGAATTTGGGGATGGTTATATTAAAATCCCATGCGATTTATCCGCCGAAGGTGGGGCAGTCGAACTGGTTATGGAAACAATCGAACAGGCCGGAAAAATTGATATTCTTATCAACAACGCTGGTATCACAAAAGATACATTATTAATGCGCATGACAGATGAACAATTTGATGATGTTATGAATACTAATCTGCGTTCTTGTTTCAAAATGTGCCGCGCGGTAATTATGCCAATGATGAAAAATCGTTTCGGACGCATTATTAATATGGCGTCTATAATCGGCACAATCGGTGGCCCAGGTCAGGCAAACTATGCCGCAAGCAAGGGTGGTATGATTGCAATGACAAAATCAATCGCAGCCGAGGTTGCATCACGCGGTATCACCGCAAATGCAATCGCACCAGGATTTATAAAAACACCAATGACCGATGTCTTGCCCGAAGAATTAAAGAAAAATTATCTGGCACAGATTCCAGCCGGTCGTTTTGGCGAACCAGAAGATATTGCAAATGCATGCGTGTTCTTGGCATCCGATGAAGCCGCGTATATCAACGGACAGGTTTTGCATGTAAATGGTGGTATGGGAAGATTTTAATGCAAAAGTATAATGTCATTGTTATTGGTGGTGGGCATGCCGGTGTCGAAGCAGCAGCAGCGGCGGCGCGTCGTGGTGCAAAAACACTGCTGTTAACCCAGGCAGAATCTGATTTGGGTGCGTTGTCTTGTAACCCAAGTATTGGTGGCCCCGGGAAATCACAAATGGTTGCAGAAATAACCGCGCTGGGTGGTGTAATGGGACGCGCCGCAGACCGTTCTGGGATACACTGGCGCACGCTGAACGCAACACACGGTGCCGCAACCCAGGCACTGCGCGCACAAATTGACAGAAATTTATATCATAATGCCGTTGTTGATATTCTGGGCGAATATGACAATTTAGATGTTGTTTTTGAAGCAGTTAAAACATTTGATATAGAAGAAAAAACAATCAATGATAAATATTGCGCAGATGCAATTGTTCTGACAACCGGGACGTTCCTGGAAGGGGTTGTTACACGCGGCAGCGAAAAAATCCCGTCTGGACGCCTGCAAGACGATGGAACATACCAAGATAATGACAAAAACATATCGGGCGTTTTACAAAGGGCCGGATTTAAAATACTGCGATTAAAGACAGGGACACCTGCACGTATAAAACGTGAATCTATTGATTTTTCTGTATGCGAAATTCAACCGGGCGACGCGCCACACGATTGGTTCGCAGGGGGGGATAAAAACAACAAATATGACAGCGTTTGTTATATCACACACACAACACAGGAAACACACGATATTATTCGCGAAAATATAAAAAACGCACCAATGTATAACGGCGATATTCGGGGCACAGGACCCAGATATTGCCCCAGTCTGGAAGACAAAGTTATGCGTTTCCCAGAACATATATCACATCACGTGTTCTTGGAACCCGAAGGCTGGGACAGTGATTTAATTTATCCAAATGGGATATCAACCAGCTTTGGCGCAGATATCCAAGACAAATGGATTCGTACAATCCCGGGGCTTGAAAATGCAGAAATTGTACGATACGGATATGCAATTGAATACGATGCAATTGATGCACGCGCATTGAACGATAAACTGCAAAGCAAAGATTTACCATATATGTTCTTTGCGGGACAAATTAACGGTACATCCGGATATGAAGAGGCCGCCGCCCAGGGTCTGGTCGCGGGCGCAAATGCCGCCGCATACGCATTAAATTCAGAACCGCTGATTCTGGACCGAACAAATGCAATGATTGGTGTTCTGATTGATGACATAACAACACTGGGGGTTGATGAACCATACCGCATGTTTACATCACGCGCAGAATACAGATTAAGCCTGCGCGCAGATAATGCAATTGCACGACTGGGGAAAATCGGGGTTGATTTGGGGCTGTGCACACAACAATGGTTTGATAAAATATACACTATTAAAAAAGATATTATTGAACAAAACGATAAATTCTATGCCGGATACATTGCACGAAATGAACGCGAAATCGCCGCATACAAACGCGATGCTGATTTAAAAATTCCACACGATTTTCAATATACTGGGTTGCCAGGACTGACAAATGAATTGATTGAAAAACTGACTGCAACACGCCCAGAAAATATTGCAGACCTGTCAAGAATCCCGGGTATGACACCCGCGGGTATTATGGTCGTAATGCGCAAGATAAAGGCATAAAAAAAGTATAAGAAACCTGACAAAAAAAAACTTGACGTTTGTTGTTTTTGTGTAATTATATTTGCAATATAAAAAAAAAGGACAAATATATGCACAATCAATATAAGAAAAATAAAAAGAAACAAAAAAAATTAATACAAGAATCTAAACAAAAAGAAAAAGAATTATTATCTTTGTTTTGTTCTTTATTACGTGTGTCTGGCGCGAAAAAAATAAACGATAGTACTTTTGAAACAAACGATTATGTTGTACGTTTAACAGACAAAAATGAAATCATAATAGAAGCAACCTCAAATACTTTAAACACCTTGGTATTAAAACAAGATTATATGGTTAATATAATAAAAGAAGAATTAAATAAAGCTGTTGCACGTACAGCAATGAAAGAAAGAACAAAATATAATTCATCTATGTTGTCTTATGTACAACAAAAAATAAAATAGAGAATAAACCATATTGTGATTTTATCAAATGCAAGTTGTATGAAAACTTTAACAAACTGCGCTAAAAAATTACTGGTATTTGCTTTAATCCCGGGTATGACACCCGCAGGTATTATGGTCGTAATGCGCAAGATAAAGGCATAAAAAAATGAGCAACGTCGAATCAAAATTAAAAACAATTTTATTAGAGAAATACGAGATAAGTACTGAAACACTGGAAGAACATAAAAACAAACAAAATTTTCTTTTTGAAATCGGTTTGGATTCCCTGGACACACTTGGACTGTCATTCGATATCGAAAAAGAATTTGGAATCGACCACATAGACGAGGAAAAGTATAGTTCTTATTCTTTTTCAGAAATGGTAAAGGCTATAGAAACTCATAATATCAATGGGAATAAATCTAATTTTAACAAATCCAATTCAAGAGCTCGTAAAAACAAGCAAGAAGTTCCTGTTTTTGAACAGATCTTAAAATCAAATTTAAATATTCATGAAGACAAGCGTACAGCTGTTGTTTTAAAACCTGAGGCAAAAGAACACACAAACAAACCAACAATAAAACACCCAGGTTTTTGCATAACTGTTAAAAATCAACCATTCTGTAAATTGATGGAAAGACCGTGCTATATGCCAAAACAAGAAAATAATACAGATAAACCATATTGTGATTTTATCAAATGCAAATTGTATGAAAACGTTAACAAACTGCGCTAAAAAACTGCTGGTATTTGTTTGTATAATGTTTTATAGTCGTGGCACATGCCGGTGTAGCTCAGCTGGTAGAGCATCTCATTCGTAATGAGGGGGTCGCAGGTTCAAGTCCTGTCACCGGCACCAGAAATAAAAAAAATCCCCAGACGGGGATTTTTTATCTTTTACAAGATTTCACAACATTATCTTTTATTAAGCTGTAAAGACAATACTTGCATTTTCAAAAAATACGGTGTAGAATCTGTCGTGATGAAAACACAAACAATAATTATTATTAAATAAACGGCAACTGCGCTTCTGCGGTGGCTGGGGCGCGTGGCGCCTTTTTTTAATATAAAAAAACGGAGCATTTTGTTATGGCATACCCAAAAACGGATATACGCGCAGATTTTACGACACTGGAACAACAAGTGTTGGAATACTGGCGTGAAAATAATACTTTTGATAAAGCATTGGACAAAACAAAATCTGGACGGCCTTTTAGTTTCTTTGACGGCCCCCCATTTGCAAATGGTACACCACACTGGGGACACCTGGGCGTAACCGTGGTAAAAGATATGATTTCGCGCTTTCAGACAATGAACGGACGATTTGTTAACCGTGAACTGGGTTGGGATTGCCATGGGTTGCCCGCAGAAAATTCTGTTGAAAAAAAGCAGGGCAGAACCGCCAAAAATATTGTCGCAGAAGAAGGTATCACCGCTTTCTGTGATATGTGTCGCACAGATGTTATGACATATACAAATGAATGGAATCGTTTTATTACACGTATGGGACGCTGGGTAAAAATTGGCGACGAATACGGTTATAAAACAATGAATAAAAACTATATGGAATCTATGCTGTGGACATTAAAGTCTTTGTATGACAAGGGTTTGTTGTACAAAGATTACAGCGTTAATCCATATGACTGGGTAAACGGTACGGTGGTTTCTAATTCCGAAGCATCACAGGACTATCGTGAAATTGTTGATGACGCCGTAACAGTTTGGTTCGAATTGGAAAATGGCGACCGTGTTATCGCATGGACAACAACACCATGGACACTGCCTGCAAACAGCGCATTGGCGGTTAATCCAAATATGGAATATCTGCGTATGCAAGATGAAGACGGGGCGGTATATGTAATCGCAGAATCCAGATTAAAGGCATATGAAAAACAATTCGCAAATGCGACAGAAATTGGTCGTGTAATGGGGGCTGAATTGGCCGGATTACATTATACACCACTGTTCCCATATTATGCAGGACAGTCTGATTTATTATTCCAGGTAATACCGGCAGACTATGTATCCGACAGCGATGGTACAGGTATTGTTCATATCGCGCCAGCATATGGTGCAGACGACTTTTGGGCGGCAAAAAATGTTGACCCACATTTTCCTGTTTTGTTAAATGTTGATGACTATGGCAACTTTGATGAAACAGTGACGGATTTTGCCGGCGAAAACATTTTTGATGCAACACCACGCATTCTGGATTGGTTAAAAACAAATGGTAAACTGGTCAAAAAAGAACAGTATAAGCACAGTTATCCATTTGGTGACCGCAGTAAACAAAAACTGATTTATCGCGCAACAGATTCTTGGTATATCGATGTGCCAAAAATCAAAGATAAACTGTTGGCAAATAATGCAATGGTAAACTGGACATCGGCTGGCGAAAGATTCCGTTCTTGGATTGAAAATGCCCGTCCTTGGTCCATATCCAGAAACCGTTTCTGGGGTATGCCATTGCCAATCTGGGAAAAGAACGGCGAATTCAAAGTATTTGGTTCAATCGCAGAACTGGAAGAATTCTTTGGGGTTCCGGTTGATGACCTGCATCGCCCAACATTGGATAAACTGACAAAAGATGGTTGGACCCGTATAAGCGATGTATTGGATTGCTGGGTAGAATCAGGGTCTATGCCATGGGCATCGTTGCATTATCCGTTTGAAAACAAGGATAAATTTGAAACATCTTTCCCCGCTGATTATATTATCGAAGGACAAGACCAAACACGCGGATGGTTCTATTCTTTGATGGTATTGGCAACAGCGTTGTTTGATAAGCCAGCATTTATGTCTGTTTCTGCAAATGGTATGATTGTTGATGAAAATAAAAAGAAATTCTCGAAATCATTGCGCAACTTTGTTGACCCAACAGAACAAATCGAACAATACGGCGCGGATGCAATACGTTTGTTTATATTGGGGTCAAACTTTATGAAGGCAGAACCTGTGCCTGTTGATAAAGATGGTAAAGTGTTTACAGAATCAACAAAAACAATTCAAACACCGTTGTGGAACGCATACCACTTCTTTACCCTGTATGCAAACGCAGGTAATATAACCGCAAAACAGATTGAAAATTCTGATAATGCGCTGGATAAATACATATTGGCAGAATTAAGTGTTCTGACAACAAATGTAAAATCTGCGTTGGATGAATATAAACCAGATGTGGCAGTCAAAGAATTTGTTCGATTCTTGGATATATTAAACAACTGGTATATCAGACGCGGACGTGTACGATTCTGGGACGAAGAACAAGATGCATTTGATACATTGTATACAGTACTGATCGGGCTGTGCAAAGTATTGGCACCATTTGCGCCATTTATATCTGAATACATCTATCGCAATTTAACAGGTAATGAATCTGTGCATCTAACAGATTGGCCGGTTGCTGATGAATTTGATGCAAAAATCGTCGAAGATATGCGCCGCGTACAGGCAATCGTTTCAACCGGAAAACAGTTGCGCGAACAATACAAACTGCGCAATCGATTGCCATTAAATTCTTTGACTGTGGCGGGCGCAAATATGCCAGAATACGCAGAAATTATCAAAGACGAATTAAATGTTAAATCTGTTAAATTTGATTCTGATATTTCAAATGTTGCAGACAGTTTTGTGTACCTGATTACACCAAAAATTGGCGCACGTTTGGGCGGGGCGTTAAAAGATATTATCCCGGCCGTAAAACGCAATGAATATCAAATCACAGGCGATAAATTATTGGCGGGCGGATACGAACTGAACAGCGATGAATTTGAAAATCGCCTGACGGTTAAAGACGGTATTACCGGGGCCGCACTGCCAGATAATACAGCCGTTGTTGTACTGGATACAGAATTAAACGCAGAACTGATTGCCGAAGGCTTGGCAAATGATGCGTTGCGCTTTATCCAAGACACGCGTAAATCTGCCGGACTGGATGTGTCAGACCGAATCGTTTTGACATACAATGCAGACCCTGCGTTGGCAAGCGCAATTGAACAGCATAAAAATCGTATTATGCGTGATGCATTGATTGTTGAAATCGTATCTGGTGATGGTGAATACAATACTGAAATAGATGGATACAATCTGTCATTATCTGTAAAAAAGGTGTAAAAAATGATTTGCTTAAAAACAAAAACATATTGCAGTAATTTCTCTGAACGCTGCTCGCAGCAATCACAACACGGTATGTGCATGTGCCCAGACGAACAATGTGAACACAAAATTCTTGTATCGGATCCGATGACAGAAGCACAGATTAAATTTATGCATGCAGTTATAGACAAGCAAAATAAACTACTGCTTAAAAAGGACAATGCTAGATAAAATGTCGCTGACACCGCAAAGGTATTTTGGAAATGTTCCGGCCGTAATTGATATGTCAATTCGGTCGGAACTGTATCACACAAACGAATTTAACTTTGCGGTGGCGGTCATTTTATCTGCCCAGGCAACAGATAAAAAAGTAAACGAGGTAACGCCCGAATTATTTCGCGTGGCCCCAACACCACAAAAAATGTTGAAATTGGGAACCGATGGGCTGAAAGAACATATCAAAGTAATTTCGTTCTTTAATAACAAGGCAAAAAATATTATCGCATTGGCCGAACGGCTGGTGACAGAAAATATGACCGATAAATTCCCAGAAAAATATCATAATCGTGATGAATTAATGAAATTGCCAGGTATTGGACAAAAGACCGCAAATGTTGTTTCTAATGTTTTATGGGGCGCGCCAAACATCGGTGTCGATACACATGTTTTCAGAAATGCGCATCGATATGGTTGGGTCGATGAATCTGATAATACACCCGAAAAAGTCGAAGCAAAACTGATAAAAAAAATCCCAAAAAAATATCACCCGATTGTAAATCATGTGATGGTGTTGCATGGCCGGTATTTTTGCAAGGCCCTGCGTCCAGCATGTGAAAAATGCCCCGTTGCAAAATGGTGTAACGCCAATAAAAAATAACAAAAAAAAAGCCGGTGTTTACCGGCCTTTTTTGAACATTTTTATTTATCGCGAATCGTTGCATTACATTTCTTTTCAACAGACGCAATTACCACAGATTGGATTTGTTGTAAATCTGAATCTGACATGTTGTCTGTTGGTTGAATCGTTATTGTAAACGCAATAGACTTTTTGCCATCGTTCATATCAAATGAATCAAAAACAATTACATTTGTTATACGACTGTCTGCGCTTTGTGCGACAGATGTTAATTTTTCTGATGGTGTATCAACATCAACAATAAACGCAAAATCACGTGTTATTGGTTGAAATTCTGATAACACAGGCGATTTTCCACCGCGTTTTGCAGGCAGATTTTGAATATCTTCGACAATTGCGATAACAACATTTGTTTTTATACGCAACTTCTTGGCAACAGATGGATGTAATTCACCAAATTCTGCGATTTTCTTTTTACCTTGGTACAATGCGCCATATCTGTAAGGATGTGCCCATAATGGTGCATTTTCCGTTGAAACAGTGAATCGTTGCCCCTGCATTAATGCGATTAAATCAGCCTTGATATCATATATATCAACATCACGACTGCGGCCGGTCCAATGTTTTGGTGAATTGCTGCCCGTGCGAACAATCGCGATTTGTGTATGTTGCTGACATGGCATATCACCATCAAACACTGTACCTAGTTCAAATAAATTTAAATCTGGGTAACCGCGCTTTTCATTATTCGTAACCGCATACAATAAACCAAACAACAAACTATTTCGCATTGTGTCATAGTCTGCGGTAATCGGATTTGAAACCGGTATTATTGGCCTGTCAGACAATATCTTTTCAATTTGACTGTTTCCAAAACCAAACGAACGACATTCGTTTAATCCGCGTGACGCCAGTAATGTTTTGATATTTGTTTCAAACATATCATGACCTGATACTTCGCCATATGTATGATTCTTGGCAGTTGCAATTTTATCATAACCATGTATACGCAATAAATCCGCCACAATCGTTTCTGGGATAGAAACATCCACACGCAAAGAAGGTGGTGTTACAATCCATGTTTCTGATGAGTCATCAACAACATATCCCAACTTAATCAATATATCACGCTGGGTATCACAAGACATTTCAACGCCTGTTTTCTTTACAAAATAATCAGGTGTATATTCTATTGCAATATTTGTTGGTGTGTCTGAACCCGCCGCAACCGCACAAACAATATTACCACCACATGCAGACATAATAATATCAGCCGCATACTGTGCCGCCACACCCGTTATTGTTGGATCAATACCGCGTTCATACCGATAAGATGCGTCTGTTGATATACCCAATCTTTTCGCAGATTTACGAACAGATACCGCATCAAAGTACGCAGATTCCAATATTATGTTTTTTGTATTTTCTGTTGTTGAACCGCGCGCGCCACCGATTACACCCGCCAGTGCCAAAATACCGGACGCGTCTGCAATAACAACATCTGTATCCAACAATTCGTGTTCGTTGCCGAACAAGTCTGTAAATTTTTCACCGTTCTGTGCCTGACGCACGGTAATATCACCATTGATTTCGTCTGCGTCAAAACAATGCATTGGCTGCGCCATGTCATAACAGATATAGTTTGTTGCATCAACCGGCGCATTTTTCGGATTTATACCAATCGCAGCAAGTCTTGATGCAATTTTTTTATCACTGGGGTTAACGGTAATGTCATGTATTTCAATGAATTTATATGCACGGCATTTATCTGTTTTTAATATAACCTGACGATTTCCAGAAACACTGTTGAACGGTGTGTCGTTTGGTGCAATATATTCGCCAATACCCGCCGCAGACAAATCACGCGCAATACCGCGTACAGACAAATAGTCTGGTCTGTTTGGGGTAATACCCGCGTCAAACACTGTTTTTGTTTCAAGTACGGGTGTTCCAACAACTGTATCACTTGGCAATTCGATAATTCCACTGTGGTCATCGTTTATACCCAGTTCTTTGCCAGAACACATCATACCATCTGATAAAACGCCACGCAATTTACCAGACTGAATTTCATGTCCACCAATTACACACCCAGGCGTCGCCAGCGCAGATACCAGGCCCACGCGTACATTTGGTGCGCCACAGACAATCTGACGCAGGGTCGAAGCCCCATCGTCAACCTGTAAAACATGTAAATGGTCGCTGTTTTCATGCGCCCGACATTCAACGATTTTTGCAGCAATCGGCGATATCGGAGACTGCATATCTTCGATTTCCAATCCGATACGCGTTAATGTGTCAGATATATCCTGTGCAGACGCATCTGTTTTTAAATATTCTTGTAACCAATCAAGTGTCCATTTCATAACTGTACCCCCGTATTAAAATCCTGCGCTGCGTAACCAACGAACATCATTATCATAGAACTGGCGAATATCGTTCAATCCATACTTTAACATTGCCAATCTGTCCCAACCAAAGCCAAATGCAAAACCTTGGTATTCATCAGGATTTATACCGCAATTACGCAATACATTTGGATGAACCATACCCGCACCCATCAATTCCAACCATTTATCATTTTTCCACTTCATATCAATTTCAATGCTGGGGTCTGTAAATGGGAAATAAGATGGACGAATACGCAATTCTATGTTTTCAATGCCAAAGAATTTTGATAAAAATGCACGAACATCTGCCAATAAATCGGACATAGTAACATTTTTATCAACATATAAACCTTCGATTTGACCAAACATAGGACTGTGTGTTGCATCCATTTCTTTGCGATAAGTAGATCCAACACCAAACATTTTAATCGGAACACCATCACGTTCCATCGCACGAATTTGAATCGCAGATGTTTGGGTACGCAAAACATTGCCGTTTTCCAAGAAGAAACTGTCTTGCATGTCACGGGCCGGATGATGCATCGGTGTATTCAATGCGGTAAAGTTATGCCAATCATCTTCGATTTCTGGACCGGTGTACATTTTGTAACCAAACGATTCCAGAATTGCTGCAATTTCAGATAAACTTTGTGTCAATGGATGTAATGTACCACGATTTTCAGGCATTGGATTTAACGATACATCCAATTTTTGTTTCTGTAATCCAGCCATCAATACCGCGTTTTCAATTTCTGTCTGACGCATTTTAAACAATTCACGCAATGTTTGATTTTCCAGATTTAATGCTGCACGCGCATCATTATCCAGATTTTTCATTTCTTTTAAACGCGCGGTCATTGTGCCATTTTTTCCAAATGTTGCGGTGTACAAGACCTGCAATTCTTCCAGTGTATTTATATTTTTTATTTTTTCTTGCATAACTTTTACCTTACATATAACTTAAAAGAACAAAAGCCGTCAATTGTCGGCTTTCATTATTACAAAACATATACCTGCCGACAAGGTATTATTTAGCTTCGGCAGAAATAAATCGTTTTGCTGTTTCAACCAATGTGGCAAAATTTGCATCGCCTGCATATGCCATTTCGGCCAGAACCTTGCGGTCCAGTGCAACGCCTGCTTTCTTTAAACCATTCATGAATTGGCTGTATGTCATACCATTTGCGCGTACAGCAGCATTGATACGAACAATCCACAATGAACGAAATTCACGTTTTTTAACGCGTCTGTCGCGATATGCGTACTGTCCTGCTTTTTCTGTTTTTTCACGTGCTGCGCGATATGTTGAGTGATGACGGCCCAAATAACCTTTGGCGCGCGCCAAAATCTTGTTATGTTTTTGTTTAACGGTTGTTCCGCGTTTTACTCTTGCCATGACCTGTTACCCCCTTGCTTATTTCAAACCATATGGGGCCAGGATTTTTGCCTGTCCAACCATGTTATCGTTTAAGTACTGTGGTTTTGCACCTGCCTTGTTTGCACGGGCAGATTTTTTACGCAACAGCTTCTTGTGAGAGTTACGTGCAACACGGATTTTACCAGTTGCAGTCATAGACGCACGCTTTTTCAAGTACGACTTTGTTTTTAATTTTGGCATTTTATATCCTCTTGTTTCTAGGTATTTTTATAGCCTGATGGCAATGCCTTGCCACTTTGACTGATGTTAATTCTGACATAAATAACAGAAAAATCAAGTTTTTATTGAATATCCGTTTTTTTCAGATTAAAGTGGTTTGACATGAGCCAGACAAAACCATCTTCCAAAATACATAAAATTATCAAGGCTGCCGCCGCTGCCGCGGTTTTACCCGTACTGTTCATATATATAATGATTGCAAAACCAGATTACAGAATTATGAACGCTTTATCCCATGTTGTGGTGCCCGTCGCACAATGGGTCGGGGATGTCGTTACCTGGCCAATTCGTGCCGTTGGCAGCGCAATTGATAATATTTCAGAAATATCCAGCCTGCGCACAGAAAACGAAGAATTACGCGCCAGATTAGACGAGGCATTGGTAAATAAATACGCGTGTGATATCGCAATCAAAGAAAATCAAAAACTGGCCCAAGAACTGGATTTAATAAAATCAAAACCACAAGATATTATTATCGCAGATATTATTCACGACAACAGCGTATTGGGACACAAGACTTTTATTATTAACCGTGGTATAAAAAACGGTATTGAACAAGGGATGGTTGTTACCAGTACTGATATGGTATTGGTTGGGATGGTGATTGATGTGGCATCCGATTTTGCACGCGTACGGGCATTGACTGATTCAGATACAAATATTGCTGTGCGTGTTGTCGGATCCGAAGTATATGGTTTTATGACAGGCAATGGTTCTGATACACCAACAATGGGATTTTTCAGTGACCCTGAATTTCAACCGTCTGCGGGAATAAAATTGGTTACCAGTAATATTTCTGGTATTCTGCCCGCAGGACTGATTGTGGGCGAAATGATTGATGATACAGATGTAAAAATAACACCAATATCAAAACTGTCGCGTGTGATGGTTTTAAAATTCGACGCACAACAAAATAAATATAAATGAAGAACAAAATTATATTCTTTCTGCGAATTGCTTTTCCGTTCTTGTTGACGGTGGGATTGTGGCGTTTATCTGTACCTTTTTGGAATCCCGGTGGAATATTGGCACTGATTCCAATATTCTTTTGTTCTTTTGTAAAACCTGTTAATTGGTTTCCTGTGTTTTCAATATTGATGTGTTTTGTCATAGATTATAAATTTGAAACAGTTTGTTTTTGGGTGGCGATGTATTGCCTGTTTTATGCAATTAACGGTTTTCAAAATATTATCGATTTAACACGATTGGATATGGATGGTATTTTCTCGTTTTCTGTCTTCATTGGTGGCGCGATACTAATCCAAGTGTTTTCAGATTTTACATTATTGAATTTATTTCGTGGCGCATGGTTGTTCTTGGTATTGTGCGCAATGTATCTGCCAACAACGGCATTAATCAAAAGGATTTATAAATGATTGATACCGAAGTGGCCAGAACATTTGACAGACGCAGTGCATTATTCTTGGGTACAGGCGCGTTTTTAACATCTGTATTAATTGTGCGAATGTTGCAGATGCAATTATTTAACTATCACGAATACAAACAAAAAAGTGAAAGGAATTCTTTCCGTATTCAGATAAATACACCTGAACGCGGAAAAATAATGTCTGGTAATGGTGTGCCTATTTCCCGTGATATGCCGATATACAGAATCTATATCATACCAGAAGAAGCAAAAAATATAGAAGAATTGGTTGAAACAGTTACAAGTGATTTAAAACTGAAACCTAAAAAAGTTAAGAGAATTCGCGAAAAAATAAAAAAACAAATGAAGTTCCAACCCGTACTGGTCAGTGAAAATACAGATTGGAAAACATTGGCAAAATTACAGGCAAAAAACATGGCGGGGTTGCATGTGGAAAGCGGTTTTGCACGCGTGTATGAACTGGGGCCGGCCGGGGCACAAATTTTTGGATATGTCGGAACGCCCGATAAACCTGTGCATAACGCGCCTTTCTTGACAACAGGTATCACCGGATTAGAAAAAAAATTCGATAATCTGATGAAGGGTAAAGCCGGACAAACAGTAATGATTACAAACGCCGTCGGACGCGTAACAGGCGAAGATAAATCACAATTTATTCCATCTGTTGTTGGAAATAACCTGAACACAACAATTAATGATGTTGCACAACGAACATTATACGACGCGTTAACCGCACACCGATCAGGATGCGGGGTCGTTCTGGATATAGAATCAGGTGATATTTTGGCAATGGTTTCAACCCCCAGTTTTGATCCAAATATGTTCTCGCAAGATGATGGTGATGAATATATAAACAGCCTGCGAAACGATACAGCAAAACCATTTATGAATAAATCTGTCGAAGGTTTATATCCGCCCGGTTCCACATTTAAAATCGTTGTCGCGTTGGCCGCACTGGAAGCAGGGGCAATAACACCATCTGAAAAAATATATTGCCCAGGATATTGGGACTATGGCGACAGAAGATACCACTGTTGGGAAGAACACGGACACGGATATGTTGATTTAGCAGGCGCATTAAAACATTCTTGCGATATTTATTTTTATCAAATCGCGTTGCGTATCGGTATCGACGCAATCAAAGAAATGGCAAAAAAACTGGGGCTGACGGAAAAATATATGGATGATATACTTTCGCGCGAAATGGCCGGAATAATGCCAGACAGATACTGGAAGGAACGAAAAACAGGGGCGCGATGGCTGCATGGCGATACAATTATTTCCGGTATCGGCCAGGGATTTATTTTAACAAATTGCCTGCAATTGGCGGTGATGATGGCACGAACCGCATCAAATAAAAACATTATCCCACGACTGATAAAAAATGAACAAAAACCAAAATTTGATAAACTGGGATTACAACAAAAAAATATCAAGGCTGTTTTAAATGGACTGGAACAGGTTACAAAAAAAGGTGGTACCGCCAGTGGCAGCGCAATAAATGTAAATGGAAAATATATGGGGGGAAAAACTGGTACTTCACAGGTGCGCAGTATTTCCAAGGCAGAACGTGCCAAGGGTGTTCTGACCAATGAACAATTAAAATGGAGTATGCGAAACCACGGTTTGTTTGTCGGATACGCACCAACAAATAAACCAAAATACGCAATTTGTGTTATCACAGAACATTCTGGTTCCAGTGGACCGGCCGCAAAAACCGCAGCAAAAGTTATGCAAGGATTACTGAAAGAATAAAAATATGGCAAAACAACAAACACGCGTTTCAAATGCAAATATGATGCTGTTCTCGGAAAAACTGGGGCGTTTTTCGTGGGGTATTTTTGTGCCAATGTGTATGGTGTTGGCAATATCTATATTGATGCTGTATTCTGCGGGTGGCGGAAATTGGAAACCGTATGCATTATCACAATTAACCAAAATTATTTTGGGATTTGGTGTATTCTTTTTCGCGGCATTTACAAATATTAAAACATGGATTAAATCTGCATATTTAATATATGCAATTGCGCTGATTATGATTGTATTGGTTACATTTGTTGGACATACCGGTATGGGCGCACAAAGATGGCTGAATCTGGGATTCTTTCATATACAACCATCAGAATTAATTAAAATTGCACTGGTGTTGGCACTGGCCCGTTATTTCGCATGGTTTAATTCCGTGGAATTGGGACAATTTAAAAATTATCTGACACCAATGTTATTATTACTGATACCGTTTGGGCTGATTGTTGCACAACCTGATTTAGGTACTGCGTTATCACTGGGTATGATTACTGTGGGGATTTTTTATATTGTTGGTGCAAATAAAAAATGGTTTATTATCGCAGCAATTCTGGGATTAATGGCGGCACCTGTTGTATGGTTTGGGGGGCTGCATGATTATCAACGCGGACGAATTATTACTTTTTTGAACCCAGATGGTGATATTCATGGCGCAGGTTATCAAATTAATCAGGCAAAAATTGCATTTGGCAGTGGCGGAATGACCGGCCAAGGTTTTATGCAAGGGTCCCAATCACAACAATCTTTCTTGCCAGAAAAACAAACTGATTTTATATTTACGATGCTGGGCGAAGAACTGGGATTTATTGGGGCTTTTGGCTTGTTAGTAATATATACTTGGATTGTAATTATGCTGTTCTGGGCTGCAAAAAAATGCAGAAACAGATTCGGACAACTGATTTGTTTTGGTTTTATGTTGAACTTTTTTGTTTATTATTTTATAAATATCTCCATGGTCTTGGGTTTATTGCCAACCGTTGGGGTTCCGTTGCCATTAATGTCTTTTGGCGGCAGCAGTTTGTTATCCTTGATGTTTGGGTTTGGTTTGTGCCAAAATGCATATATTCACAAAGACCAACAATTATCTGCCAAAGGAAGCTGAAATTATGAATCTGTTAATTGTTGAATCACCATCAAAAGCAAAAACTATTGAAAAATATCTGGGTAATGGGTGGCGTGTTATCGCATCTGTTGGGCATGTGCGTGATTTAGTTCCTGAAAACGGCAGTGTTGATACCAATAATAATTTCGCAATGAAATGGCAAATTATGCCCGGCAAAGAAAAACAAATTAAATTAATTACAGATGAATTAAAAAAAGCAGATGCTGTTTATCTGGCAAGCGACCCTGACCGCGAAGGAGAGGCCATCGCATGGCATTTGCTGGATATTTTAAAAAATAAAAAATTATTAAAAGATAAAAAAGTTTATCGTGTCGCATTTCATGAAATTACAAAAAAAGCAGTCCAGGCAGCAATAGAAGAACCACGCGAAATAGATACAAATTTGGTTGATGCATATCTGGTCAGACGCGCATTGGATTACCTGATTGGGTTTGGTATATCACCATTGCTGTGGCGCAGAAACCTGGGTAAATCTGCCGGACGCGTGCAATCTGTGGCGGTAAAATTGGTGGTTGACCGCGAAAAAGAAATAGAAGATTTTAAGCCTGTTGAATATTGGTCGTTGGAATCTGTGTGTACGACAGAATCCGCGTCTTTCAAGGCGATGCTGAATAAATTTGATGGCAAAAAAATTGATAAAATGTCAATTGAAAACAAGGTACAAATTGATAATATTTTATCAAAAATTGGTACACCTGTGGTTGGCGCAACGGTTATTAACCTGGACAAGAAAAAAACAACCAGAAAACCAGCCGCACCATTTACAACATCAACATTACAACAAGAAGCAGCACGCAAATTATACTTTGCATCAAAACGCACAATGAGTGCCGCACAAAAATTATACGAACAAGGTTTAATTACTTATATGCGTACAGACGCAACAAACCTGAACGCAGATGCTGTCAGTGAAATTCGTAACTTTATTGGACGTGAATATGGTGATAAATTTGTTCCAAAAACACCAAATATTTACGCAACAAAATCAAAAAATGCCCAGGAAGCACACGAAGCAATTCGCCCAACACATTTCGATACACCGGCAAAAAATTTATCTGGGGACGAAGCAAAATTATACGAACTGATTTGGAAACGAACAATTGCATGTCAGATGTGTAATGCTGAATTTGACTCGGTCGCCGCGGATATAGAAACAGATAATAAAATTGCTGTATTTCATGCCGTCGGTTCAACCAGAACTTTTGATGGATTTATGAAGGTTTATACCGAAGATAAAGACGATGAAGACGATAAAAAAGAAGCAAAATTACCACCGATGAATATAGGTGATAAAATAAGCATTACTGAATTGCTGCCCGAACAACATTTTACCCAGGCACCACCAAGATATACAGAAGCATCTTTGGTAAAAAAACTGGAAGAATTGGGGATTGGACGCCCTTCGACATATGCAACAATTATGTCGACAATCGTAGACAGAAATTATGTCGAGCAAGATAAACAACGTCGCTTTCATCCAACAAGTGGTGGATGGGTTATCGCGTCATATTTAAATAAATATTTTACCGATTTAGTAGATGTAAACTTTACCGCAAAAACAGAAGATACTTTGGACGATGTTTCAAATGGAAAACAAGATAAATTAAGCGCATTGGAAAACTTTTGGAAACCAACAGATTTGATGATTAATGGTGCGCGCGGTATAAAAACATCTGATATAATCGATGAAATTAATAAGTTTATGAACAAACATTTATTCCCTGATGGTAACGATATTTGTCCGGATTGTGGTGGAAAACTGGGGATAAAATTGTCTAAATTTGGACCGTTTATTGGTTGCGAAAAATATCCAACATGCAAATATACAAAACAATTAAATAAAAATGATAAACCTGTGGACACCACAGAATCCGCCGTACAGACAAAATCTGACGCTGTTGAATTGGGTGATGGTATTGAATTTAGGGTCGGAAAATTCGGACCGTATGTAACAGATGGCGCAAAAAATGTCGCTGCAAAACAATATACCAGTGAAACAATAACACTGGATATCGCACGCGATTTGTTGGCAAACGCAAATAAAAAAGCAGAACCTGTAAAAATTGGTGAAAACCCAGAGACAAAGAAAATGATTTTCTTTTATCCAACCGGCAGATATGGTGCATACATTTCTTCTAATCGGGTAAATGTTTCTGTGCGTGAACAACCAGATTTAGAAACAGCTATAAAACTGATAAATAACAAGGCAAAAAAGAATTAATGGCGGGATTAGACAAAAATTTTACCGATGAACTGCGCGCCAGATTATCCGTGGTTGATGTGGTGGGACGCGTTGTGCCGTTGGTAAAAAAAGGTCAAAATTATTGGGGATGTTGCCCGTTCCATAATGAAAAAACACCCAGCTTTTCTGTTAACGAAGAAAAAGGTTTTTATCATTGCTTTGGTTGCGGGGAACATGGCGACATTATTTCTTTTACAATGAAACATAATAATATGGATTTCGTCGCCGCAATCACAGAATTGGCAAATCAGGCGGGATTAAAAATGCCTGATTATAAACCAAAAAATCCAAATACTGTAAAATACGAAGAAGAATTATTTGATATTTGTGAACAGGCCGCCGTTACTTATTCGGAAAAGTTATTTTCAGCCGATGGTGCACATGCGTTGGAATATATAAAAAAACGTGGTTTTGATGATGATATGATTAAAAAATATCGTATCGGATATGCACCAAAAAATAATATTATCGCAAATAAATTTGCACAATCAAAATACCTGATTCAATCTGGGTTATGTCGTCGCGGTGAATATGGTATGTATGACTTTTTCCGTGATAAATTAATGTTTCCTATATTTAACCCAAATGGCAAAATTATTGCGTTTTCTGGACGATCATTAGATGGCAGTGAACCAAAATATATAAACACAACTGATACAGATATTTTCCACAAAAGAAAAACTGTTTTTGGTTTAAACTTTGCACGCGATGCAATTCATCGCGCAAACCGCAGTATTATTGTCGAAGGGCAGATTGACGCAATAAAAATGCAAACAAACGGATTCCCTGAAACAGTCGCACCATTGGGTACCGCATTAACCGAAGACCATATTAATCTGTTATGCAAATCAAACAGAAATATTGTTTTTTGTTTTGACGGTGATAACGCAGGATTAAAAGCAGCACAACGCGCATGCGGCATTGTTCTGCCATTTTTACGCGATACATCTGATATAAAATTTGCATTTGTATCGGGCGGTAAAGACCCAGATGAAATATTAAAAACCAGTGGCACTGATGCCATGAAAAAAATTATAAATGACGCGTTACCGTTGGTTGATTTCTTGTGGCAGGTTACAAATAACAACTTTCTGGTAAAAACACCAGGGGGACGCGCACAGGCGGAAAAATTCTTGAAAAAAGAATTAGAAAAAATTACAGATACTGATTTAAAATCTGAATTCGAAAAAGAATACAATGCACGCAAATTCAATTCTTGGCACAAATGGAAAAAAACAGATTCTGTTGCAAATATAAAACTGCCAGATATTGATGCAATTACAAAAAACACTTTGATTTACATTGTGAATGCATACCCAGAATTAGCCGAACAATATCTGGATTTCTTGGGGACACTGGGGATTGATTTTGATGGTACTGCAACAGATTTAAATCTGGATAAATTGGCCGCAGAAAAATATATTGTTTCATTAAAATTACAAAGATATCTGGACAGATTAAATTTGACCAAAAAAGCCTTGACCACGCGTTTATTAGAAGGCGACGAATCAGTGCGCGAAGAAATTGACAAGGTAGATATTAATATAAAATCAGCAGGTGAAAAATTAGAAAAATTAATAAGTATATAAAATAAAAATTACCGGCTTTTTTTAACATTTTTATCAAAAAGACCGGTATTTTTAATATATTTTTATTTTCCCGGTCATTTTGATTACTTTATTAAAAAACACCGGCATTCGCCGGTATTTTTTAACATGTTTATTTATTTAATTATTAAACAAGAAATGACATATGTCGCCATTTTGCATAATATAATCACGACCAACAAGGCGCATTTTTCCGGCTTCTTTGACCGCGACTTCACCACCCAAGGCGATAAAATCAGACGGTGAAATTACTTCGGCACGGATAAATCCACGTTCAAAATCAGTATGAATTTTACCAGCCGCCTGGGGCGCAGTCATACCAACAGTTATTGTCCATGCATGTGCTTCTTTTGGTCCAATGGTATAATATGTTTGTAAACCAAGTGTTTTATAACCTGTTTTTATAACCTGGTCCAGACCAGATTCAGTTAACCCAAGATCATCCAAAAACATTTTACGTTCGTCTGGGTCAACAATTTGTGATATTTCCATTTCTATTTTAGAAGAAATAATCAATACATCCGCAACACCGCCAAAACGGTCTTTAACCATATCAGAATATTTATTACCGGTTGCAGCAGATGCTTCGTCAACATTACAAACATATATAACAGGTTTACTGGTTAATAAATTAAATGGTTTGGAATCAATATCTATATTTCTGGCAGGAACAGAATTTTCCAAATTCTGTTTTATTTCGTTTGCATCCGCCAATAATTTAATTGCTTCTTTGTCCAGACCACGCGCCTTTTTTTCCAGATTTTTTATCTGTTTTTCGATACTTTCAAGGTCTGCCAGCATCAGTTCTGTTTCAATCGTTTCAATATCGCCCAGTGGATCAATCCGGCCATTTACATGGACAATATCATCATTTTCAAAACATCTGACAACATGAATTATCGCGTCTGTTGATAAAATGTTCCCCAAGAATTTATTCCCAAGCCCTTCACCAGCAGATGCACCCTTGACAAGACCGGCAATATCAACAATTTCCAGTTGTGTCGGTATTAGTTTTTGAGAGCCCGCAACACGCGCCAATTCATGTAATGTTGAATCCGGTACAACAACACGACCAGTGTTTGGTTCGATTGTACAAAATGGATAATTTTGCGCGTCCGCAGCCGCACTTTGCGTCAAAGCATTAAATAATGTAGATTTACCAACATTTGGCAAGCCCACAATTCCACAATTGAATCCCATAATAAAATCCTTTATAATACACTTAATATGTCATACATGTGGAACGAATTCAACATAAAAACCTTTGCCGCGGAAACTATTGTTTACCGCGATGGTAAATTTTTACCAGAATTGTCCACATTAAAAAATACAGATATTGATAAAACATATGATTTACCAGTACATATTATATATGTCGGGGATATAAGCGGCGAAAATGTTCTGAATATTAATATTAGTGCTGAAAATCAAAATGTTTTTTTAACTGTAAAAACAAAAAGTAAAAAGCCGGCTTTTTTAAACATTTTTATTAAAAACGCCGGGAAAAATTCATCAGTAAAATCAAATGTTGTATTGGAAAATATGTCTGATTTAAATTATAAATGCGTCGGGGAACATATGTGCGAAAATACAACAATTATTGTAAAAAATAAATTGATTGCATATAAAGATTCTAAAAGTGTCTTGTACGGCGATGCAAATATACATAAAAATTGCGAAAACTGTGTTTCTGATATTGGATTCGCCGCAATTAATGAAAATAATGCAATTATTGAATTTATGCCAACACAACGAATTTCATCAATGCCAAAATCCGCAGATCACAGTGCGGCTATATATAAGCCAACAGATTCCCAGATTTTATATTTACGTGAAAGTGGGCTGGGAACACTGGAAATTACCGATGTTATAAAAGAAGCATTTATAAACGATTTCGATTTATATTAAAAAAGAACCCATAAAAGGGTTCTAGAAAAACGGACCGTAACCTCTTGTAAAAAAAATTTTTACATTGTAGGCGTTCCCAAAAAGTATTATTACCTTTATGCACACCTCGTTTACTTGTTACGAAGCATATGTATTATAGATATATCATTATATGATAGTCAACTAAAAAAAATTAATATTCTTTACAGCAAATAAATAAAAAAACCGCCGATTGGCGGATTTTTTATTTCTTCTTGAAACCCTGTTTCGCTTTGAACTTTGGATTTGCAGGATCAATCAAGATAACTTGTTTACCACGACGGATTTGTTTTACATTACCGCGTTTCTTCCAAGCCTTTAATGAACTTAAAAATTTCATGTCGTTATCCTTTTTACAAGGCGATTATAAACATATTTTTTGAAAAATCAAATAATAATATTATTTATAGTTGTTTTAGTAGGCCCTGTTTAAACTGTTGAAAACGGTTTTTAGTTTTTTTTAAACAGTTTTTTAACAAAAAAATTCAGGTTTTCTGCGGTTTCTTATTTTTTGTTGAAAATTATTCAAAATAATTAACTGTTTAAAAATTCAAAGTTTTTAACACTTTTAACAATTTTTTAAATTTGCTTTTTATGCTTGTTGAAAATTGTTGAAATTGTTATAATCCAATTATCCGGAGAGAGTTATGAAACAACAAGTATTAAAAGCACTGGCAAATCCCGCACAAATATTCTATGTGCCGTATTCTTTGGCCGTTTTGAATTTTTTGGTGCAATTTATTGCTTTTGTTGTGATTTTTGTCGCCAGATTAATACTGTTTGGTGATGATACAAACCCGTTGTTCTTGTTCGCAGGTATAATCACAGTCCATTGTTTTATCGCAGCTTTTTCAAAAAAAGATCCGCAATTGGGACAAATTGTATCCGCAAAATTAAATTTGTTAAAACGTAAAATACCAAGGAAACTAGCAGCATGACAAATGTACAGGATTTTTTTGATTATTTTGCAGGCAGTGGCTTTCCAATCACTTTGACCATCATGGTTATGGTTGTTGTGTTTGTTTTTATTGTTCTGATGCTGTATGTGCCAACATTAACTAAAAGGGTTTTCCCAAAATTTGGATATGCTAAATATTCAAACTTTTTGCCATTTGATACAGTTTTTGATGATAATTCGATGTCACTGGTTGATGGTACATTGGTGCGTGTGTATCGCGTCGCAGGTTTGCAAACCAGTATGCAAGATGATGAAACGCGTGAAAAATTCTTGGATTTGCGCGCGCAACTGTTTAATCAAATTCGTGATGCAGGCGTGATTTTGCGTTTCTATATGGTTCGTGATGAATTAAACGAACAGATGAATTATGAATTTAATCAGCCAACTTTGCAACGCATATATGATAAGTGGCAGGGCCAGGGATTAAAAATATTTACAAATAGTTATTATATCGTGTTGTCGGTTGCCGGGACTGATGCGCGGGCAAAGTTAAATCAATATGGTAATTATATTGAATCTATATTGGCGGCATATAAACCACAGGTATTAAAAAACAAGTCTGATGATAATATGGCAAAATTCTTTGGCAGAATTTTATCGCCTGTGTCAAAACCAACGCCAAAAACCGCAGATAATGATATCGCAAATTTAACAACGGTTGATGATGTTGATTTTATGAAAAGCGGATGGGTTAAATATTCCAGTGGTAAACAGGGGAAATATGCCGCAATGCTATCTTTTAAAACTTCGCCGGATTATTTGGACGAAGAATTCTATGATACTGTTTCAACAATTCAATGCGAAATGATTACAATGAATTGTTTTCGTATAATGGGACTGGCCGATATTACAACAACTTTGCGTCAAAGACGGTCAACCGCAGATGAAAAAAAACAAGTATCAACCGAAGAACAAATTAATGCCGCAGAATCAGTAATGGATGAAAATGTTTCTGGTAACCAGAGTATGGTTAACTATTACCCGTTGTTTGTTCTGTTCGGTGATTCAGAAAAAGAATTACAAAATTCAATCAATGAATTCAAGAAAATTGCCGCATCTTTTGGGGTTTCGCCAATTGTTGAAACTTTTGCAGCCAAGGTTTCTTGGTTTGCACAAATTCCGGGATTTGATGTCTTTCCACGCAGTTTTAAATTATTGTCAAAAACCGCAGCAATCAGTATAACAATGTCAACACAACCGCGTGGTGTTGAAAATTCTGATTGGGGACCAGGACCATTGGTTGTTTTCCCAACAGCACAAGGTACACCGTATATGTTCCAATTCCATGTTTCTGATGCGCCGGCCGCGGTGGGACATACACTGACAATCGGTCCAACAGGTGGTGGTAAAACAACATTATTTTCTTTCCTGATTGCACAAAGTTTAAGACATCCTAAATTAAAAGCCTTTTTCTTTGATAGAAACAAAGGGGCCGAAATATTTACAATGGCGGTGGGTGGTAAATATATAACCATGCAGGGCAAAGAAAAAAATACAGACCCAATGGCACAGTCTTTCTTGACACACTTAAATCCGCTGAAAATGCCAGACAGTGCCGCAAATCGCGCGTTTTTGCGCAGATGGTTCGCAATTATATCAGGGCAAAATGATGTTGAATCTGCCGATGAAATTGCACGTGCCGTTTCTGTTAATTTCGATTATTTGTCAGATAAAGACAGATTGTTAAAAAATTTGTGGGAAAGCTGTTTTTCTTCCACAGGAAATATGCGACCTGCGTTGAAAAAGTGGGTTGATCCATTGCAATATGGCGATATGTTTAATGAAACAACAGATACATTGGATTTACAGTCCAGATTAACGACTTTTGATTTTACGGATATTTTACAAGACGAAGTTTTGGCACCTGCTGTAATTTCCTATATTTTGCACAGAATTAATAATACAACCGTCGCTGGTGGAAATCCGTCGCTGATTATGATTGACGAAACCGCACCAATGCTGGAAAATAAAATGTTCCGCGACAGTTTTATCACAGGACTGCAAGAAGGTAGAAAAAATCGCCAGGCATATATGGCGGCATTTCAACGCGCAAATGTTCTGGATAAGCTGGGGATTGGTGATGTGGTGCGTGGTCAGGCACAGACTGTTTTGTTCTTTCGTAACCCGGCCGCTGATGCAAATGATTATGCACACTGGAATTTAAATCCGCTGGAAATGGCATTTATCCAGGGTAAAGCATATCCGAATTTAAAACGCGCATTATTATTGTCCAGACCCGTGAATAATGAATCTGTGATTTTAAATACAGAACTGGGGGGATTGGGAAATATGTTAAGATTATTTGAATCTGGGCGCTCGTCGGTTTTGTTGGCAGAAGAATTGTATAAAATATATGGAAATAACTTTGTTGATGAATACCTGAAAAAACAAGGTGCGGCTGATTAAGGGTTGTGGGGTGAAAGTCTGGGGGTTATTATTGGCAAGTTTATTTGTTACGCCGGTGATGGCCGATGATTGTCTGCAATTTAAAAATGTTCCAAATGTAAATATTAATCTGCCAGAAATTCATAAAGATGTTGTGCAACCAAAACAACCAATGGATTTATGGCATGGCAATATTATCGCAACATTTGTTGATAATTACGATATTGTTACAGATGTAAAAGATGTAAAAGACGGTTTTTGTGTCGTATTAAAAAATGTAAATGCAGTTGTTGGATATAATGATTTTTTAATAAATATTGATATCAGACATGATTTGAATTCTTGTTCTTATAATGCCGTGCTGGAACACGAAGAAAAGCATGTTAATGCATATTTATCTGTTGTTGATGATTTTATGGGGGATTTTAAACAGTCTGTTTTTGTGGCCGCTGATTCTGTAATGCCAATTTTTATTAAAAATAAATCTGATATAGATGCCGCAATAGTGATGATGAATAATGAAATTCAATCACATCCAGAAGTCGTGTTGATTAAACAAAAAATCAAGGCCGCAGAAGAAATAAGAAATAAAAAAATAGACCAAAATGATGATGGTTCGGATTTAAAAAAGTGCTTCTTATAAATTTGTTTTGTGTTGTAATTTTTGTATCGGATATTCAATTATATAATATGTTAAAACGCCAATTAATACTGATAGTATTGTGTATAATATCAGGGTCTGGGGTGCAAAAAAATAGTATTGAATATTTGTTTTATTTAATATGATAAATGATATTTGTTGCATGATATATATAGAATATGCATATCTGCCAAAGTAACCAAAAAATGGCTTGTCAAGAAAACCACCGATATATGATTTATTCATGGTAAATATATAAATTAATACGGTAAATAAACCAATAGTGTACAAGTCATTTATAAATATTTTTGTAATAAATAAATTAGTAAATAATAAACATATAACAATTGTTTCAATTATGCTGGATTGAAAAGTGGTTAAATCAAATTGTTTTATCTTGTCTTGGTATGTGCCCAGTAATATTCCAATGCATAAGCCCGAGATTACACGCAATGTGGCAAAGTTTATAAATGGGCTGATATATGTAAATGTATTAAAATATCCGCCAGATACATTAATTATTATGATATAACATATTATCATCAGTGGCCAGATTATATATCTGGAAAATCGTTTTGTAAGCTTTAATATAATATACAGTAATATACACGACCATATAAATGGTGTTATAAACCATAAAATACCTTCGCAGGTAAATGATGTATGCATACATTGTAATAAAAATATGTTCGTTTTTGTAAGTGATATGGGTTCCCATTTCATTATTAACATTATAATGTTATAGAATAAAAATACAGGGTATATGCGAATAAAACGATTTGTGATGTATTTTAAAACAGGTGTGTTTTTTGTTGATGTTTTAAACAGAAAAAATCCAGAAATTATTAAAAACAAATCAACCAACAAATATGTTGTATCGGTTGATTGCGCCAAGGATGTGTAATAAGCCTGGAAACCATTTGGCAAATTATAATGCAGCAAGTGAAAAATTACCAAACCAATTGCCGCAACAAAACGAAGAAAATCAATGTTAAAATAATGTTTCATATCGAAATGTTTTATATCATATTTTATTCATAACATAAATAAAAAAATTGATTTTTATGTGTTTTTATGGTATAATAAGTGCATATAGACCGACCGTTATGGGCGGTTTTTTTTATTTATTTTTTCCAAAAGGAGTTTTTTTATGTCTAGACAAGTGCAAATCCGTCGCGGAGATGTGGCGGCTAATGATAACTTTATCGGTGCAATCGGTGAAGTTACAATGGATACAACAAATAATACATTGCGTGTGCATGATGGGCAAACACTTGGTGGTACGGTTCTGGCCAAACAAAGTGAAATACCAAACCTGGCACCATTTGATTATGTGGTTGCATGGCAAATGCCAAACGCAGCAAATAACTATACATGGTACAGAAAATATAAATCAGGTTGGGTTGAAATGGGTGGACGCGCCGTAACCACAGTTGAAAAAACAACAACTTTTTATTTACCAATTGAATTGAATGACAGTACGAATAATATCACTTATTCCGTTATCGGGGCATGGAACGACAGTCCGGTTGTGTATCATGTCAGAACATTGGCACAAACAAGAAACAGTGTAACAGTTTGCGGTATTCAACAAGCAGAATCTTCAACCAGCAGACAAACAGTTTCTTTCTTTTGGCGTATAGCTGCATATGTATAAAAAAACTGGGAAAACCCCAGTTTTTTATCATATATGATGTTAACGCCACCAAAACAAGCGATGATAACCACGGGGTGGTTTTTTATTCGTTATAATTTCGTCTGATAGAATCGTGTTTTCCTTGACCTTGATAGAATGTAATGAAAAATTTGTGTTTGTTGCGAAACCATTTCCACTGATACTGTTTGTAAAATATTTTTCGGCATATTTACGCACATTGTCATTATTTGCCCAAAATGGATATGCGAGACTTACAAAGTCACCAGCTGTGCCCAATGATAAAATATCAGATGGGATAATAAATTCTGATTCTGGGTTGTCAATTGTTGTTAAATTACAGTGGGTATTTGTGTGCCATTGTAAGTTACCACCCGCACGATGTATTTTATCAATATCTTTGGGGCCCAAATAGCCGGGCTGACCAAACCAGTTCCCAACAATATAAATTGAAAAAGGTATTTTATAACGCTGTAAAGTTGGCAGTATCTGTATGATATCATCCCCACCATCATCAAATCGAAGGACAGCATGTCTGGGGTTGTGTGCGTCATAATCACGAATATGAACAATGTCAAAAGAATTGCGTATAATACGCAACTGACGACGAAAAGTCTTGGCATAAATCCAATTTTCGTCATCAATTTTATCACCAATATGATGGTATGTAAAAATCATTTTTCGGTGTTTGGTAATCCAAATTTAACTTTTTTATTCCGTGATTTTATCGTGTGTTCATAAACATTTGATATCTTTTTATAGGTATTATCCAACAAATATGTCTTTTTGCCGGTTAATAATCCAGATATACCAACATGCAAGCGGTCTGTTACAATTGTCTTGGCACGGGCAACCGTTTCAAGCATCAACAAAGATAAAAATTGAACAGAACGACAATCTGATTGTTCCCAACACCATGAATATAAAGATATATCAATATCGTGTTTATAATCGCCGGCGCTTTCGCAATCGCGTCTGGTGAAATATGTTATGTTGTTTATTTTTGTTGTTCTTAATTTGTTCAGTAATAAATATTCTGGGTCTGTTAATGTCATTTCGCGATTAAGCATATCGTCTGTTAATCTGAACACCATATCGTGATCCAATATTATGTTTGCAGATGTGTTTTTACTGATTAAATAATCATAACTTTGTTTTTCACGACAAAAGATTGTAAATCTGTCATCAAGAATATTAATTAATTCTTCACAATTATTAAAAGAACTGGGTAATATTACAATCCGTTCTGCGTTTTTAAATATATCCAGAAATTTTACCCAATGCTGTTGATAATCTGATGTCCATATTCCACCACCACCATATACAATATGTTTGTCGTTTTGACCGTTGTATATTTTGTATTCTATGTTGTTTTTATCAAAAAAACGCATTGTAGTGTATGCAATCAATGCATCCCCAATGTTCCCAGGATTTGGAATATATGTGAATTCAGAAAGTTTTGATAATTCAGATAATAAATTCGTATTATCAATGTTTTGTTCTTTTATTTTTGGAATGCGGAAATTTATATTTTTTCCTTCGTCAAAATGCGTGTTAAAAATATGAATTCCAAACAAGTAATGTTGATATCTGTTTCGACGTGTCAATGTGTTATATACAGGAATACCAAACATACGAAATACGGTCTTTTCCATTGTTTGTTTCAATGAAAAAATACCACCACAATATGTTTTGGTTTTTAAATATGTTTGATTTTTTATTTGTTTTATTGTTCTGTCAACTGTTAAATCTGTAACACCGTATTTATAATTTTTCTTTACAAAATCAGATGCCAATTTTTGGATTTCTGTGATTGATTTTTTATCATTAGTATTCCAAATTGAAAAATTCAAATATGGAATAAACATGTTTTTCCAGAAATTATCGCTTTGTTCATTGCACAAATCATACTTGTTAAAGTATTCATATAATTTAAAAGCAATTTTTAAATGGTCAATGGCATAATTATTTGTTTTTTCAAATGTTTTATTCATAATTGACCCAGGACGTCTGCGATAGCAATATAATTTATCTGTTATAAATGCAATCTTTTTTGCCCACACCATATATGCGTTAAAGAAATAAGCGTCTTCGTATTTTAAACCAGTAGGCCAACGGATTTCATGTTCATCCAAAAATTCACGGCGATATATTTTATTCCACGATGATACATCGCATTTTCCAATAATTTCGTCAGAAACATCTTGGGTGCCACTGAATTTTATTCTGTAATATTCATCATCAGAATCTTTTAGGTGGTGGTCTGCTTCATAAATAACATTAATTCCACACATCGCAATATCTGCACCAGTTTGTGTAATTGTATTTAACATAACTTCACACATATTTGGTGTATAAAAGTCATCAGAATCGCAACACATAATATATGGTGCAGAACTGTTTTCCAGACCCGTGTTACGGGATGCAGATAAACCAGAATTTTTTGCGTGTTTTACAATTTTTATACGATTGTCCCCGGCAGCATATTCTTGGACAATGTCCATTGATTTATCAGAACCGCAATCATCAACACATATTATTTCAATGTCACGCAATGTTTGATTAACCAATGAATTTAAACATTCTGATATATATTGTTCAACATTATAAATCGGAACAATTACAGATACTTGTGGTGTGTGTTTCATTTTTGTGCCTTTAAAATTTCATTCATATAATATGGATTTGTGTGATCCCAATTAATATCGTTTTTTATTTCTTTGGCCGGTATTCCAGCAATAATTGAATTTGGATTTGTGAATTTTTTTGAAACAATACTGCCGGCCGCAACAACGCAATCTGTTGGAATATGTGCATTTTTTAATAATCTTGCACCTTGACCAATCCAGACATGATCTTCGATAATCAAAGGAGATGTTATGGTGTTTGTAACTTCTTGCTTTTTTAAATCTATTATTGCATGCCCATCTGCGGCCCATAAATAAACAGGATTTGCCATTAAACAATTGTTCCCAATAATTAAGGAGGCGTTTGGTTCGCCAACCCACATTCCACCGCCGTAAAATGTACAGTTTTTACCGATTTTGACACAAGAATCTTTGCCCCATGATAAATGTATGGTCATATTGTCTATATGTGTATTTTCATCAATAAAAAGTTCACAATTTTGTGCATCTTTTAATAGTATATAAGAATTAAAAAAATGACATCCAGGTCTGATGGTTATATTATTATTTTTACCGGAATATAAAATTTTTAATCCTTTGATTGTTAGGTATCTTGGTAGTTTAAAACCATAAAATTTTATTTCCGTTTCTTGTTTGCGATTAAATAAAGATATCTTGCATTGTGATAACATTTCACGTCTGCGTTTAGACTTTATAAAAAGGCATATAAATTTAATTAATAAGTTGTTCATTTTTATTTCATCTCTAAATTCGGTAATGATTTTGGTTTACGGATATTTATTGCGCCAAATAATACAAAGTGTTTTTGATTGTTTTGTATTTTTGTTTTGTAAACTGGTTTTATCAAATTAAAAAATAATCTTTCCAGGCGAACAATGTTTGATTCTGGGTATATTATACGCAGACGGTGGGTCCATTCACGATTGTCAAAGAATTCACATGTGAAATCGCCGTTTTTAATGTGTGCGTCGTATTCGCGGGTAAATTGTTTTTGAAAGTCGCGTTGGGCATCACCATATAAACGATTCAAATTCCATACATAATTAGACCATTTTACATGTGGTACCAATTTATGGGCAGATTTATAATATTTTTTCTGTTGTGAAATATATTTTTCGACTTCGTTCCATTCATCGCAAACACAAAATACCTTGGATGCGGATTTTACAGATGAATTTTCATTGTCACAACGATAGTGTAAATATGCGTCTGGTGTTAAATAAACACGGTCTGCCATTAACCATACCTTGAAACTGAATCCCAGGTCTTGATAACTGGCCCCGGGGGATTCCAAGAAACGAATATTTTTATCATTTAAAAATTCGCGTTTATAAATCGCAGACCATATTGATGGTTGGGTAAAGAATATGCTGATGTTTTTGCGTGGGGTTATAACACGGTTCAAATCCCATTCTGGCAGTAAATTCTTTTTTACATTTTTTTCGCCATCTGTTGTTGTATATTCGTAAAAATCACTTTTTACAATGTCGGCATTGTTTTTTTCTGCGATTGTATACAGTTTTTCAAACATATCAGAATCAACCCAATCGTCTGATTCAACAATACCAATGTATTTACCCGTTGCCGCATCCAGACCACGGTTCATTGATTTGCCATAGCCTTCGTTTTCTTTATCAATAATAACAATGCGTTTATCAGATTTTGCATATGATTTAATTATATCCAGCGTAGAATCAGTAGAACCGTCATTAATACATATAATTTCAATGTCTTTTAAAGTCTGATTAACAATGGAATCCAGACATTGATTTAAATATTTTTCAACATTATAACATGGTACAAGGATGGATACTGATGGTTGTTTACTCATTTTTTTGCCTTTTTTATTTATTTATTTTTTAATTTTTCTAATGATGCCGTGGATAAAACAACACAAAATGCGAATAATAAAATTATGCATTTATTTTACCCCTTGTTTATATATCGGCAGACGGCCAAACAAAATGTGGGTTTTATAGCCGTTTTTTATGCGGTTTTTATAGATAGGACTGATGAAAATAACGATTGTTCGCAAGATTTTGTATAAAATATTCTTTGGATATGCAACACAATACAGTTTTAACAATAATCTGTCATCCAGATAAGATTTTTCAACTTCACCAGATTTTATACATCTTATAACCTCGGATTCAAAACGGGTGCGAAATTCTGATTTTGGTTCGCCATATAATCTGCGTAAGTTCCAAATGTAATTCGCAAAACGCGACATATGCAACATTTTACGCAGTCTGGAATCATCTGACATGTGTTCAGAAAACCATTTGTCTGTATCATCGTGTACATCGCAGACGGCAAAAACTTTGCTGTTATTCTTGTCAGAATTGTTTGCATGTTTGCGATAGTGTAATACAACATCAGGTATATATACAAAACGTTCAGATGCAATCATTGTTTTTGGTTTAAAACCCATGTCTTGGAAAGATGCGCCAGGGGTCGATGCAAAACGTATGTTTTTATCGTTTAACATTTTACGACTGTACAGGCATGTCCAAATGCTGGGGTGGCCGTTCCAGATAATTTGTGGTGTTTGTTCTGTTAAACAATATACTTTGTTAAAATATTTTTGATCCAGACCAACGCCCCATGACGCCGTCTGTTCACCAGTGTCATTATCAAAAAATACAAATTCAGCCTTGACCAAATCGGCATTATTTTTTTCTGCGATTGTATAAAGTTTTTCAAACATATCAGAATCAACCCAATCGTCTGATTCAACAATACCAATGTATTTACCCGTTGCCGCATCCAATCCGCGGTTCATTGATTTACCATAGCCTTCGTTTTCTTTATCAATAATAACAATGCGTTTATCAGATTTTGCATATGATTTAATTATATCCAATGTGGAATCAGTAGAACCGTCATTAATACATATAATTTCAATGTCTTTTAAAGTCTGATTAACAATGGAATCCAGACATTGATTTAAATATTTTTCAACATTATAACATGGTACAAGGATGGATACTGATGGTGTTTGCATTATTTAATCCCTTTGAATAATTCCAGACAACGGGCAACCGCTTTGTCCATATCATAATATTTATAATCACCCAGACGACCAAAGAAATATACATTTTTATGATTCTGGGCCATTTTTAGATATTTCTGATACAAATTTGCGTTTTTATCGTTTGCAATTGGATAGTAACGGTCATTTTTGCCGTTTTCAAATGCTTCTGGGTATTCGTAAGATACAATCGTTTTATCGGATTGATCGTTCAAAAAGTATTTGTATTCACCAATGCGGGTAAAATCGTAATTGCATGGATAGTTTATAACAGCAGCGTCTTGGAATTTTGAAAATGGGTATGTGATGAATTCAAAACGCTCGCTGCGATATGGTAATTCGCCATGTGTGTATTCAAAAAATTCATCAATACTGCCAGACCAGAATAATCTGTCGTATTTCATATTTTTGTTAAATGGGGTTTTTAATTTAACAGTGATATTTTTGTGATTTAACATTTTTTTTATCATCGCTGTGTAACCACCGATTGGAATACCCTGGTATTTATCCTGGAAATATCTGTCATCGCGTGAGATATATACAGGTACACGACCAGATACGCTGGGGTCAATCTCGTCCGGGGTTTGTCCCCACTGTTTTAATGTATATTCCAAAAATATTTTATCATATATGTATTGGGCCAAAAATTGCAGGTCTTTGTCGTCTTTTTTACGCAATTCCAGAATTGGTACCTTGACATTAATGCCAAAGTTATCCAATAATTTTTGTTCGATTTTATCCGCAATCGATTTCGGAAATAACGCATGCAAGGTATTTAAGTTAAATGGTATTGGTACAATTTGACCGTCAATTAACCCGCGTACCTTGTGCTGGTATGGGTACCATTGGCAAAAACGCGATACAAAATCCCAAACTTCTTTGTTAGATGTGTGAAAAATATGAGTGCCGTATTTATGTACACAAATGCCGTCTTGGTAATAATCGTAAATGTTGCCAGCAATATGATTTTTAGAATCAATAATTGTTACCTGTTCGCCAGATTCCGCCAACATGCGCGCCATTGTTGCGCCTGAAATTCCGCAGCCAACAATCAGATTCTTCATATGATAACTCCTTTGCTTTACGATATGCGTGTTCGGTCAATAAAAATAATTGTTTTTTGATTATTTTTTTGTTGTTCTTGTGATTGTTAAAGATTTTAGATGTTTTTGCAACCTGTTTTTTATTTTTTGTTCTGTTTATATGTCTGTGTTGAAATATATTTTTTTTATTGCTAAGATTCCTGTAAATTATTCAAGTAAAGGCAAATTATGTTTCAAAATAAAACTTTTAGAAAAGTTTGGAAAAAGTTTTGGGAACCGATTTTGGGATTGGGATTGTTGCAGTGGGTTATCGCAATATTTATGGCTGTGCCAATATGGTTTACATATTTCACATCAAAAAAAGAAATTTCTAATATTGATGTTTTTTATAAATATCGTAAAAAACCGGCGATTTTTGTGTTCTGGCATGGGCGCAGTATGATGTTAAGTCCAATTATATGTCTGGGGGGAATGCGGGCGTATGCCGTCGCCAGTCGACATAAAGACGGACGTATGATGGCAAAACTGCAAAGACTGTTCGGTTTGCGTGCAATATATGGGTCTTCGCACAAGGGTGGGGTGTCCGTTCTGCGCGAAGGGTTGCGTGTTTTATCCACCGGTAAATATGGTATTTGTATGTCCCCAGATGGTCCTGGGGGACCGTCGTTGCGTGTTCAAGACGGGGCGTTATATTTCGCAAAAATGAGTGGCGCACCAATTATTCCTGTGTGTTATTCTGCGTCGCGTGCGTGGTTGCAAGACAGATGGGACAGGTATTTGGTCGCGTTGCCTTTTTCAAAAATAACATGCAATGTTGGAAATCCTGTGTTCGTTCCGCGCAGGGCAACAGATGAAGATTTTGAAAAAATCAGACAGAATTTGGAAAATTTTATGGTGCAGCAAATGCGTGATCTGGATGCAGAATTTGATTTGATGCATGTCGAACAGGATTTAACAGCCGTTGAATTTAAACAAAAAAAACGCGATGAACGCGCGGCCAAGAAAAAGAGTGGACGAAAATGAAGACACCATGGTGGTTTTTAAGAAAAAATATTGTGGCGTTTTTGTTAGTGCCGGTGTCTTGGGTGTATTATTGCGCCAGTAAAATTGTCTTTTGGGTGCGCAGTGTCAATCCATTGGTGTCGCGACGACCAATAATCTGTGTCGGTAATATTTTTGCCGGTGGGGTCGGTAAAACGCCTGTGGTGCGCGCAATCGCACAATATTTTGATGCACCAATCGTTATGCGTGGATATAAAAAAAATAAAAAAACAGGCGATGTCGGGGACGAGGCTAATATGCTGGCGCGTAATGGTTTGGCCGTGCATGTGGGGGACAGAAAGTCTAATATTGTTTTGCTGAATAATCAAAATCAAGAATTGGGACCAATTGTTATGGATGATGGATTACAAAATCCAACAATTAAAAAAGATGTATCTGTTATGGTGTTTGACCAGGGGTTGGGTTTTGGTAATGGTTTTTTGCTGCCTGCGGGACCGTTGCGCGCGCCAAAGCGCAGTGCAAAAAAAGCAGATGCAATAATTGTTATCCGTAACGCAAAACCAAAAAAGAATTTTAAAACACCGAAAAATGTGCCTGTGTTCTATGCGAAAAATCAAACAGTGTCCCCATATACTGATGATGTTAAATTGGTCGCCTTTGCGGGAATTGGGTATCCAAAGAAGTTCTTTAAATCGCTGAATAATGTCGTGGCAACACGGGCGTTCCCAGACCATTATCAATATACCAGCGATGATTTGAATAAGTTGATTGCGCTGGCTGACAAGAAAAATGCAAAACTGATTACAACAGAAAAAGACTGGGTGCGATTGCCGGTTGAATTGCGCGATACCATTAAATATGCGCGATTGGATACAGTTATTGATAATGTCTTTTTTGACTGGATACAGGAGAAAATAAAATGCCAACATTAAAAAAAGTAATTTCTTTGTCCGGGGTGGGAATTCATTCTGGTTTGCCGGTTAATGTAAAAATTATGCCGTCAGAAAAAACTGGTATTTTTATGCAACGGACAGATATGGAAAATACAGGGCTGATTGCCGCACAGTATGATAATGTTGGTGAAACAAAAATGCGAAATACAACAATTGGTTGTACTGATGGGGCGCATGTTCAGACAATTGAACATTTGATGGCGGCGTTATTTATTATGGGTGTGGACAGCGCAATTGTTGAAATAGATGGTGCAGAAACGCCAATCTTGGATGGCAGTGCGGCACAGTTTATTGACGCAATTGCAGATGCGGGCGTTACAACCGGCAAGTTAAAAAAGATAATTGTAAAACAGCCTGTGGTTGTGCACGCGTCGGAAGTGTTTAAAACCTTGCCTTTGTTGGCGCGTATGAAAATATGGCTGTTTAATAAAATTAATGGACGTAAACCAGACGGTTATGTAAAACTGGTGCCCAATAACGGTAAAGATTTAAATATTTTGGCAACGTTGATTTATCCGGAAAAAATAATAGGAAATCAATCTTGTTCGTATACATATAATGGAACAAAAAAATCTGTTAATGATTTTATTAAAAATTTTGCACGTGCGCGTACTTTTGGTAAGTATTCTGAGTGGGAATATCTGAAAAAACACGGTATGGGGCGCGGGGCAAATGAAAGTAATGTTATCGCATTGAATGACGCAGGTGATGGTACATTAAATAATTTGATATGGCCCGATGAATTTGTCAGACATAAAATAATTGATGCTGTTGGCGATATGTTCACATCTGGTGGGGTGATTTGTGGGGATTTGATTTCTTATAAGGGCAGTCATGCATTAAATAATTTAGTGCTAAAAAAGCTGTTTAGTGATGAAAATAATTATGATATAATTGAACCAAAATAATAAATTTTAAAAAGGAAGGAAAATAATGAAAAAAGTAATCAGTGTATTCGCATTGTTGGCGTTGGTCGGTTGTGGTGGATTTATTAAAAATGAAAACGGCAGCCAATATTTGGTGCAGTTGGATGCAGAACCTGTGGGGTGTACTTATTTGTATAAACTGGAATCAGAAGTGTCGGTGTATGATATTGATGATGCGCGCAGATATTTGGAAAATCGTATCGTTGATCAGGCGCATCCGGGTAATTCTTATTGGATAACCAGCCAAAGAACAAAACCTAATCAGTGGGTTATTTTTGGACCGGAACGCGCATTTGTTTTGACTGCAAATGTATATGATTGTCCATATCCAAATAATGTTCGTACCGCTGCAACAGGTGGGGCGACCGTTGTGTCTGTATCAGAAATCCCCGTTGATTGTACATATGGTAATTGTAATTAAAAAAAATCCGCCGTTGTGGCGGTTTTTTTATACCTTAAATCCTTGCCTTGATAAAAGTTTTTGTGTTATAATCAATCTTGAATATTCAGAGAGAGAATTTAATTGAACAATAAAACACTTACTGTTAATCGTAAAAAATACGCGGTTGGTTTGTTTTGGCAGCCAAGTGGTACCGCATTTTCTGGGCGAAATTACGCCAAAGATTTGGCACATAATATCGATAAAAAATTAAATCTGTATACAGAATATCGCACAATGGTTGGTTTGGGTGCGCGCAGATATGGGCATCGTGTCGGTATGCATGTCGCAGCAACAGATGTGATGGAGAGTTTTTCTGAATATACTTCTTTCTTGGCGATGTTTGATGTGGGTAATAAATTTTATTTGGTGGCTGCCAGAAACGGGGTTATTATCAAAGATGAATTGTTTTTATCAGAACAGGCGGCACGCGCAGAATATGTAAAATTATCAGAAATTCCTGATTGGGGTGCGTTTGTTGCGCCTGGTGCATGGGGAATGCCGCGTGCAATTGAACGTGATATCGCAGATGTGTTGACAGGGGTCAGTCATAATGTCTTGCATTTAATCAGTCATGTGTCGGCCAGTGTGTTATCTATGGGCTTGATAGTTTTGTTTTTATTCTGTTTGGGGTTGGTGTTTAGTGATTCTTTGATTCAGACATTTGCGCCACGTCCCCAGGTCGCAGAATTAGATGCCGATTTGGTTGCAGAATACAAGCGACAAATAGAAGAAAAAAATAAAGAATTAGATATTAAGTATGAAATAGAAAAACAAACACCGCCACCACCGTTGGTTATCCCGTACGAGGCTTTGCCAGATGTTGGTGCGCGTGCATATCAATGTTATCAGGCAATCGCTTTTCTGATGCAACCGGTTACAGGGTGGAACCAGACAATGGTTGATTGTGATGAAAAATTTGCGTCTGTTGAATTTAAACGTGATTTTGGAACATTGACAGAATTTTATGATATCGCAACCAATTTAATGCCAGGGGCATTTGTTCAGGAAATAAATCAGGATATTTTGCGTGTTCGTGTGAATTTGCCAGAATTGCCGGTTGGGTCTGCGGTTGATGAAAGGGATGTTGATACAATTGTTCGTGATGTGCAAACGCGTTTTCAATCAATCAACGAAGATGTGGATATAAATACCGTGGTGGATACCATATCAAATGGTGTTGATTCTGTATCGTTAAATGTTATAGAAGTTGCAGCGCAATCAAAACTGGTGCCAATGCAATTTATGAATATATTTGATGATATTGATGGGGCTTATTTAATTAAATGTGTGTGGGATGTGTTGTCGCGCACCTGGAACTATGAGGTAATAATCTATGCAAAATAAAAAAATATCTTTTTTAACGGCTGTTTTGTTTGGGGTGATGTTTTGTCCGGGGGCTGGGTTTGCAGAAGATGTTCTGGAAGAAACACAGGTTATAGAGGTTGTAGATGAACAACCCGGGGATGCGGTGTCCGAAGAAAGTCAAATGGAACAAGTGTCCGCAGATGCCGTTGCCGCATATGTTCCCGAAGGGACTTTGTTTCAACAAATAACGGATTTAGAGCAAGAAAAAATACTGATGCAGCTGGAAAAAGAACGCGCACAGTTGGATTTGGACTTGGATAGACTGGCGGCAGAAAAAATAAAGCTGCATATGGAAATAGATACTTTGTCCGGACGCGCAGAACAACAACAACAAGAACTGGAAGCGCAAAAGGCAAAATTAGATGTGGAATTGGCGCGTCTGGAACAAGAAAAGCAGGCCGCAGCAGCAGCAGAAAAAACACCAGATACACGCAATCAAAATGCAACTGTTAATAACAACAATGCGTCAGGTGAAAATTTATCTGATAAATATCGCTTGGTTAATGTAATTGGGGCAGGGGCACAATTGCAGGCAACAATAGAATCTTTGTCTTCGGGGCAGACCAAGCGCATAAGTGTTGGTAAAGATTTAGATGGTTGGACGGTAAAATCAATATCGTTGGATGATGGTGTTGTCTTTGCAGGACCAGACGGCGAAACACAAAATATGAATATCAGCAGCGGAAAATAATAAAAATGACAGAACAACTTAATAATTTAGAAGTTGAAAAAAAATTGTCGATACCGGCAGGTTTGGAAAATTCTGAATCAAAAGATGTTATTGATTATTTGTTTTCTAATGGTAACCGTTTGTTGACGGTCAGTGGCGCAGATATGGAATTGCCACGCGATACACAAAATATAATTGCGTATTTTAGTGGCGGTGAAATAATTATTTCGCGTACACATCGATATGATGGACGTGTGTTGGCGTTTTTTGATTTGTTGCGCGCACGCGGACGGCCGATTTTGGAACCGTTCTATTCTGATTTGGGGTTGATATCAAATATATACAAATCTTATGATAATAAAATTGGTGGCGCTGCACGTTCGCGTATAGATTTTGATAATCAAATGCAAAAGGATTTTGTTGATATCATCGCCAAGGCTGCATCACAAAAGGTTTCTGATGTTCATATAGAGGTTGCAGACCAAACAACAATTTATTTCCGTATAGATGGCAGTATGCAGCCGGTGATGGAATATAACTCTCAGTGGGGGGAATCGTTTGTGCGCGCCGCGTTTGCATCGTCTGATATGTCGAATGCGAACTATGCGCAAAATGAATATCAGTCCGCACAAAAAGACGGTCGAACACCGTTGCGTGGAACCAAAGATTTGTATTTGCCGTCCGGAATATTGGGCGTTCGTATGCAATTTAACCCAATTGCGTTTGGCAGTCGATATGTTGTAATGCGACTGTTATACGATAATCCGTCCGAAGGTATTAAAACAGAACAAGAATTTGGACCATATGAACAAAGACTGTTGGCGCGTATGCGTTCTTTCCCAACGGGATTGGTAATCGTTGCGGGGCCAACCAGTTCCGGTAAGTCAACAACATTGGTTCGTAATATGTCTTTGATGTTAAAAGAAAGAAATTACGAAATTAATATGATAACGGTGGAAAATCCCGTTGAACAAAAAATTTTTGGGGCACATCAAATGCCCGTGGTTAATACGACAAACGAAGAACAACGCGAAGAAAAATATGTAGAAGCCTTGGCAGCCGCGTTACGAAGCGACCCTGATACACTGATGGTCGGTGAAATTCGTACATTGGCGGCGGCACAATTAACCGTGCGTGGGGCGTTGTCTGGACATAATGTTTGGACGACTTTGCATGCGAATTCCGCGATGGCCGCCCTGACCAGATTGTTGGATTTGGGAATCGAACCTTTTAAGTTAAAAGAAGAAACATTAATGCGCGGGTTGGTTTCGATGCGTTTGTTTAAAAAGGTCTGTCCATATTGTCGTGAACCATTGGAAAAACATCCTGAACGTGGGTCTTATCGTCGGGTTATGGATGCGTATGGCGAAATCGGTTTGCGGCAAACTTATCTGCGTGGGCCGGGGTGTGAACATTGCCATGGTACGGGAACATTGGGACGTATCAAAGCAGGGGAAATAATTATAACAAACAGTGAATTTTTGGGGCTGGCACTGTCGGGAAATACAGATGGTGCGGTGCGCTATTGGTTGGAAGAAATGGATGGTCGAACATTAAAAGAATCTGCGGTGTCGCTGATGTTGCAGGGAATAATCAGTATCGATGAATTGGAACGTTGGGTCGGACAGTTGGATCAACCAGGGGTGTACTGATATGAATAAACTGGAATTGTTATATGCAAAGTTTGTTTTTCGTACAAATACTGAAAAGCGTATGGCGATTTGTCGTAAATTGGCGTCGTTGTTGCGTAATGATTTTACATTAATTGATGCGCTGGAACGTCTGGAAATTATTGAATCCAAGAACGGTACAAAACCAAATGAACCATATGCAATTGTTATGCGTCAGTGGCAAAAGAATCTGGAAAAAGGTATGACTTTTTCCGAGGCAACGCGCGGTTGGGTGCCGCCCGATGAAACATTATTGGTTACATCTGGAAATTTTTCTAATTTGGTTGTGGCGTTGGAAAATGTTGGGCGCGTTGTTGATGGTACACAACGTATCAGACGCGCAATGACATCGGCAATCGCGTATCCGTTGTTCTTGTTGGCGTTAACATTTGGTATTATTTTGATGGTTGGTATTTATCTGGTGCCACCATTGCGTGATGTTGCCGGAACAGATATTATTTGGCGGGGCAGCGCACAAAGTCTGATATGGTTGTCTGATTTTTCATTGCAATATTGGTATTTTTTCTTGGTTGTATTTGCAGTTGGTGTTTCAGTTGTGTGGTTAAGTTTGCCAAATTGGTCGGGGCGCTTGCGTGCGTTTTTTGATAAATTGCCACCGTGGAGTGTGTATAAAATTCAAGTTTCTGTGGGCTTTTTAATGTCGTTGGCGGCAATGGTAAGCGCGGGTATTACAATACCAGATGCAATACGCATGTTGTCAGATAACGCAAACAGGTATTTGCGTCAGATTTTGGACAAGGCTTTGAAATATATCGCCAATGGTGATAATCTGGGGGTGGCGTTGTCTAAAACAGGGGCGAATTTTCCAGATGGTGATATTATTGGCGATTTGACAATATATGCAGATATGAACGGTTTTGATGAAAATTTAACTGGTGTCGCAAATGATTATTTGGAAGAATCTGTTCGCAAAATGGAAAAAATATCAAACTTTTTGAACAGTTTGGGTATTTTGTTGGTGTCAGCAATAATTGCATGGGTTGTATTGGGGACATTTCAGATGCAAGATCAAATCACCAGCGCATTGTCATAAGAAAAAAATAATAAATTATATTGACTATTAAAATAATTAATATATAATACGGTTACCTTATCGCGGGGTAGAGCAGCCCGGTAGCTCGTCAGGCTCATAACCTGAAGGTCGTTGGTTCAAATCCAACCCCCGCAACCAAGATTTACAAAACCGTCTGTCTGGGCGGTTTTTTGTTTGGTTTTTGTGGGGATTTTGTGTAAAATATACCCTGATAAAGGAGTTTTTATATGTCTTTAAAACCGTCACCACAAAAGATATCTGAAATTGTGCAGAGATATATCGATAAATTTCAAGCTGATAAAAGGGACAGGGGTGAATATATTTATTTCGTGCCACCAAAAGAGTGTGCAGAATTGGCAGATTTTATTCGTGATGATGCGGCACGTACTGCGTTTTGTTTCTATCCTTTGTCGCCAGAAAAATATGACAAAGAACACGACCAATTTATGTTTGCATCATATATCAAGCCAATTTATCAAGCGTTGAAAAATGGTAAATTAAGATTAGATATGAATATAGTTATACCCGCGCGCGGCAGAGAAGTTGATCGGGCCAAGCTGGTAGAGATTTTAACGCACGAATTAAATCATGCGTATGAATTTTATAATGAATTAAAGCAAGGGCATATATCCAGTCCAATTGGAATTTTTGCGACGATTAAAGATATGTTTGATTCAAAAAATCATAAATATACATATACGCAACGTATGCAGAAATACGATGAAGTTATGCCGATTGGCAGTGGGTCTTTGTATGATGATTTTCGTTGGGTTGGATATTTTTGTACGGAAACAGAAATAAATGCAAATTTGGCCGGTATAGAAGCGTTTTTGTATGAACATAAAGGTGATTTATCCAAATTGTCAGAAAGTCGTGGATATCAATCCTTTGTGATTATTCGGGATAAACTGGAAAAAATAAAAACACAGGCAACAGATGATGACTGGCAGTGGGCACGAAAAAAAGCATTGTATATCCATAATCGTAAAGATGAAACATTGGGGCAGTTTAAAAAACGCTATGTGAAATATTATGAAAATATGTTTGATAAGTTTGAGAAAAAAGTGGAAAAAATAAAAAATAAAATCAAAACGGATAAATTTAAATCCGCCAGTAATAAAATAGCGCCAAAACCAAAGATGATAATTTCAAAGGATAATATAAGATAAAAAAATCCCCAAACGGGGATTTTTTATTACACCATAAATGGCAGATTTTCAAGTGTTCCTTCGGCAACACGAACATTTACATCAATCATCATAAAGATTGAGTCCGGACTGCATGGAATATCAGGGGAAAATATGTCTGTGCCCAATAAGTGGCTGGTGTTTACAGACAGTTTTGTTATTAAATGGTCGTCGTCCAGCAATGTATAAATTGGTCCGATATTGTTCGGTGTGTTTGCGCCAACTTCGTGTTCATTTTGTGGACAACGCAGACCGTCCATAATGGTTTTTACACGATTGTCAATGTCAGAACGGGGAACACCAACAATTTCAGGATGTAACATCTGTATGTCCAGTTCTGCAATTAATTTCAGGTTAGGGGTTATTATCGGATTCCAATCAATGCCACCAACATGACGGGTTGTTATGGGGCTTTTTGTTGGATTGGGAATCATGTATTGTGTCAGATTGTTCCAGGGACTGTGTTCAACCAATTTTTTTAACTGGGGGTGAAACTGCATCCGGATGTCTGCAATGTGTTGTGCACGTTTTTTAGGATTGATAAAAATATCGCCAAAATATAACAGTTTAAATTTCATGTCTTATCCCCTTTTTCCTTGATAATTATACCAGAAATTGCTATGTTTTACATAGAAAAAAACGAAAGGGAAGCATAAATGATGGCGAATAATGAATATACAGGTGATTCCATTAAAGTGTTAAAAGGGCTGGAAGCGGTTAAAAAACGCCCTGGGATGTATATTGGTGATGTCGGCGAAGGTGGGGCCGGTTTGCATCATATGATTTATGAAGTTGTTAATAATTCTATTGACGAAGCAATGGCGGGGTATGCAGATACTGTATATGTGTCTTTGAACGCAGACGGCAGTGCAACAATTCGTGATAATGGACGCGGTATGCCGTTTGATATTAATCATGAAACAGGACGCAGTGCGCTGGAACTGATTATGTGCGAATTGCACGCCGGTGGTAAGTTTGATAACGAAACAAATGGCGCGTACAAGGTTTCTGGTGGTTTGCATGGCGTGGGTGTGTC
>JAZQGC010000009.1:0-90469 GCA_045539815.1 Candidatus Enterousia sp. | reverse complement strand
GGGATGTTGCCAAACCTGTTGCACCGGCTGCGATTGCGTCGTCTGCAACAACCGCAATTTGATCTGTTACGTTATCAACCGTTACATACGCGTCGCCAGATGTATATTCAATTGCTTCAACAGTCGCAGTAATTGTATTTGTCGTTTCATCAATTTCAATACCGTTACCCGCGGTCAATTTTGCCTGCTTACCCGCAACTTCTGTTGACAAGCTATTCAAATCAGCCTGCGCTGCCTTACCATCAACAACTGACGACAAGTCGTTCAACGCCGTTTGCGATGCCTTACCATCAACAACTGACGACAAGTTATTCAAATCTGTTTGTGACGCTTTTGCACCCAACGCATCAACCAATCCATTAACCTGGGCCTGTTCAATCATTGCAGCCGCAGTAATTGCACCCGTCGCATCGGTTACAACAACCTTGTTTGCATTTTCCGCACCCAAGGTATTATCCAACTTACCTTCGATTACACCTTCGGTCGCCAAACCACTTGTACGTTCGATAACATAGTCAACAACATTTTTCGATGTCGCATCTGTTGGAATTGTACCAACATATGTCTGTTCCGCTTTTGCATTAATTTGTGACTGCAAACTGTTGTCCGCCGCCTGGTATGCTGCTTCAATTGCAGTATCCGCATTTGCACGTGCTGTCGCCTCTGAACTAATCTGACCCAATAAAGTCTGATCTGCCGCTTCACGATCTGCAACTTCTTGTGTCAATGCAGATTGATCTGCCTTGTCCGCAACAGCTGCTACAACCTTGTCATCAACGTACTTTTTTGATGTAACCTCAACCGCCATCGCAGGTGCCACAACAGCCCCCAGGATAACAGCCATTACGCCTGAAAACATAATATTTTTAATTGTCATTGTTTCCTTCCTTTTTTATTTTTAATTATTTGTTACCCCGTTCGTTTGTGTCACATCATCTGCACCCACAACGGTCAAAGTTTCCCACGCCTGTTTACCTGCATCATATACATGCAAACCTGTTCCAGTTGGCGCCTCAAGCCCACCAGAAACATCTAAATTATTAACACGTTCTGACAACGCATCCAATTCCGACTTGTCCGCCTTGGCCATCAAATCTGTTTTGTCCGCTTTGTCCGCCAACTCAGTCTTATCTGCCTTGGTCGCTAATCTATCTGCCAACAACGTATCAACAATCGTATTTACATACCCGGCAACAGTCGATTCCAAATCTGTTTCCAAATCTTCTATCAAAGATTCTATTCTGTCCAAACGATTTTCCAGGTCTGTCAAATCTTGAATATCAGACAAATCAACTTCCGTGCCATTGATGCTTAAAATTCCACTTGCATCATCATATTCAACATCATCAACATCTTCCAATTGCTGTCTTAAACTATCCAACTGTTGAACAATCGTTTCCCCAGAACCAAAACCAACAAAGTTTTTAATGTCTTCAATATTATTTATAATTTCTGTATTATCAGATGACGATCCACCCGGCGTAATTGGTTTTGACACCGAACTGCCCACAGAACTGGCCCCCGCCAAATAACGCCCAATCGACAAACGTGGCGACGTTGCCGCACGTGCCGAAGACACACGCGTATTCGCCAACGAATCCGCCCCAGAACCAACACGCATCGCACCACCACGGGTCGCGCCAACCGACACAGTCGACGCACCAGTGTTTGACGACACACTGCCCCCCTTGGCATTTGCCGCACTGGCCGCACTGGAATAAGTACCCGCACCGCCCAGCGAACGAACCGAAGAAGCCGCAAACGCAGGCATCGATACCGTCACACACAACACGCTGACAATAGATATTATTGATGTTTTAAAATCGTATTTCATGTCTTCTCTCTACTGCTTTTTATTTTATCATTTTTGCGAATCGGGCGCAAGCGTTTTTTTCCCCAGAAAACCGCATGTTTTAGAAATTATATCTTAACCCAATTGATATACTGTTATCCAAAACCAATCCGATTTTATTCTTGATGTCATAATCTTTGAAATCCACAATATAGTTAAACACACGTTCGTGTTCCGTACCCATAAAGCCTGCCAAACGATAACGAACATCCAATGTCAAATTGTAATCCAACTTATGCGAATATCCCAACATCACACCAACAATCGGTGAAACCGCACGTTCTGCACTATCACCGCCGACAAAATCGCGACCCTGCAATTCTGTCTTGGGCAATGCAATACCGGCACCTGCACCAACATACAAACCGTTCAAGAAATCATAATACCCATTAACCATCGCATACGGGACAGTCATTTTAAATGTCGTGCCTGATTCTTCATCTTCGAATTGTCCCAGCAAGCCACCTTCGAATTCAGCACGCCAAAACGCATCAAAAGAATAACCAACCGATACACCACCACCAAACAAGAATTCATTATAAGAATCATTGGTCAAACCATTTGCCTTGGCGTCAGGCGCATCTGTCGAATATTCATTTTCCCAATTCATCATATTCAAAGACAAATGTCCACCAACATACCAACCGCCCTTTGCCTTGTCCATATAATCATATGTTACATTATACGCGCCGGCCCCTGTACGCTGAATATAACTGGGCGCTGCATCCGCAGCAACCGTTGCCAACATGCCCAAGAAAGCACAACCTAAAAACTTTTTCATGATAATAATCCTCCCTATATTTTTTTATCAAGTATACCATAAAAATACTTTTATTCCAAAACATAAAATCGCATATTGACAACTTTTTATAAAATTTGCTAAATTACCAATATAAGAAAGAAAGGATACAATATGAAAAAACTTTTTGCATTATGTGCACTTGCAGCCTTGACCGCATGCAGCAACAGCATATCTGACATCAACGGCCAACAGGTTTTCTTTGATTTCGATTCGGCAAACATAACAGACGACGCACGCGACAACCTGCGCGCCCAGGCAAATTATCTGAAAAAACATCCGGAAACAAACATCACAATCCAGGGACGCTGTGACGAACGCGGCGGCACAGAATACAACCTGGCACTGGGCGCATTGCGCGCCGGCAACGCCGCACATGTTCTGATATACGAAGGAATTAATCCAGAACGCATCAAAACCGTATCTTATGGCAAAGAAAACCCATTATACACCGGCACCGGCGAAAAAGTCTGGTCAAAGAACCGCAACGCAACAACGGTGGTCAGATAAAAAACATACCCCGAAACGGGGTATTTTTATTGACCATAAAAAAAATATTTATTATATTCTAGAACATGGAAGAAAAGACAACAATATCTTTTGCAAATGTCGCGGCACAATATGACGGCACCCCGGAAATACTAACTGACGTTTCTTTTAATATCAGCGGCGGTGCATTTTACTTTTTATCTGGCGCGTCTGGCGCGGGCAAAACAACACTGTTGCGATTAATATACCAATTACACAAACCATCACGCGGTCAAATAAAATTATTTGGTCAAACAACCAATGACATGACACGCGACGAAATCACAAAAATCCGTCAAAAGATGGCTATTGTATTCCAGGAATATTCTTTGTTATCACATCTAAGCGTATTTGACAATGTCGCCCTGCCCCTGCGCGTACGCGGCGTCAACGAACAAAAAATAAAAAAACTGGTTATCAAGGTACTGGATTGGGTTGGCCTGGGCAAATATGCCGACGCAAATCCAAAATCTTTGTCCGGCGGACAACAGCAACGCGTATCTGTCGCACGTGCAATTATTGTACAACCCGCAGTATTGTTGGCCGACGAACCAACCGGGAACCTGGACGACGAAAACGCATCCAGACTGATGGAATTATTCATACAGATGAACAAAATGTTTGGCACAACCATTATTCTGGCCACACACAGTAAAAAACTGATGGACACATATAAATTCCCTGTGATACGCGTGGAAAATCACCGCGTCAGTTTTTCTGGCCAGCCGACCACAAAAAAATCACCCGAGCCCCCACAAAAAATATGGAAGGGTCCAAAACCACAAAACTATTTTACAGAACTGTCTAAACAATTTGACGATATTGGAAACAAATGATAAAAAAACCGATTGTATTTTCATTGGTACGCGAACAATCAATGTTCATGACCGCAATTATGGCACTGCTGTCTTTTCTGTCTGTATTGGCACTGGGCGTCGCAATATCTATTGGAACCGGTGTTATACGTTGGAATAATCAATGGGAACTGTTTGCCACAATACAAACACACAACGGTCAAGACGCACAATCTGTCCAAAAAATCATTAATAAAAACACAGACAAATTTGAATCTGTTACAGCAATATCAGACAAACAAATGCAAGAACTGATGTCCCCATGGATATCAGACAAAAACAATATCTTGAAAAACTATCTGCCCAAAATGTGGGAGGTTAAATTTAAAACAAAATCAGACATGACAGAATTCGGCACAGAAATTTCAAAAAGTGCACGCTTTTTGACACACGCCAGCGCACTGAAATCATCTGCAAACGCGGGATGGAAAATGATGCTTATGTCTGGGACCATATTATTATTAACACTGTCTGCAATTGGATTTTGCATATCATATATTGCACGCAATACCGCAATGCTGCACCGTCGTGAATTGGAAATACTGAACCAAATTGGTGCATCAGACAATTTTGTTGCCCGTCAAATGCAACTGATTGTCGCAAAAATCAGCGCAATCGCCACAGGCATTGGATTCATCAGTGCAACACCAATATTATTGTTGGTATTATCTGCCGCCCACGGAACCAGAATCGGCCTGATGTCCATGATGACAATAACAGGATTCGGGTGGATATTGTTAATCACATTACCGATATTAATCATCATATTCTCTATATACATAACAAAAAAGACAACGCTTAACATATTACAAAACAGCTAATGATAATCAGACGATTACTAAATCCATCTTTTCTAATCCTGGCATTATTTATCATCGGCGGCATGATATTCAAGGCCCGCACCCCAAATCAATGCAACCAAATCAGACCCAATGATAACATTTTTGTACTGACTGGCGACGCACGCAGAATCCCATTTGCAATCAAAAAAATGCACGAATATCCAGACACCGACCTGTACATCATTGGCGCCGGCGCATCAGGACTGGAAAACGTGGACACACGCGCAGTAATAGAAACACAATCCAAATCAACATATCAAAACGCATTGGCAATAAAACAAATTGCCAACATACAAAACTTGAACCGCCTGGTAATAATCACAACCGAAGACCACATGAATCGCGCAACCCATTTGGTACAAAGTGAATTGCCAGAAACAATCATAATATCTTGTCCCGCAGCATTAATTGGCATGCCCCCCGGAAAAAGACTTGAAAGATGGGCCACAGAATATATAAAATACATCGTAACAATGATTGGAATAAAAGAAAGCTAAAACAAAGGAAACACCATGTTCAGAACTATATTATTTAAAATCAGTCTGTTTATATATTTCACATTATGGTCCCCATTATTACTAGTTGGACTGATATCCAAGAAATTATCACGCAAATTTGTTTTTGCAGACGCCGCAGGCGTATTGGTATTGGCGCGTTTAATATGCGGGATAAAATACCAAGTACATTATCCAACAACCGAAGAAAATGGCATTCCAAACATGCCCGATGGCAACAAACGCGTAGATGGCAAATCTATTGTCGCAGCGAAACATATGTCCATATTGGAAATCGCCGTAATATCCAAGGTTATCCCAAAATCATTTTTCATAATGAAACGCGAATTATTATGGATACCTATTTACGGATGGGCATTTTGGCGTTGTGACATGCTGGGGGTTAATCGTGCCAAAGGCAAAACAAATATGAAAAAATTGGCAGATGACGTTGAAAAACGCGTTCTGGACGGATACACATTGGTAATCTTCCCCGAAGGAACCCGTGCAAAACCCGGACAACGCATACCATTAAAACGCGGATTATTATTGTTGGCACACACATTAAAGTTACCAATTTTGCCGGTTGGAACAGACGCCGGCCTGTATTGGCCAAAACATGGCCGCATGCATTCTGGCACAGCGAACGTATGGTTTGAACCATTATTACCCAGCAACGCATCACTGGACGAAATCAGTGACGCAATAAATCGTCACAGCGCATAAAAAAATCCCCTTCGCTGGACGAAGGGGACAATGATAAATATTTCCACCACTTACATAAACACCAACAAAAAAATCGGATGATTTTTAATCACACCAACTGCCACGGCGCCCACCATTATAACTTCTGGCGAAACCATCACGTACCATAACATCACCGATATTTTGCCCATTTACAACAACATCTGCATCAATTCGCCCCAAGTATTTATCATCTTGAATATTTTGCAAATCAACACTTTGCCCCACAGGCAACAATTGTTGTAAACGCTTTTTGGCATGATATGCCGCATCAATTTCCGACTGACACCGCCCATTTATTTCCGGCGTATCTATATTAATAATACGAACACGAACCGTAACTTTTATATCCTGATCCAGATTTACAACACCCGCAAAAGTATCGCCATCGATAACATAATCCACCACCGCCGGCACAGCAAACACCGAACAGGATAAAAACAAGCAAAATATCATAAATAATATTTTATTCACCGGCAACATCACCTGTTTGCATATTCCACAGTTTACGATACAAGCCATCCGAACGCAACAATTGTTTATGCGAACCACTTTCAACAATTTTACCCTGTTTAATAACAATAATCCTGTCCATATTTCGTAATGTCGACAAATGATGTGCAATAACCAGGGTTGTTTTTCCCTGCATTGCATTCTGCAACGACTTTTGAATCAACACTTCATTTTCAGAATCCAGTGCAGACGTCGCTTCGTCCAACAACAATATCGGCGCATCCTTTAATAACGCACGCGCAATCGACACCCGTTGACGCTGTCCACCGGATAATTTAATACCATTATTACCAACCAAGGTATTATACCCATCTGGCAAAGACATAATAAAATCATGAATATGCGCCTGTTTAGCCGCCCGAATAACATCAGTCCTGGACGCACTGGGGCGCGCATATCGTATATTTTCCAGAATACTGCGATTAAACATCATCGATTCTTGTGGGACAAAAGATATATGTTTTCGCAAAGAATCCTGGGTAACATCACGAATATCGACCCCATTTATTTTTATCGCCCCCTTGTCTACATCGTACATACGCAGCAACAAATTTACCAGCGTTGTTTTACCCGCCCCAGACAGTCCGACAACACCGACCTTTTCCCCATTTTTGATATCCAGACTGAAGTTTTCCAGCACCACACTGTCGCCGTATCCAAAATCCACCCCATCAAAGACAATTTCTGCGTTTCTGATTTTTAATTTTTTTGCACCATCTTTATCCAACACAGACTTATCGGCAATAACAATATCGTATGCTTTTTTCGCCAGCGCACGATTAACAGAATATTTGCGCATCAGTCCGTTTAATTTATCAAACGAATTATTAATAACCATCGCAGACGACACAACAAACATTGCATCAGCTACTGACAACGCACCATCAGCAATAAACACAAAGCACAACACCAATATCACCAACCGAACAATATTCCACAGCACTGTTGTTGGTACCCATTGACACCTGCCCAAGAAACGATTATACCGACTAAGCTTTATCAATTCGGTACGTCCATTATATATATACCTGTTTTCATATTCCGTATTTGCGAAATATTTAACATTCAAGGCATTATTTATACTGTCGCTGCGCATTCCAGCATACTTGGCAGATTCTTCCATCAACAATTCGTTGTTTATCTTTATTTTTTTATTTATAAACCATTCCCAAACAACCTTTATCGCGCCATACAGCCCCAAAATTATCACAAACCACACATTCATTGTAAACATTGCGCCAACAACCACGATAAAACCAATTATCGTCCCCAGCATTGACACCCAGAAATCTTCGGCCAAAAAATTCAAGCGCCCTGACACCTGGGTAACATGTGCAGTAATTTGTCCCCCAGGATTATCAACAAAGAACGAAATATCATTATCATAAACACGCTTGTACAGCACATACAATTTATACCTGTTTACATATTGCAGATATTTTCCCCGTACAAAAGATTCAATAAATTGCAATACCACAGGTAAAAAATACATACATGCCAATAATACAAACACATTAACGACACGATTCCAATTCAAACTGGTTGCATTTTCAAATATCTCTATCATCCATTTGGATGTCAATGGCCCAAACAGCATTCGAAAGACATTTCCCAATATTCCCACAAAAAACACCACACCAAAGAACCACGGGAACCGCCGTATCACCATCCAGTAAAAACCAAACAAGCCGTTTGGAAACGCATCCGCATTTATATTTTTATCGTTTTTATTTATACGCTTTTTCAGAAACATACATCCCCCTATTTTAAAGACACGCACAATATATACTGATTTCAACAACTTATTTCTATATAAAAATTTGACAAAACGCGATTTTTTGTCCTTGACTAAAAAGCTTTTTTATGTATAATATTAAGCATAAAATCCAAAGAAATAAAAAAAGACACATCAAATGTGCCTTTTTATTTTTTCAAAAACTACCCTATGGCAATTTTGGCGACCATGTTGCCTCTACCCCATTAACAGATTCTGGCAAATCAATCGTATACAAATTCTGACCTGTTATATCAACACTGCGAATATGACTGATGCGTTCTACATTATCCTGGTGTTTTTCTGTTTCATAATAAACCAGTCTGCGTGATCCCGGCGCCCAGGATGGGGCCTCCATAAACCAGCCACCGGCCAATATCTTTTCATTTTTACCCCGCGGCGTCATAATACCAATATAAAAAGTATCTTCTGCCATTTTTGTAAATGCAATAAATTGCCCATCTGGCGACCAGGCCGGTGTTGCATAACGCCCATTACCATAAGATATACGTTCTTCTTCACCGGTATTTAAATCCATTACATGAATTTGTTGACGCCCAGATCGGTCCGAATTAAATGCCAATTTTTTTCCATCTGGCGAATAAGACGGACTGGTATTAATTGAATTACCAAACGTCAGTTGGCGCAACTGCTTGGATTCTATGTCATATTCATACAGATGCGTAATACCATTTTTTACCAAAGACAATGCCACCCGTTTACCATCTGGGGAAAAACGCGGTGCAAAATTCATACCACCAAAATTCCCCAGCTTGCGCTGTTCCCCTGTATCTAAATCCAATGTCCAAACACTTGGGTCGTCATTATAATAAGACAAAAATACAATTGTTTGCATATTTGGTGAAAAATGCGGCGACATCACAAAAGTATCTTCGTCAGATAAATAACGCACACCATGACCATCATAATCCATAATCGCCAATCGTTTAATGCGTTTACCAACCGGTCCTGTTTCCGCAATAAAAACAATCTGGGTATCAAAATATCCCAATTCACCAGTTAATCTTTCATATATTGCATCCGCCATAATATGTGCCAAGCGTCGCACAGATTTGCGCCCCGCCACCAGGGCCTGTGCTTCTATTTGTTCTGCACCATTTACATCCCATACAAAAAATTCCAACTTGTAACTATTATCTGGTGCCGGCAATAATTTTGCCTGAACCAAGACCTGTGTTTTTATTGCCGTCCACAATTTAAAATTCGGCATTTGGTTCATTTTAACATACTCTGGAAACGCGTCCCGATTTACAATTCTGAACAGACCTGTACGCGCCAAATCTTGTTCAACGACATCACGAATCTCAGCTGCGTCTTTTGCACGCACCCCATCAGCGGTTTCAAATTTCAGAACCGCCACCGATATTGGGTTCACACCACCTGCAACAATATCCACTTTTAATTCCGACCGCACTGGCGACACAAACAAACACAAAAATAACAAACAGACAATTTTTTTCAACATAACAAATCCCCTTTGCCTTGGTTTTCGACACCGCAATTCTATACGCACAAAACATAAAAATCAAGCAACACAAACGACCACACACCCGTATTCACAAACGCAAACACAGTTGTAAATATATTTGTATTGACAATTGTATTTACAATGGTATAGTGCATTGTAAAGACCACAGTATTGTATTAAGTATAGGAGTTTGCATATGCCAAATGTCATGCAACAATTGTTCGTAATGAACATCGAATCTTTATTGCGTGAATACGCCGCATACAAGGCTTTTAACAAGTCTGATTGCGTTATTAATATGCGCATTCCACGCCCTGTTCTGGACAAGATAAAAGAACTGGCGGAAACACAACATGTACCATACCAATCATTAATATCATCGGTACTATATTCTTTGGCCAATATCGAAGACAACAAATAACCCAACCAAAAGACCACATCATGACAAAAACATTCAAAGAAAAATTTAACACATTAAACAACTTAAAGCACACAGAAACACAAAAACCTGTATTTTGTGCTGAATTGTTTGAAACAAAAAATCCAACAACACAATCTTATACAATGCCAGAATATTGGTACGCATCAGATTTACTGAATATAATTCACCCTGATTTAGGCAACTCAACAACCGACTTATACAATTTTGCCAGCATAAACTTACAGTGCATACGCGACAAAGAAATATTAAAACAACACATCGAAAACAAAAAGCAATCTTATACCCTGGGCAATCACACATACGAAAACGCCACAGATTACAAGATGTCGCCTTTTGCATGTTGGTGCGTTACAAACAACAAACCAAATCTTGTTTTTGAAAACCTGTATTTTATGTCATCTGTATTCAATAAAACGCTTACACTGGCAGAATTAGCACGCATGACCGACCAAATACAACGCATATACGCACGCCAAGAAACAATCAATTTGCAAAACACAATAGACAACACCATCAACAAGTTATTAAACCGTAAAAAATACCAAGATCTTTCCTTGGAAGAAATACAAAAACAAAACAATAAAGAACACGCAAAAATAAACTTCACAATACGCAAGGCCTTCTTTGGACAAATCAATCAACACCAAATCAAACAAGAACACAATTTATACGACGCAGACCTGTTTGATTACATTGGTATTAATTCTTTGAATTTGTTTATCAATGCCGCATCAAACACAATTCAAAAAACAAAATCGAACAAAAACTGCAGCGCCCTTGGTTTTCAAAAAACACTGACAGAACAAATTGCAATCGAACGCAGAAATGCACTAGCCCAAGAAGCCAACAGACCAGAATTCGACATACAACAAAAAAGCGTTCAAGATTTAGAACAAGAATATAAAAAATGGTGCGATTTGTTTATTGCACAACAAAATCAAAAATTAATATGATAAAAAATATAAAACAAAAAATCCGGCATTGCCGGATTTTTTATTACCACGACTTAAACGCAGCCGCACATTCCAACGAACCACCGGGCGCCGCCGCACTGATAAAGAAACTTAATACCGCACCAATACTGAACAACAACACAAAACCAACCAGCATACCAACGCCTTTTTCTTTAAACTTGTCCAGTTTAACATCGCCTGGTTTTGCGATAAATTCCCACGCCCATTGCGCAATCAAGAATCCCGCACCAATGAATGCCAATGTACGCAATGTTTTCAACAGACCACCCAACTGTGTAATCAGATTACACAGACCATTGTTCGCAGCCATCGCCGGTGCAACAGACGCCATAATCGCAATCAGCGCAAAATTTATTTTATTTGTAATTTTTTTCATAAAAATCCCCCTTTTCTTTTCCACCATTTTACCATAAAAAACAATGCAATTCAAATGATAATATAATAAAAAACCCGCCAATCGGCGGGATAAATACTATTTTACAAAAACATATTTTTTTGTTTTAACTGTCTTGCAGCATGCGCTTTGACATTTTGGCTGTTCTGCCTTGGCAACAGTTGTCAAAACCTGACGTTCTGTACGGGACGCAACACCCGCTGTATCGCGTTGATACAAATCACGGCAAAACGTATTGCGATAAACAACTTCCTTGTCTGTATTTACATCGCGAATTTCATCAGAATAACGCGCACCAGATTCTGTTGATGTGAAAATACAATCTTCGCCATCTTGAACATAACGAATATTACCCTGATAATAATCATAACTTGAACACGCCGCCAAACCAGCAAACGCAATCAGTGCAAACAAAGTCTTTTTCATCTTTACACCCTTGTTTTTTTACACTCTCGCGCCCCCTGTTTGTGAATATTGTTACACAAAAAGCACACATGTCAAGCTTTTGTCAAAAAAAACACAATAAAAAACACATCTTTTGTGCTATAATGCAAAACAATAAAGACAAAAAAGGTAAAAAAATCATGAAATATTCTGAACTGGGTCTGGTTAACACACAAGAAATGTTAAAACACGCATTATCCGGCGGATACGCAATACCTGCTTTTAATTTTTATAATATGGAAACATTAACCGCAATCTTGAACGCGGCGCGCACAACACACAGCCCCGCAATACTTGCCGTATCAGAATCAGCGCTGAAATACATGGGCCCAGACATGCTTATCAATATGATACGCGGCGCCAACATACAACCACACGAACAAATCGCCCTGCACCTGGATCACGGCGGCGCAGACGCATGTAAAACCGCAATAAACCTGGGATTTTCATCTGTCATGATTGACGCCAGCAAACTACCATTTGCTGAAAACATACAAATATCAAAATCAATCGCAGATATCGCCCATAAACATAACATATCCGTCGAAGCAGAACTGGGAACATTGGGTGGCATCGAAGACGAAAATACTTTTGGCACAATCGGCTATACCAATCCATCTGATGTCGAAACATTTGTATCAGAAACAAACACAGATTCATTGGCAATCGCCATTGGCACCAGTCACGGCGCATACAAACGCAAAACCAACGATGAAAAATTGCGCTTTGACATACTGGCTGATATCGCAAAAAGACTGCCTGAATTTCCATTGGTGTTACATGGCGCATCAACAATTCCACAACGCCTGATAAAAACCATTAATGAATACGGCGGACAAATTTCTGGCGCCCTGGGGATTGACGAACAACAGTTGCGCCAGGCAACAGAAATGAACATCTGCAAAATAAATATCGACAGTGACCTGCGCCTGGCATTTACCGCCGGCGTTCGTCAATCACTGGGAACAAAACCAGAAAACTTTAACCCACGCGAATACCTGACAAACGCAATTCAATCAATGACCCAAACATGTATAAACACAATAAAAAATATTATGGGCAGCGAAAACAAAACCAATACAACCATTTAAAACAATTCAGAAAAAAACAGTGCCGGCAACGTAGTGTACAAATGTTACACAGGTTGCCAACACCGCTTTTAGATACGCCTTGTTATAAATGAATTAGAATGATTTAGATACGGAACGGTCCCGATGGCGTAGTGTACAGAAGTTACATGAGCCATCGGGACCAACCGTAGATATGCCTTATTAAAAATAAATTAGAATGATTTAGATACGGAACGGTCCCGATGGCGTAGTGTACAGAAGTTACATGAGCCATCGGGACCGACCGTAGATAAATTATTATAATTTATTTTGCGCGTTCTACGTATTCTAATGTTTCCGTATTTACAACAATCTTTTCGCCTTGTTCAATAAACAGCGGTACTTGAACACGAACACCATTGTCCAAAATCGCAGGTTTACCACCACTGGACGAAACAGTCTGACCTTTTAATGCAGGTTCTGTTTCTTCAACAGTTGCGATAACTGTCTTTGGCAACGAAATCGACACAGGCTGCCCTTCGACAAAGTTTGCCTTGACCACCATTTCCGGCGCCAAAAACTTCATCGCTTCACCCAAAGAATCAACAGCCATTGTAAATTGTTCATAATCAGACAAATTCATAAAGAACGCATCTGTACCATCTGCATACAAATACTGACAATCAAAATCTTCAACCATCAGTTTTTCAACCTTGTCTTCTGCGCGCCAACGGTCACCGCCCTTGTTACCAGAATCGATATCACGCAAGTCAGCCTGAACAAACGCACCACCCTTGCCCGGTTTTACCTTGGTAATAGAAGTTACAGAATAACGTTTACCATTGTGTGAAATCACCCAACCCACACGCATATCATTTGCAATATAAGATGCCATTATTAATACCCCTTGTAATTAACTGATTTGATTATAAAAAGTTTATTAACTAACGCAAGTTTTTTTATTTATTGCGCATTTCTTTTCTGGGCCCAGTACCGATCGATACTGTCTATAATCAATTTATCCGCGGTATCCCTGTCCGCCCAACCCAAGACTTTGGACCATGCATGTGGTTGCAAATCTTTATAGTGCTGAAAGAAATACTTTATTTTAGAACGCAAAATTGCAGGCAACTGTTCAACAAATTCCGTATCCGTATAAAAAGGATCGACCTTATCACGTGGCACACATATAATTTTTTCATCACCACCTGCCTGATCTTCCATCAACAGTGCACCGATTGGTCGAACCTCAATCAAAACACCTGGACGCAATGGTGCATTACAAACAACCACACAATCCAATGGGTCACCATCATCGCCCAATGTTCCTGGGAAATAACCATAGTTGGCCGGATACGCCATCGGCGCATGCAAAATTCGATCCGCCTTTAACAACCCTGTTTCTTTATCAATTTCATATTTAACATAACCACCTTCGGGCACTTCGATAATAGCATTCATTTTTTTGGGCGGCATTTTACCCGGCGCCAAATCTTCAAGATACATAAAAAAAACTCCTTGTTATAAAATAAGGTTACAAAAACAAACCGCCGATTCGGCGGTTTGTTTTGATTTACATTCTCATCGGCATCAAAACATACAACGCATCAGTATCTTTATCCGTTGAATTTATTTTCGTCGGTGCCAACGGATCTTGCATTTCCATCTGGAACTTTTCACCTTCGACCTGTCCCGCGACATCCAACAAGAACTTTACATTAAATACAACTGTAAACGAACTGTCCCCATTATATTCAATATCCAATTCCTGGGTTGCGGTACCTGCATCTGGACTGGACGCATTGATGACCAACTTGTTCATACTGAATGTTAATTGAACAGATTTTGTTTTATCCACACTGGCAACAGAAACCAAGTCAACAGCATTAATAAACTGCTTTCTGTCCAAGATTGCAATTTTATCGTTGCCCTTTGGTATGACAACGCGATAGTTTGGATATTGCGCATCAACCAATTTACTGGTCAATGTGGCAGTACCAACTGTAAAGCGCGCCTTGGTATCAGATAGTTCAACCAACACATCATCAACATTTGCATCTTCCAGCAATTTTGACAATTCACCAATAACACGACGTGGCAGAATAACCGCAGGCATTTCCGCACTGCCCGCAGGCGCCGGCATTGCACACAACGCCATACGCTGTGCATCGGTTGCAACGGCTGTTAATTTTTTCACATCGCCATCTTCGGATATATGGAAATAAATCCCCCCCAGATGGTAACGTACATCATCTGTTGGAATTGCGAACTTTGTTTGATTAATCAAATGTGCCAAATCACCAGTTGTCATCTGGAATTTTGTGGTCAAATTACTGCCCGCCATTGCTGGGAAGTTTTCTGCCGGCAATGTTGGCAAACGAAATACAGCACGCCCACTGGAAACAACCAATTGATCACCAGACTGTTTAAAAGATATTTCTGCATCATCTGGCAATTTACGAACAATATCATACAACATTTGAACAGGAACAGTAACCTTGCCCCCCAATGTGATATCAGCGGCAACATGTTCAACCAATTCCAAATCAACATTTGTCGCAGACAACACCAAATCATCTGCCACTTCTAATTTAACATTCATCAATATCGGCAGCGCCGCACGCTTTTCAACAATGGACTGCATATGTCCCAGCGCACGTATCAAAACCTGACGAAATACAGAAAATTCCATTATACGCTCCTGTTTCCTTTTCTTATATATACGTGTTTATCCTACACTCTTTGGACACAGTTTAACAAAAAACCCCGATTCGGTGCAAGGGTAAAAACACCCCAAACAAAAAACCAGAAAATCATAAAACAGATTTATTATCCAAGATATTATTTATCAGTTCATCCAACGGTACCGACATCCATTCAGGATCTTGTGGAATCAGTGGTGCACCACGTTCTTTGGCCGTTTTGCAGGGCGAATCGTCCGCCAACCAGTTTTCCAACAAATCCCCTGCAACCAACCCAATACCAGCCCCCGCCACAATACTGATACCACCCGTCAATGGCGCCAACAACAAACCTATCCCGGTTGCAGACGCCACCTTGCCCGCGACCGCGGCGCCACTAATTTTAATATTAGGCCGTGCCAAACTGCCCGTGATTTCAACCGAATTTACAACATTACCGGTCAAAGACAATTTTAAACCGCGCACAGGAACCGTTGTTAACGACAACCCCACCGTTTCTGCCCCCAAATCAATACTTCCGGCCAAACGAACATTAATTGCATTTGTTTCTATGGCAACACCTTTTTCAGTATAAAATACACCATCCCGCAATTTGGCATTTAATGCCACACAAGATATTTTTATCTGATTGTGTTTTTTATCCGACGAGAACAAATCCTCTATGCCATGACGCAAAGAAGTCAAGAAATCAGTTCCATACATATACGCAACCAGTGCAGAATGCGCATACCCTTTACCAACAGAATACACAAACACAGGTCCCGTAACAGAACGCATAACTTCTGTCAAATTTCTGCCATTTGCCTTGACAAAGACTTCTACATTCATTGGCAAATCAGATATAAAGTCATTTACATGTATCTCGGTCAATAAATTTCCAACAGACACACTTTCACCACGGAATCCAACATCCGCCCAGATACGTCCATCGTTATCAATATTTGCATCCACTGCGAAACGCACATCACCATCTGCAAACAACAACACAGAATCAACCCGTGCATGATTATCATGCAAATTCATTTTCATATCCAGATTTTGAATATCCAAATCTTTGAAAACAACAAAACGCTTCAAGGCCAGATTTAAATCAATATCCTTGTTTAACAAATATTCACCAAACAACGGGATATCCTTAAAAACATTTAAATCTTTTGCGTCTTTTTTAGTCTTGGCGCGCCGATATAAATCTGGGAACAATTGTGTTAACGCAACATAATCAGACGATAAATTTAATTTTATTTTTGGTATCTCTTTGCCCCAATCATACATGCCCGACACAACAAATTCTGTTTCACGCACAGTGAACACAGATTTTCTTAACACAATCTTATTATGTTCCACCCCCCCAGACACACTCAATTTCACACCCGGCACCCCAGAAAAGTTAATTCCCAAGATATCACTAAACCTGCCAAAATTTGGCACATCGCCTTTGATAACAAAATCAATTGGTAATTTACTGGTCCCTTCCAGTGCCAGATTTGCAATCAATGCCTGGGCACCAGTTGATAACGCCACCTGAACGGGATATATTTTCCGTTCAGAATTATATTTTCCCATCGACACAATAAACGGCGCCACATCTTTATCAAATTTTATCCAACCAGAATATTCACGTCTGTCCACGTCTGGCATTAACCTGACATTAAATCCAGCCAAGTCAAAATCATATTTATCAAAATGAACTTTCAGGTTTCTGACCTCTACCCCGCCCAGTCCCATATCCGCAAACGGATACACATCAGGTCCAACAACTGGTGCATTAGTTTGTTTTATTTTTTTTGCCAACTTAATCGAGTAATTTCCATCCTTGTTTTTTTCAACATTTACCTTGGCGTCATAAATTTTAACATTTTGTATTGTTGGCCTGTCACGGAACACAGAAAATAAATTCAAACGAACATCTATTTTATCTGCCTCAATCGCATACTTATTTTTTGCCCAATCAGCATTTGCCACCCGCACCTGTTCTAATTCAATATAGGGTCTGACAGAAAACCGCCACGAAACAGCACCATCCACCTGAACAGGCAATCCTGTTGCCTCTTGCAGGATTGTCACAACCCTGCCACGCAGGGTCTCTAAATTTACTTGCTTTAATGCAACAAATACAGCAACAGCCAAAACAATCAGCATCAAGCACAAAATTTTCAAGATTGGAAAAAATAAACTTCTGCGTACAATCATGGCAACTTAAATTCCAACAACTTCATAACAGGCAACATAAAATCTGGAACAGTCGCCCGAAAAGTCAACATTTTTCCCGTGGCCGGATGCTGAAAAGTCAATTTATACGCAAACAAAAACAAATTATTTGTCGTCAGTACCGATTTTAATTCTGCCCCAACATCAGAATCACGCCCATACAAAGAATCCCCAACAATCGGTGCACGCAACGACAACGCACTGTGTAATCGCAACTGATGTGTACGCCCTGTTTTTGGCGCAAAACGAACCCAGGTTCCACACCCTGCAACATGCGACAGCACACTATATTCCGTTATGGCGCGTTGTGGTCGCTGTCCTGTACCATTGTTAACACGGCCCCCATCATCAAACACGCGACCCTTTAACATATAGTTATCAATTACGCCCTGCTTTGGGCTAACATCACCATTTAACAACGCCAAATATTCTTTGTGTGCTTTTTTATTTTGAAACGCATCCGCCAAATACTGGGCCGCCTTTTGATTTTTTGCAACGACCAACAAACCACTGGTTTCTTTGTCCAAACGATGCACCAATGAAATTTTATCATATGGAAATAATGCCGCCGCCATTTTATCCACAGACTTTCTGATACCTGTTCCGCCCTGCACCGCCAATCCCGCAGGTTTATTAAATACAACAATATCTGCATCGTTATGCACGATACATTTGCGTAAAACCTCTAAATCAGCCAATGAAAATCTGTCACCACTTTCTGTCTTTTTTGATACATCTTGAACAAATCCAGACATGGTTGGCGGAATACGAATCGCATCACCTGCACGCAATATTTCTTGTCCTTTAACCCGTTTAGAATTTACACGTATCTGACCACCGCGACACAATTTAAAAAAATCGCGTTGATGCATCCCTGGAAAATGACGCAAAAACCAGCGCAACAAACGCGTACCTTCTTCTACCTGTGAAATAAATATCAAATCAGCCATATTTTAATATTATTCACCATACACAATTTGTACCGAATTTGCACCATTTGCATTTGTACAATCACCTGTTGCACCACCTGCCTTGCCATCAGACATTCTGTACCCCACAGAATCAGACCATGCCTTGACACGCAAAGCTTCGCATTCAGACTGTCCCAGCCCATCAATTGTCAGAACGAATTGACGCGGATTACTGGGGTTTACAGCCACTGAATAAGAACCACCATATGGATTTTTATCAGACACACCAATTGCACTGAATATTGTCGCACTGTTCATATTTGAAAAATCATCATATTCCGCATGAATATTTCTGATCATTGTAACAATTTGCATTACTTCGTCATTAACAGCCGTCAACTTTTGTGTTTTCATTGCAGTAGATATCATACCGATTGCACCGACGGTAATAACCCCCATAATTGCCAACACACCCAACATTTCAATCATTGAACGTCCTGATTCTTGTTTCATACTTAAACCTCTATTTGCTATTTAACAATTAATATTCTATCATAAAAGTTATGAATATTCAATTTACAGATTTAATAGAAAATGCTCCTAATGCCCCTGGTGTCTATAAGATGTACGACGCCGATGGCAACCTGTTATATGTTGGCAAGGCAAAAAATCTGATGACACGCCTGCGCCAATACACTGACATATCAAAACTGGAATTACACAAACAGGTTATGCGCACACTGGTTCACAGAATAGAATGGGAAACAGTCCCCACAGAATCAGACGCATTAATACGCGAACAAGAACTTATAAAAAACCAAAAACCAAAATATAACATAATGCTGACAGATGGAAAAATGTATCCAATGTTGGCATTAACAAAATCAGATTATCCGCGTTTATTAAAATTTCGCGGCAAAATATCTCAACGGCATGATGTATACGGCCCATATCCATCTGTATCGGCATTAAACGAAACAATAAAAACTATCCAAAAAGTATGTCAAATTCGAACATGTACAGACACACAAATGCGCAACAGAACACGACCGTGCTTATTGCATCAAATTGGCCGATGTTGCGCACCATGTTGTTACCCCGACAAACAAAAATACGCAGAAAACATGCGTATAGCACGAAAAATACTGACCGGCGACAGCCAGCCAATAATTACAGATTTAACAAAACAAATGCAACACCTGTCAGATAAAATGGATTTTGAATCTGCCGCAATAATTCGCGACAAAATCGCCGCATTAACACATACTTCAAATCGCGGTATACGCCAAAAACAGCCGTACACAGCCGATATTAACTGGGACAAAAATGTATCCGATTTGGAAAAATGGTTAAATATAACGGTTAAAACTGTTGGCGTGTTTGATAATTCTCATTTATTTGGGAAAAATCCTGTTGGCGCAATGATAACTTTTGGTCATGAAGGTTTTATAAAGTCAGGATACAGACATTTTAAATTACAAGATAAATCGCGTGCCGGAAACGATATTGCAATGATGCAAGAATTCATAACACGCGCAATATCACGTGGTCCAAAACTGGATTTAATAATCGTTGATGGTGGTCCCGCACAATGGAACATTGCAAAAAAGACCGCGCCCAACATTCCCGTCATGGGCGTAACCAAGGGCGAAGTACGCGACGGCGACGAACATTTTATATTACCAGATGGAACGATATCAACAGACCTGCCAAAAGACAGCGCACTGTTTTTAATGTTACGCACCGTCCGTGACGAAGCACACCGTTTTGTAATCACATACCACAGAACACTGCGCGCAAAACAAATGACATCATCTGTCTTGGACGACATTGACGGAATTGGTCCAACCAGAAAACGCGCGTTATTACAACACTTTGGTTCCGTACGCGCGATAATGGACGCCGACCAAAGTGCCCTGATTCGTGTCCCCGGCCTGGGAAAAGATGCTGCAAAAAAAATATATGCCCATTTTCATTCAGAAGTGATATAATACACACATAAACAAACTAACCAAGGAGAAAAATATTATGAAATTTTTTGTAAACTTTTTATCAGCATTTCGCATTGCTGCATCATTTGTAATAATTCCCACATTATTACTGCAATGGTATTGGGTATCATTTATTCTGTACACATTGGCCGCAATGTCCGATTGGTTTGATGGATACCTGGCGCGCAAATACAATGTATGCACAAAAATCGGCGGCGTAATGGATCATATTGGCGATAAATTATTGGTGGTAAACACATTAATAATGCTGACAATTATGATGCCAGTATGGTTTATAATAGTACCCGTAATCATCATGATTTCACGTGAATTGTACATCAGTGGTCTGCGTGAATTCTTGGGCACACAAAAAATAGAAATGCCTGTCCCCAAGGCGCGTTTTTCCATGGGCAAAATAAAAACAACATTACAGATGATTGCCATTGCAGCGTTTTTATTAATGTTTGCAATCAGCACTATTATTAACCCAGGCATAACCAGCCGCGCCTTATTATGGTCAATAATTATTCTGCCACAGATTGGTATATATGGCATATGGTTGGCACTGATTGCATCTGTATGGTCTGCAACAGAATACACAATGACATTTCTGGGACATATGAAAAAATTAAAATAAACACACAAAAAACCACAATCACATAAAGATTGTGGTTTTTTTCAACCCTTGACTTGCAAATGATTTATGGTAAATTTAGTTTCCAACCAAACAGAATACAAGGAATAAACAGAACATGTTAAACAAAATCAAAACAAAATACGAAAATTTTAAAGACAAGGTTGATAACAACCCAAAATTCGCGCTATTGGCCGTCAGCACGGTACTTGGTGCATTCATATTAACAATTTTCTCGATTGCATATCCTGTATTGCAAAAAGACCAAGAAAAACGCGACGCCGCACGCACACAATTTACACAAAAAATGGACACCATAAAACAAAACATGACAATTACATCCACAGAAAAACAGCATTAAAAAAACACTGTATACGCATAAAAACCGCCACTTTGGCGGTTTTTATTATTTATCAGAACCAGCCTTTTTTATCAGTCTTGGTTCCTGCAAATTCATTTAATAATTTTTTCTGTTTTTCTGTCAGCTTGGTTGGGATTCGTACAGCAATATCTATATACAAATCACCAAAGCTTCCACTTCTGCGTGCAGATGGCATCCCATGACCACGAACGCGCAATTTCTCGCCGACCTGGGTTCCCGCAGGAACTTTTACAGCCAATTTTTTATCATCAATTGTATCAATTTCTATTTCACCGCCCAACGCCAAAACAGTAAAAGGAACATCAACACGCATAATTAAATCATTTCCATCGCGTTCAAAACGTTTGTCTGGGCGCACCCTGATATCTAAATAAAAGTCACCTGCGGCCCCACCATTGGCACCTGCCTCACCCTGACCTGCCAAACGCAGTCTGGTCCCATCTTCCACACCGGCGGGTATTTTTACCTCTAATGTACGTTGTTTGTGTTCTGTACCTGTTCCATCACATTCAGAACACTTCTTGGTGATTTTTCTGCCCAATCCATTACATTCTGGACATGGCGCCTCTGTTACAAAAAAACCTTGTCTGGTTTGTACATATCCGCTGCCACCACATCGCGAACACACAGGTGCTGGCTTTCCGTCATCTGTACCAAAACCGTGACACTTTTCACATGTTACATTACTGGAAAATTTAACAGTATGTGTTTTTCCAAAAAAAGCATCTTTTAAATCAATAACCACTTCATCCAACAAATCGCGTCCCCCGCGCTGTGGTGCACCACGTTGCGCACCACCACCGAAGCCACCGCCAAATCCAAAACCACGCATGGCCTCGCGCAGGATATCTTCCATGCCAGCGCCCCCCATATTAAAATGAAAGGCCCCATCACCAAATGGGTTTCCGCCACCGAATCCGGCACCAGACGCATTACCTGCGGCAAATGCGGCATCACCGAATCGGTCATACGCCGCCCTTTTCTGTGGATCTTTCAGGATATCAAAAGCATTATTCACTTCTTTGAATTTTTCTTCTGCATCTTTATTATCAGGATTTCTATCAGGATGATATTTCATCACCAATTTATGGTATGCTTTTTTTATATCTGCATCAGACGCATCACGTGCGACCCCCAACACTTCATATGGATTTTTATTCATGTTATAACCTGCTGTAATTTAATTATCGTTATAGAATATATAAGACAGCACATAAAAAAATCAAGCCCAGAATAATAATTATGCTTAAATTCTTTGGGCTTGCGTAAAATCAAAAAATGTTCTAATAATACAAGCATGACAGACAAGAATATAAAAACATATGACGCATCAGACATTCAGGTTCTGGAGGGTTTAGAGCCTGTTCGTTTGCGTCCTGGGATGTATATTGGCGGTACAGATGAAAAGGCATGGCATCATCTGCCAATTGAAATCATGGACAATTCTATTGACGAAGCCGTGGCCGGATTTGCAAAGAAAATATCGGTTCATTTAATTGATTCCAAAACGATTGAAATCACAGATGACGGCCGCGGAATCCCCGTGGACGAGCATCCAAAATACCCCGGCAAATCTGCATTAGAGGTAATTTTAACAACCCTGCATTCTGGTGGCAAGTTTAATAACAATGTATATAAAACCAGTGGCGGTCTGCATGGTGTTGGTTCTGCGGTTGTGAACGCCCTGTCATCTGAAATGATTGTGACCATTTCCCGCGATGGCTATCAATGGCGTCAAACATTTTCTCGTGGGTTACCGACCAGCACAATGCAACGCGGCGACGCAACAAAATCTCACGGCACAAAAATACGATTTACAATTGATGATGAAATCTTTGGCGCAAACGCAACCTTCAAACCAATAAAGATTTATCGCATGGCCCGTGCCAAGGCTTTTTTATCCAAGGGAATAAAAATAGACTGGCAATGTAACCCTGATCTGCTGACAGAAGATATGAATATTCCTGCAACAACAACATTTCATTATCCGAACGGCGTTGCAGATTTCTTGGCGGAAAAAACCGATTCAAAACCACGTATTTTACCCCGCATATTCAGTGGCAGCGTTGATTTTCCTGACGATTCGGGACGCGTTGAATGGGCATTGACATTTTTAACCGATGAAAACGGTGCGGCATCTGACGACGGATTTTTCTCGTCATATTGTAATACGATTGCAACAATTGACGGTGGCACACACGAAACTGGTTTTAAGTCCGCCATAACCAAGGGTTTAAAAGCATACGGCGAAAAAACAAACAACAAATCTGCATCATCTATTATCGGTGAAGACGTATTTGATTCTGTTGCATCAATCGTATCTGTATTTTACAAAACCCCACAATTTTTGGGTCAAACCAAAGAAAAATTATCCAACCCAGAAATCGCGCGTTTCACAGAAAACGCACTGCGTGATCCATGGGAAATGTTTTTGGCATCTGACCCCAAAACAGCGAACGCATTATTAGAATTTGTTATAAATCTGGCCAACGCCCGCATTAAAACCAAACAGGTCAAGGATGTTGCGCGTAAAACCCCAACAAAACGAATTCGTATGCCTGCAAAATTGGCAGACTGTTCAAAACACGGTATTGCGGGCACAGAATTATTCATCGTCGAAGGGGAATCTGCTGGTGGCACCGCCAAACAGGCGCGCGATCGCGCAACCCAGGCAATTATGCCCCTGCGTGGCAAGGTGTTAAATGTTATTTCCAATTCCGATGAACGCTTTGGCGCGAACAAAGAATTAAATGACTTAATCGACATTATTGGCGCCGGCACGGCCAAGGACTGGAACGAAGATAAATTACGTTATGAAAAAATCATCATTATGACCGATGCCGACGTTGACGGCAGCCATATTGCATCATTATTAATGGCGTTTTTCTATCAATATATGCCCCAGTTAATTTATGGCGGACACCTGTATCTATCTTGTCCCCCATTGTATAAGTTAACATGTGGCACCGAATCGATATATGTTGACAGTGACGAAGAACTGGAAAATTTAAAGGCGACAAAATACAAAAATAAAAAAGTCGAAATATCACGATTCAAGGGACTGGGCGAAATGATGCCAAACCAACTAAAAGAAACAACAATGTCCCAAAAAACCCGCCGATTAATACGCGTTGAATTACCCCCACGCACCGAAGAAGGCGCCGAAGACACGGAAAAAACGCGTACAATCGTATCTGAATTAATGGGCAAAAAACCAGAATTTCGCTTTAAATTTATAACCGAGCATGCCCAATTCGTCAAAGATTTATTTGTATAAAGCTGGGGGCGACCCCAGTTTTTTTTGCTTATAATTATTGACAATTTATTTTATTGTATTACAATGATAAAAAAACAAAGGTACATTAACATGTCAAATAAAGAAACAACAAATACAAAAACACAAGACAATTCTGTATTAAAAACAACCTATAACATAAAATTCGGTTCATTCATGCCGAACGCATTTTTTGGTATGTGCTATGAAACACCAATGGCAGTTATAAAAATCAATGGTGTCGAACAACAAACAAATACAGGTTGGCTGAGTGCAATCAATTTTCCAAATCCATGCGCATACGAAATGTCAATACATCAAGAACAATTACAAACAGTCATGGGACCAGAGATTGCAACAACAATCATTGAATACAAAAGCTGCAAAACATTGGATCCTGTTGCATTAGTATTCCCACATTCGTTATACATATTTGACGAATACGAAAAAAATTACAAAGAACATTTAAATCAAGCAACATGGAAAGATATAGAACAAGAAATCGCAATCCGTGCCAAATTGATTGAAAAATACAAGAAAAATAATCAACATTAAAAAAACCGCCGATTGGCGGTTTTTTTATTCTTTTTTAACACACTTGTTGTCGACTAAATCATAATCATCAACGCACTTGGTTATTTCACATTCCGACCAATCAGTTCCCTGCCATGTCCGTGTCCCAGCCGTTGCATTTGCTGGCAGTGTTGTGCAAGCCACGGTTTTTGGTTCGCATTTTGTTTCATCTGCATTGGGTTGATAATTGGTTTCGCACTCTACAACATAACACGCGCCATATGAACCATTAACAAAATCCTGCCGTGCAACCTTGGCATTTTGGATATCACACGAAGCAGTTGTTTTATAACATGTATTGTTATACAATTCGAACCCAGATTTACATGCTTTTATCACACAACCATCCCACGCACTACCGCCCCAAACACGTGTTCCACTGATTGCATTCAGAACAGTCAATGTATCTGCCGGACAAGATTCAGTGTTTGGCTTACATTCATTGCCAACTTTTTCATAATTATCCAGACAAGAATCCAATTTACAATCACCATACTGTCCATTTTCCAGTTCTCTATACGCCTGTTTTGCGCCTGGGATAGCCTTTGTGCAGTCCAATCTTGACGATTGATTACATTCACCATTAATCAACAAATACCCTTCGTTACATGTCAGCGCAACACAATTTCCATTTTTATCCTTGTAACCAGTTGTTGCATTTTTCGGCAACTCAGCCACAGAACATCTTTGTTCCAGAACAACATCTGTGGACCAGTTACGGATATCTGCCACGCCCGCATCCAACAAGCATTGTTCACGCATTGCAGCAGAATTTCCTTTGCCATCCAATTCAACAGACGCGCCATTCACGCCCGTACCTTTCAAGATTTCATTCAATGTAACAATATTACGGCAAGTATTTTTTGTATAATCTTGATTATTATCACATTGTGCATTGTCTGCCTTGTCTATGATTGCCTTGAATTGTGCCGTAGAAGGATTACAAATCATCTCTTCATAGCAATGCGGTACATTTGCAATCTGCGCACAATAAGTTTTCACACGCGCATCTGGCCAATTTGGTTCACTGTCAGATGTACTTTCATAACAATCATAAATTTCACTTAAACATTCATTAAAGTTTGTTCCCGCTTCAATCGCCGCAGTCAAGATTTCTTCTTCTTCTTCAACTGCGAATTCCAAACGTTTTTGTTGCAACGCCTGTTGTGCAGCAACCTTTTGATAGGCGATATTTTGTGCGGTTGTACGCAATTGTTCGCCATACAAATCGCAATCAGCATTTGCGTCCAACAAATACTTATTCATAATACTGCGACGCGCATCAGCAACCGGCCCACGCAAATTAGAATATGGATCACCCGATGTTGATGTATATCCAAAACAAGACGCACTGGCATTGGTTGTGGACGACACACCGCGTTCGAACAAATCAATTTCGCCCTTTGCACTGACTTTTATCTTGGAATTATAGTTAAACGGACAATTCGAAGACTGGCCATTTGCGCATTTTCCACCGAACGACGATGGTGAACCACACGATTCATAAATACCATTAAAACAAGAATCCAGAACACGACTGCAAACCTCGTTATGGGCATGTGCAAACAATTCATACCCCCATGTTTCCGCCAAAGAATCCTTGGTTTCTTCATTTGCAGCAAAACCATCACTCAATCCGGCCAAATTGCTGACCACACCAGAAACACCTTCGAATGCATTTAACAAAGAATTTTCATCATCTGTTAAAATGGTGATTGTGCGTTCTTTGGCATCAGCCCACGCCTGTAAAGACGCCAATATATCAGACCCGTTTCCATTTAAATTCTTGACATCAAATCCAAAGCTGTTATTGGAACAATAATCTGGCATACCACAACTTGTTACCACCTTGCCATCATTAAAGATTCCATGCGACGAACACCAATCTATGGCCTGTTCAGAATTTGTACCATATTGATTTGTAACCTCTTGCCATGAAACACAGTTCATAACCTGTTCCGCTTCGGTTAATTGAAATGCTTCTGATACATCTTTACCACGATTTGCAACCAACAATGCCAATTCACCAGACGCCTTGATTAATTCTTCGTTTGCTGTTTCCAGTGCGGCTTCTGCCTCTGCAAATGCGGTTACGCGTCCAGCGCACGCACAACGACGCTGGGCCTGGTTACGCGCGGTACAGATTTCATCCATACACGCATAATAAGATTCCAAACAATTATTAAACGCATCCGCTGAAATCAATCCTGTGGTTGAATCGATAATATTGGAATAATTTCCCGTATACAGTTTATTCGTCAGATAAGAATAACTGGTTCCACCACTTGTTTTCGAACCACGAATTGCACTGCCCTGCAAAGAAACGCGCGCAGAATCCGCGGCCACAGCCGTACGGGCACGAACATTACGATTATTTATTGCTGTTGTTCTGTTTGCAACATTTGCACTGCGCGAAACGACACTGCGTTGATTTTGCACAACCCCACGCGTTGGTGTTGCCGTTGCACGCGAAGACACGGCGCGTTTTGCCGCCGCCCGTGTTGTTGCACGCGCATTATTCACCGTGGCCGCACGCGAATTTGCCGCACGTGTTGCCACCGCACGTGAATTTGTTGCAGGCGCCACAGTTGTACGTGCAACATTTGTACGCGTCGTCGCACGATTTCGTGGACTTTCACGCAATGCCGCACCGCGCGCATTACCCTGTTGAGTTCCCAACTGTTGCACCAAAACAGCCTGGTCATTAATTGGCGCAATCGGATCAGCCAACACCGTACGCATTGACACCAATGTAGAACAAACCAAAAACGCACCCATCAACAAGAAAACAGTCCCAACTGCATTTTTGACAGAACCTACGATTTTTTGACTTATCATCTAACCCCCCTGTGTGTTTCGGGCCACAATCCCCAGAAACCCAACCTTTCATTAATTTCCGCCATACAAAATGTATGTTTATCTCTGTAATTATATCAATTTTTTACATATCTGTAAACAATAAAAATCAGCACACACCATAAAAAAATGCCCCACAACGGGGCATTTTTATTATTGAACACCAACACTAAATTCATCACCCCAACCGGCGACAGATTGACCGCCAATTACACAGTTAATATCTTCGAATCCGTCTTCTACCTGATGTTTTTTGATAACGCTGCTGGTAATCAAACCACCCGCGGTACCCAAAACAACACCCGCAATTGAATCTGATGCCAAACGCGCAGTATTAAATTTACCATCAGCGTCTTTCCAAACACTGACATCAAATCCGGATTCAATATCCTTCAAAACGCTTTCAGCCGCCAAAATCTTTTTGCGTTCCGCATCAGTATTTTTTGGTTTTTCTTCTTTTATTACCACTACTTCTTGTATCACCGTGCTTTTCTGACACTTGGCATTAACAAAACTTTGAACCACATTAAACAATTTATCATATTCACTCGTCTTTGCTGTACCACACATCGCTTTCAGCTGCTCAATATAAGCCAACCCTTCCGGAAAATCTGCACACTGTGTTGTCCATATAGTAAAACTATCATGATCAGCCGGTCCACAAGTATAAATACCATCCTCATTCCCCTTAGTATTACAATACCCCTGCAAACCCTCATAAGAAAACTCCCTATTCGTATCAACACAAACACATTCACTTCCTGTCCACCTTGCAACACTATCCGACAACGAACAACACGCCTTACCCTCTGCCGTACTACGCGTTTCTACGCAAGATTTTTTATTTTCCCCGGGCTTTGGTTTATCAGAATCCCCAGGACCTGGCGCTATTTTACCACCAACACACTTGTCACCAATTTCAATCTGCACCCAGTTTGTCCTACCTTCACAACGATATTTTACTGCTCCTTTGATTTCTTTCCCCTTCCAATAATGCCCCGCGTCAAAACATTTCTCTGTCCCATCTTTACAAAATTCATTATCACACTCGTACACTTTCCCTTTATCATATATAAACTCATTATCCGCAGAAAACTGCCCAAATCTATATTCTGTTAAACCAACAGGATTCCCACACCCTCCCGTCGCATATTCTATCTTATCCTCTGTAAACTCTTGCGTTCTATTATCCAAGGCCACGCGCTCCCAACGGTCTTCATTAAAATAATCACCTATACGACACCTATACTTCACAGATTCACCATATGTTTTACCCTGCCAAATATGTCCTGCGGGCATAGTCACTTCTTGGGAATCAGTACAAAACTCATCATCACATTCATAAATATTCCCATCCGCATCATACAAAAATTCATCATCAGTACTTTTCTGAAACCCTGCCAACTCAAATCTATCTGTTGGTACAAAACATTCTTCCACTGCCGCAGCACCAGACACACAACCAAACAAAGCCAAGACAAATAATAAAAATTTCTTCATAAATCCCTTCCTATATATTATATCCCTGCAATTTTACCACAAAACACAATAAATTCCAAGCAATAAAAAATCCCCAAACAGGGGGTATTTTTATTTATATTCACCAATCAACTGTTGAATCTGGGCGGACAAAACCAAATCTGACGCCTGTTGTTTTTCAATTTGTTTGATTGCATACAAAACCGTTGCATGATCACGACCACCAACAAAATTACCAATTTCTGTCAAAGACAAACCCGTAACATTTTTTAATACAACCATCATTATCTGACGCGCCAAAACCAATGAACGACTGCGACCATTACCACATACCGCATCATAAGATACAGCCAATTTTTCACACATTTCTTTAACCATTGCAGATGGTGTTTTTGTTTTCTGCAATGTATCTGCCAACAAACGTTGTGCAACATCCATATCAACCGCAGCACCCATCAAATCAACATATGTTTTGATTTTTGTCGCAACACCTGCAATCAAGTGACCATCATTTGCAATACGTGACGCAATCGCATCTGCAACATCTGTTGCAACACCTGCACGCTTTAACATAACAGATTTTACATGTGCATTTGGCGCACAAACATCCGCAACCAAACCAGACGCCAACAAAGATTGTGCACGTCTGTCAAATCCTGTCATATTGTTTGGGGCCGCATTTGATGTCAAAACAATGTTCTTGCCCGCATTACGCAAATCAACAACCAATTGCAAGAATTCATCTGTTGACGCCTTTTTACCAGACAAGCTTTGTACATCATCCAAAATAAAAGTATCGCAATTACGGCAAAAATCTTTGAACGCGAAAATATTATGTTCTTTCAAGCTGCGTGTAAATTCAGAAACAAATTGCGCACCACTCATTTTAACGACACGCCCCTGTGATGCGCCCGCGATACATTCTGTTAATAATGTTTTACCGCAACCTGCCACACCATAAATAAACAGCGGGGAAAAAGGAACACTGCCCGCTGCCAATTTTTTGCATGCCGATACAACAAACATATTTTCATCACACACAACAAAAGAATCAAACGCAACAGACGCATTGTTCTGTGCCACTGCCACAGGCGCATAAACCTGGGCCTGATTATCATTTGCAATTGGTGCAACCGTTTTAACCGCCGCCCCACGCACAACAACACGCGCATTCAAACCAAAATCACGCGCAACAGCTGCAATCATATTGCCATGAACACTGTTAATAAAATCTGCTGAAAATTGATTTTGTGCACCCAAAACCAAGGTATCATTTACAATATCAAATGTTAATGGTGCAACCCAAGAAGCAAAACTTGCAGAATCCATTTTTGCGGCAATGGCCCCCTTGATATCTTCCAAGTTAGTCATTTGTAATTTTGCCACTGTCTGCATATCGTTTTCTCCTTTCCTTCCCTAAAAGAGTTTCCTGCCCAATGCACAAGGTTGTAAAAGCCACCTGCACAAAACGTAAATATCCCTGTTTCAGAATACTTATTTTTATTGCCCTACTCTTACTCTCTCGCTGTTTGGGTTGGCCACTCATGTTAAACTGATTCTTGCAAGCCTGTCGTTTTTCAGTTCCAAGAACCCAGCACAAGTTTCCAAACCACAGGCACATCTTTACATTTTTTGACATCTTATAATGTCACCCAAGACGCACCTTTTTTTTAAGCCCCAGCCATAAAACCAAGACCTAAATTTTTGATTGATTTTTTATCTCTCAATCGGTTTTGGATACGTCAAATAATTTATAAGATAAAATTCGATTTACAACAAAATATTAACAAAAAAACGCAGATTTATTTTTTGACAACGATTCGTTTTTTTGCCCGTTTTCTGCCATTTTGTATATACACTGTATATACACTGTATATACATAAAATCAGTTATACGCGAACATATCCACCGTCAACTTTTCGCACCAAACCCTGCAATTCCAAGACAACCAAATTCGCCTTGATTTCCGAAATTGATTTTTTGACAATTTCTGACAATACAGATTCTGACACTGGAATATTACCTATCGCGTCAATAAGACTGTTTTCCGATTCATTTTTTTCAGATTTTTTTTCATCTTTTTTTATTTTTTTATCTTTTTCAAAAAAATCATCCGGCCCCATACATAATTTAGCATCCCCACTGCGAATCAACGAATTTGGCCCGGTGGCCCTGGGATCCATGGGGTGTGATGGTATTGCCCACACTTCACGTCCATAATTGATTGCGAATCGCGCCGTTGTCATTGAACCTGATTTCAAATCGGCCTCGCCCAAAATTAACGAATCAGACAACCCCGCAACCCACCTGTTACGCTGAACAAAATTATTGGCAATTGGCACAAAACCGACCGGCATCTCGCTGATAATTGCACCACGTTCCAAGATTTGATAATACAGCGATTCGTTTTCCAATGGCCACACATAATCAACCCCACCCGCCAGTACTGCAACCGTCTGGGCATCGCCATCGGCACGCAAAGCGCCACGATGGGCCGCCGTATCTGTCCCGATTGCCAACCCAGACACAACCGCCACCGAATTTTCAGCAAACCTGCACGCAATATCTGACACGATATTCATACCCGCCGCGGTCGCATGACGCGTTCCCACAACAGATACCATCTTTTTTGCCAACACATCTATATTTCCCCTGACACAAATCACAGGCGGATGATTTTTTATTTTGCGCAAATTTTGTGGATATCGCGCATCATCGTCAGACAAATAGACAACCCCCAACGCATTGGCACGTTCCATCTCTTGCAAAACCGAATCGCGCAATTGCCCATCCGTTGCCACCGCACGCGCAGCCGCTGCGACACAACCAAATTGATTAATCAGTTGCGCATATCGCACCGGTCCAACCCCAGGCGTTCTTAACAATAATAATTTATCAAACATATCCGACATAATATATAAGTATAAGAAAAAAGCCCCATCCATTACCAATAAAAAAATCCGCGACTGCGGATTTTTTTATTGTCCCGACAAACCGAACAACGGACCATACTTATCACATATGGCCTTAATTTCCCCATCGGCCGACCAATCATTATTGGTACATTCTATCTGTAATATTTTCAAGTTCTTGATATAATTATCATATTCAGACGCATTTTCCTTGGCCAACACACCCAACTGCGAACGTAATAATTGCGTACCCTGCAAAGACTTCTGACCTTCGACCTTGCCACCAATTAACTTGTTACCAAACAATTCCATTGCACCGACACCAATACCTGCGCCACCGACAACACCACCAACCGTACCCCATACGCGTGCAGTCTTTTTGGCATCCAGAATTCTTTGACGCAAAGTCTCTTCGTTCGCCCAGGCACCACATGTTATACTGCGTCCCATTTCAAAATACTTACTAGGCACATCAGACACATCTATTTTTGTATCATTTGATTTCATATCAACCTTTACAAAACAGACATTATTCTCAGGCTCTTCTGTATCTTCTATCATTGTTGAATAATTGCTTAAATTACTGTAACGCGACGCCCAGACAAAAGTATTTCCCATACCAATATTATTAGACATGCATGCATTACGTTCTTTTTCGCGCAAATCTTTCTTGACCGCAGGAACCGCCTGTTCAGGTGTAACCGCCATACTGCCCATACCGACCGCCTGTTGCTGTGGCTGTGCCACCCCAGGATTATTAACCATTGCCGCAGCCGCCAATTGATTTTTCGACGCAACCACCGCACGCGCATTTGTATTGGTATAAGAATTCATCGATGCACGACCACGTGGATTATTCGGCGTTACAGCATTTGAAGCACTAATAAAAACAAGCCCTAAAAACACACTGACAAAATATTTCATATTCTCTTTCCTGCCTATATTGCATGTATTATACCATAAAAAGGCAAAAAAATAAAGCATTAATATAAATAAAAAAGGGGCACACAGCCCCCTTGATATATTATTTTTTCCATTTCCACTCTATTTTAGACTCACTGCCACCGATTAATCGTTTAATATTTTCACGATGACGCCACATACACAGCAACCCGATTGCCAAGAACACAAAACCATAATTTACCCCCAAAATAAATCCCAGAACAGGAATCTGACAAAATACAACCGTTGCCCCAAACGAAGACTTGCCACTGGTCAACGCCACCAACAACCACTCAATCGCGCAAATCATAAACGCAATCGGACTGACCGCCAGCAAAACACCAAACATCGAAGAAATCCCCTTGCCACCTTTGAATTTCAACCACACCGGATAACAATGCCCCACAATTGCTGCAAACCCACACCACGCACCAAAAACATCACCGACAAAATAACGCCCAATAAACACGGCAATAATCGCCTTGGCCATATCCAACAACCAAACCGCCCCAGCCATACGCAATCCACCAACACGCATAACATTTGTCGCCCCGATATTACCACTGCCCACTTGGCGCAAGTCGCCCTTGCCCATCATTTTTGTCAGCAACAATCCCATCGGTACCGAGCCCAATAAATAAGATACAATTAAAGTAATTAAGTAAGTCATGTTATTTTTCCTTGATTTTATGTTTGTTTTTTATAAAATACCAGAATCAAAACAAAAATAAAAGGAAAATAACGTGGCAAATCATAAGTCATCTGAAAAAAGAATTTTGGTAACTGCCAAAAAGAACGCAATCAACACTGCCCGTCGCAGCGCGGTAAAAACCGCCACTAAAAAGGCATTGGTTGCAATTGAATCTGGCGACAAGGTTGCTGCAACAACAGCAATGCGCAACGCAGAAAGTAAAATCATGAAATCTGCCGGCAAAATCATGCCAAAGAAACGCGCAGCCCGCAAGATTTCACGTTTGGCAAAGAAAATGTCAAAAATGGCATAACCAAGAAATCTTATTAAAAAAAATCCCCGATTGGGGATTTTTTTATAAACCAACAGATTTAAATAAATTAGAACGATTTAGATACGGAACGGTCCCGATGGCGTTAGTGTACAAAAGTTACATGAGCCGTCGGGACCGACCGTAGATATGCCTTGTTATAAATAAATTAGAATGATTTAGATAAAAGTAGTGCCGGCAACGTAGTGTACAGATGTTACATGAGTTGCCGGCACCGCTTTTAGATAAATTATTATAATTTATTTTAGTTCAGTGGTGCCCCCCAGTGCTGCTGAATACTGCGCTCTACATCCATTGGACTGACCAATACCTGCGGGGTCAAGATTACAACCAAAACCTCACGCGTGGCGGATGTTTCACGCGAACCAGACAACGCCATAAAGTCAGGATCGCCCAAACCATATCTGGTATCTTCATTAGTCTGTTTTTCAAAACCAGAAACAACCAACATTTGACCAGATTCCATAATAACTTCCTGCATAAAGCTGCGTTCTTCAACCTCTGGCAATTGCAATGTTACCTCGCCGATTGTTTGGGTTGACATACGCAACAATTCACGCACAGACATACGGAACAACAGCAAGATTTTTCCATTTTCCAAAACATTTGGCAACAATTGCATTGTAAAGCCTGTTTCCAAATCATCCTGATCAACTGTACTGGATTCAACCGTTGTAAAGTTTCTGGATTCGAAACGTTTGATATATCCTGTTGTACGAGTATTACTTACCGGCGCAACACGATTACTGCGGGTTGTTACACCAACATTTGTAACCAACGAAACCTTGCCCTGCTTTGCCAACGCTTCTATTAACGCATTACTGCCCGCAACCCCAGACAAAGAACCGTTCATAATATCATCCGCAGTATATGCACCATTAACAGTCGTACCATTTTGATCATGTGTCGCGCCCGTCAAGGCAGAAACAGCATTTGATAAAACCGCAATGTTCATAGAACTGGCCTCGGTCGATGCCAAATTATTCTTTGGATTTGCAACGATATTCAATCCCGATGTTGAATTAATTGCTGCCGCCAAATTCAACCCAAACGCAGAATCGTTTGAAATTGTTACCTGCAACACTTTTACATCAATTGTAATCAACTGACTTAAACGTTTGTTTTGTCTTTCAATATATTCGCCAACACGCGCCAAGACCGATGGCGATGCAGTAACTGTAATTGTACCCAAGCTGCGCGATACTGTAAAATCTGCATTTTCGCTTTTGCCGATAATGGAAGAAATTGCGTTTTCAACTTCGTCCCACTCTTTCAATGTAGATTCCAAAGAAACCTCATTTGCATCATCGGTTGACACAGATGTTTGATATGCAACCTCGGTCCCCAGGGCATACAGAGTAAATGTTTTTGTTTCTGTTTCATAAAACACAATTGAATTTTTATCATAATACCACAATAAATCTAAATCTGTTGCGACCTGGGACAACAATCCGGACAATTTGCCAGTATATGCAACATTTACCGTCTTGCGCAATTTATCAGCTGCGATTTGACTGTCTATTTTCACAGGAATACCTGTTACAGAATAAATATCGTTTGCCAACACCTGCAATGAAACAGGTTCGTTCAACAAAATCGTAACCCCAGTATCTGTTTCATATTGTTTTGGCAAATTATTACGATGTTCCAAAACAGTTGACTTATTTCCCAACCAAATACCTTCGGACATAGATACAGTATCACCACTGGCAACCTTGGCGCGTGGATTTTTTGCCATTTCAAACGCATCATAGGCATTAATAAAATCTTGGTCCACTGATGCTGCAACCTTGACAGACTCTTTTTTTGCGCACGCAGTAACAGTAACCAAAACCAACGCCCACAGACCAAATAGTTTCATTATTTTTTTCATATTTAATCTCTCCCTTGCGACACGATTGTATTATTGTTCACCTGTTGATATAACCAATACTCTATTACCTTTATAGAATTTTGCATATGGGATTGGTGTCGCACGTCCAAAATTACGCACCAACGCAGACGCTACATCAACAAAACGCCCTTTGAAAACGGCACTGGCCTCTATTGGATATTCACGTGAAGTCGCCCAAACCAAATCCCAACCTTCTTTATCGCACCAGTTTTGCAAAACCTGACGCAAAGTCTGACCATTTGCAACAACCCATGAACGAACCTGATCGGTTAATACAGCCGGCGCTTCGGCATCTGCGGACGCATCAACGGCGATTTCAGAATCTGTTTCTTGAACTGTTTCTTCGACAGTGATTCCCATTTTCTGGGCAAACGCTTCATATCCATCTGCATATTTTCCGCAATTTTTGCGACCACTGCGCGAAACAGTCAAAACATTACCACCGTCATCTTCTAAAACCTCGCGGTGTAATAATGGCATCTCGGAATTATTGTTACATTCATCATCAAACCCCACAGGAATCTGATTACCATGCAGCATATTTGCACCACCTGACCAGCCAGAAAATTCACCACGCGCCCCCATATTGATATTATTTTCAACAACCAAGTCGGCACCTATTTTGGAAACAATACGAATATTATCAGATTGTTCTGTCTTGGAACACGCCCCCATATCGCACGACACTTCCACGTCAGCATCAGATCCCGCCAACGGCCACGCAGGCACCTGACGATATGTTTCGATAACGTCTATTTGCTCTTGCACATTATCATTAACTATTTTTTCTTGTTCGTAAAAAACCTCTGATGTAACAACCTGGGGTAAAAATTCATCAGCAAAACAATAGCCCGCCGCAGTAGCGAACATCGCGAAAATCAAGACTTTGCGAAACATAAAAACTTCCTTTCCCTAAAAAAATAACCAGTTATTTTATATACATTATAACAATTTGACCGAATCTGTGCAAGGGCTAAAAAAATCTATCACAGATAAAATCACACGAATCGCAAAAAGTATGTTATACTGGTCCGTGATAAACACAAAAAACAACACAAAAAAGGCACACAAATATGACAAACATATTCGTATTTTTATCACTTGGATTAACAACAATCTTGTCTGTAATGGTATTCGTATATATATACAAAATTAATACACGTGTCGCGAACATAACAAAAACAATTGAACATCAATACAACCTGATTGTAAAAATACAATCTGTATTAAAAAACAAATCCGCAACAAACGCAATCGCAGAAAACGCAGAAATGATTTACCAAGACTTATTACAAAGCCTGATACCCATCATGGCTGCCATTGACATAATGCCACGCGCAACCCAGGAACACCCATTGTGGCGCGCACTGGGTGGAATAATGGATGAATACGCAAAAAATCCATTTGCATTGGAAAAATTACGTCGTTGCATCAAACTGGACGCAGAAATCGCACGTAATGTTGACAATTATATGCGACGCGCAGACACATTTTTACATCATCTGACCACCACGGAACCAGACGGTCTGTTATCATCAACATTTACAGACGGCCTGTTGGGACAATCCTTGACATTTTTTGCCCAGGCAAAACAATTAGCAATGCAAAACACACCTGATTTATGACACAACTTTCTGAAAATCTTATTCGTGAAATTTCTGCCAAACGCGGTGAACCCGACTGGTTATTGCAGTGGCGCCTGGATGCGTACAACGCATGGAAAAAAATGTCTGAACCACATTGGGCAGAATTAGACTATGCACCGATTGATTATAACAGCCTGGATTATTATAACCAGGCACCACCCATAGACAATTCCGATCTGGATAAGATATATGACAAAATGGGATTACCTGCGGGTGAAAAACGCGCCCTGTTGGGCATGGCAACAGACACTGTTATCGACAGCCGATCTGTACACACATCTTATACAGCAGAATTGGAAAAACACGGCATAATATTTATGCCAATGTCCGAAGCGGTACAAAAACACCCTGAATTAGTAAAAAAATACTTGGGCAGCGTCGTTCCAAAAACAGACAACTTTTTTGCAGCATTAAACGCGGCCGTATTTTCAGACGGAACATTTGTATACATCCCAAAAAACACAAAATGCCCAATTGATTTGGCCAGCTTTTTCAGAATTGAAACAGCAAAAATTGGCCAATTTGAACGAACACTAATAATCGCAGACACAGGTTCAGAATTATCATACATGGAAGGTTGCAGCGCCCCACGTCGAACCAGAAACCAACTGCACAGTGGCGTTGTTGAAATAATCGCCCACGAAAAATCCATTGTAAAATACGCAACTGTACAAAATTGGTTTGCCGGTGATTTTGATGGCACACGCAATACTGGCGGAATATTGAACTTTGTTACAAAACGCGGACAATGTGATAATGACGCCAAAATTTTATGGACCCAGATGGAGGTTGGATCCGCCCTTACATGGAAATACCCATCCACGATTTTACGCGGAAACAATGCGTACAGCGACTTTTATTCATTATCAATAACACGTGGCGGACAGATGGCCGACACTGGAACAAAAATGATTCATATTGGAAACAACACAACATCAAATATCGTATCATACGGCGTGGCAACAGACGCATCGCGACAAACATTTCGCAGCATGGTTTCTTTTACTGGCAACAATTGCACAAATATATCCAAGTGCGACAGTCGTATCATTGGACCACACGCAATCGCCAACACACTGCCACGCATAATCCATCACGGCAAAGACAACCAACAATCCCACGAAGCGACCACGGGCACAATTGATGCGGCAACATTGTTTTATTTAAACACAGCTGGCATCGATACAGACATCGCAACATCTTTGATTGTTGGCGCTGCGGCGACCCCCGTATTATCACGACTGCCAATGGAATTTTTGGTTGAATCAAAACAACTGATACAAATGGCATTATCAAAGGAATAAAAAATGCTAAAAATACAAAACTTATTCGTATCCTTGAAAGACAAAGAATTACTATCAAATATAAACATTGATATTGCACCGAGCGCACGTGTTTTACTGTCTGGTCATAATGGCAGTGGTAAATCAACATTGGCCGCAACAATTGCTGGCAATGACACATACACCATAACATCTGGGAAAATAATTTTTGACGAACGCGACATAACATCAGAAAACGCGACAACACGCGCATTAATGGGAATATTTTTAGGTGCACAAAATGTCCCTGAAATCCCGGGATTAAGTATCATCAGCCTATTAAAACACTCGTGCAACGCACATCATCATTTTCAAACCGGCCAAGATTTACCAATGGGCGAATTATTGGAAAAAATCGAGATTGCGCGCAACACACTAAACATCCCACAAGACTGGCTGAACCGCAGTATAAACGTTGGATTTTCAGGGGGCGAACGCAAAAAAATCATGTTATTACGCCTGTTGATGACCCAACCAAAACTTGCCATCTTGGACGAGCCTGATTCTGGTGCAGACACACAAACCCAAACATTGATTGCAGACACAATCAAATCTATGCCGAACACAACATTTATAATAATCAGTCATCAGCCTACTTTTACAGAAAAGATACATCCAACACACACAATAACTTTATCACACGGCAAAAATATGATAGAATAACCTTGTTCATAACAAAGGAACATATCATGACGAACAAATCAAACTTAATTAAATGGAACCTAAGCGAACCATTAAAATTTTCTGCATTATTCTGCACTGTTTCATTGGTTGTATCATTTATATATATGATGTTGGCACGAACAATGTCTGACAACCTAATCTTTTCCCAACAACCCTTGATGGCAATTATATTTGTATGCTTCATTATATGCGCCTATTACATGTTCAGACGTCTGCCACGGGCGCCATTATCGCAAAAATCATTTATTGCATTACACACATCACAAATCGCAATTGCACCAACAATATTCATATTACTAACACTGATTGTATCCAGCAATTTTGATAAAATCATATTCAACCTGATTCAACTTGAATCAAAATCACCATTACTATTTTTCATTACATTGGTATTATCCGCCATGATTATAATGTACATTACAGGCGTTTCTTTATCTAATCTGTACGCCAAATTCTGGCGCATACGCGCATTTAATGTACCTGCATGGAAAATTGTTTTCAGCCTGCCTTTTGGATTTGCAGGACTGTGGTCTGCCGGGTATTTTTTAGATTCCCCGGACAAAAAACTTCATCCGGTAACAATTAAAACAAAATGGTATTCTGAACTTATAAACAAAATAACGAACAGCACAACAAACCTGGTTATCGCATTTATCGCAACCACTTTATTTTCTGGTTTATTTATCGGATTAAACAATGTACTGCTGACACTGTTATTATCAACAATATTTGGCATATGCCTGTGCCACACCAGCAAACAACATTTTATAAAGAACATTTCTGGTAAATATGCCAACGCAATGATAATCATAAACATCATTATGATTATAATATTCTCATCAATACTTGCCATGCGCCCATTACCGCCCCAGGCAAGCACACCTACATCAGAAACAATAACGATAACAGAAACAACCCAAGGAAACACAAAATGAACGGAATAATAATCGCAGCAGGTCTGATATTCTTTTTATGGATTGGTCGTTCAATATTAATTCCACTGCTGATTGCTGCTTTTTTATGGTATTTAATGAACGCAATATCGGACTATTTTCGCAAGGCATTACCATGCAAAAGTTACACAAACACCACCGGCAAAATATGGTATCATATCTTTAATCTGATATCTTATATAACAACATTTGCCCTGGTAAGCGGTGTAATTTATTTATTTGCGACACAAATACGTCCAATGTTTTCAGAACTGGTTGCCGCCCTGCCCGCATTGCAAGACAAACTGGCAAATTTTGGCACATACCTGTCAACATCTGTCGGCATCAAGTTTGACACAAACGCGATACCAAACATAACAAAAATAGCAACAAACATCGGCGCATCATTGGCCAGTTTGGCAACATCCTTTGGCATGGTATTGGTATATATGATATTCATGTTTGTTGAACAAAGTACATTTAATAATAAATTTGCAGCATTATTTTCAAACAAACGCCAAACAAAAAAATCCAGATACATACTGGACAGCATTGATTACAACATGAAGAAATACTTGTTTGTAAAAACAACAATTTCCGCAATAACTGGCATATTATCATTTATATGGTTACAAATGATTGGTGTTGAATTTGCGGGCATCTGGGCATTTATTGTATTTATCACCAGTTACATTCCGACAATTGGCGCATTCGTTGCATGCGGATTACCAATACTGTATTCATTGGTATCTGCGCCATCATTGCAACAACCAATTTTAACTGCAATTGGTCTGATTGGATTGCAAATTATATTCGGAAACATCTTGGAACCAAAACTGACGGGCAAGACATTAAATCTGTCGACATTGGCAATATTGATAAACCTGGTATTTTGGGGCATGATATGGGGTATCGCAGGCATGTTTTTCAGCGTACCAATGTTGGTTGCAATATATATCATTTGCGCCCAATTTGATTCGACACGCTGGGTATCTGTATTATTATCAGCTGACGGTAACATCCCCGACAAACGCGAAGATTAAAAATCGCGCTATACACATAAAAACCGGTCTTTTTCTAAGACCGGTTAATTATTGCAATTGCATTTTCCAGTATCACACGCGCAGATTCTGAATCTAAATTTTCTTTTAAATCGCGCACCCTGACCCGACCCATATCTTCTTGGGCCGTGGCAGATGTTAAATTTTCTTCTATGAATACAATTGGTAATTCTGTTTTTTCAGCCAACCGATTTGCAAAATCACGAACCATTTTTGTTGTTTCTGATTCACTGCCATCATTTCTGATTGGCAAACCAAGCACAATCCCCACGACCCCTTCTTGGACGGCCGCGGCGGCAATCACATCCGCATGATTTTGCACCCCCGCCTTAAACATCACCCCAGGACGAGTAAAAACAAACTGACGAGAAGGGTCTGAAATTGCAACACCAACACGTCGCAGTCCCCAATCAACCCCTAATATACGCCCCATACGCGGAAAAGCCTTGAAATCTGGTAAAATCATTGTATAATTTCCTTTGTTTTTAATATAGGATTCAAAATGGCATTTAGCAAGCAACAATTACAAAAATTTGCAGATTTAATTCGCATTGAAATCAGTCCAGAAAAACTGGAACAGATGAATATCGATTCTGTTATAGAATGGCTGGACAAGGTTCAACAGATTGACACCACCGGGATTGACCCAATGTTAAGTCCGGCCGAACACACCCTGCCCCAACGCGAAGATGTTGTCACTGACGGCAACATTCGTGATTTGGTTTTGGCAAACACGCCTGACAACGCCGGCACATCGCGCGGTTATTTCGCAGTACCCAAGGTTATGGATGGGGACTAAACAAATGACACCTAACAAGAACATTCCTGTAAATTTTGTTCAATACGAACAGTACGAACATTACCCAAACCATGTTGCACATCTGGGGTATATTGGTTCAGATGAATTAAAAGAACTGATGAATGTTTTTAACACCGATAAAATTGCACAAAAAGACAAACAAAAGTAAAAGAAGAAAAGATGATAAACTTAACATTGACCGAAGCATTACAAAAACTGAACAACCGTGAAATAAGCGCCGTTGAATTAACACGCGCGTACCTGGACCGTATCGAAAAATATGGTGCAGATTTAAATTGTTATATCACAACAACACCTGAACGCGCAATGATGGATGCCGCTGCATCTGACGCACGTCGTGCTGCGGGCGAAGCACGCTTTTTGGACGGTGCACCAATCGCAATGAAAGATATGTTTGCAACACGCGGCATTCGCACAACCGCCGCATCACGCATGTTGGAAAATTTCGTCCCAGAATATGAATCAACAGTATCACAAAAATGTATTGATGCCGGAACAGTCCTGTTGGGCAAGGCAAACCTGGACGAATTTGCAATGGGCACATTCAGCAAGACCAGTTTCTTTGGCGCACCGGTCAATCCATGGCAAATGGAAAAACGCCTGACCGCCGGCGGTTCTTCGGGTGGTTCGTCATCTGCGGTTGCATCCGGTTTGGCAATCGCCGCCACAGGTACAGATACGGGTGGTTCAATCCGTTTTCCGGCAGCAATCACGGGATTGGTTGGAATGAAACCAACATACGGTCTGTGTTCACGTTGGGGGTGCGTTGCATATGCATCCAGTCTGGACACCCCTGGTCCAATTGCCCGCACATCAGATGACGCGGCATTAATGTTGTCTGCCATGGCGGGACACGACCCACGCGAATCGACCAGCGCAACAAACGGATTTACCTGCAACGGTCCACTGGAACCAATCTTGGGCAATGGCAAAAAATTACGCGTTGGCATAATCAAAGAATTTATGGATGTCGAAGTATCCCAGGATATGAAAGATTTATTTAATGCCCGTCTGAACGATTTAAAATCAATGGGTGCCGAAATTGTCGAAGTATCGATTCCAAATATCTTGGACGCATTGGCGGCATATTACATTATCGCCCCAGCCGAAGCATCATCGAACCTGGCACGCTATGACGGCATGCGTTATGGTCTGCGTGTCGAAGGCAACGATTTAATAGACACATACAAAAAAACACGCGCGGCCGGCTTTAGCGATGAAGTTCAACGCCGTATGATTATTGGAACCGCCGTATTATCCAGCGAATCTTACGAAGTATACTTTATGCAGGCTGCACGTGTACGCCGTATGTTATCAGACAGTTTCAACAGCGCATTCGAACAATGCGATTTGATACTGTGTCCATCCAGCGCTGGTACCGCCATGCCACTGGATTCGGATTTATCGCCACTGGAATATTACGCACTGGATTTATTTACCGTTGCGATGAACCTGGTTGGCGTTCCTGCATGCAGCGTACCCGCAGGTTTGGCACAAAACGGTCTGCCATTGGGATTACAGGTTATCGGCCGTCGCTTTGACGATATGCGCGTTTTACAGTTGGCAAAGCACATCGAAATCGCATCAAGCATTGATAACCGCCCAACAACAATTATGGGAAAATAAAATATGAACTGCACATCATCTCTTTTATCAATAAAAAAATCGACCGCAACGGTCGAAAGAAAGGAGATGATGGTGGCTAGGGACGGAATCGAACCGCCGACACAGGGATTTTCAGTCCCTTGCTCTACCAACTGAGCTACCTAGCCAACGCGAGGACAATAATAAGATACAAAAAATAAAAAATCAAGGGAAAAAGAAAAAATGTTTACGATAAAAGGCAAAACATGTGATTGGGAACTGGTAATTGGTCTGGAAACACATATCGAAGTATTATCAAACGCAAAATTATTCAGTGGTGCTTCTGCGGATTATAACCCCAGCGTATCCCCAAACACCCAGGTTTCAATGATTGATGTTGCGATGCCTGGTATGTTACCGGTTTTGAACAAATACTGCGTAGAACAAGCCATAAAAATGGGGCTGGGACTGAACGCTGAAATATCTCGTCGCAGCAAATTTGCACGTAAACAATATTTTTACCCTGACCTGCCCCAGGGCTATCAGATTTCACAACCGGCCGAAGAACCACCTGTTGTTGGTCGTGGCTGGGTTGAAATTATGGGTGACGACGGCAATCCTAAAAAGATTTTTATCGAACGTGCACATTTGGAACAAGACGCTGGTAAATTAAAACACGATGTACACCCGACAAAATCATTTGCAGACTATAACCGCACGGGTGTTGCATTGCTGGAAATCGTAACTTTCCTTGATACAAAAAATCCTGAAAATAATTCCTATATTTCATCCCCAGACGAAGCAGAAAAATATCTGCGTGAAATCCGTGAAATCGCACGCGCATTGGGCGTATCCCGCGCAAACATGGAAGAAGGTTCAATGCGTGCAGACGTAAATGTTTCTGTTCGTCCGGTGGGTTCAACAGAATTTCGCACCCGTACAGAAACAAAAAACATGGTGTCATTTAAATTTATTAAATCCGCCATCGAATACGAGGCGCGCCGTCAAATCGAAATCTATGAAAACGGTGGCACTGTTTCCCAAGACACTATGCGCTATAACCAAGGCGAAGGTACAACATCAGTTATGCGCAGCAAAGAAGACGCATTGGATTATCGCTATTTCCCAGATCCTGATTTATTACCACTGGAAATCAGCGATGAACAAATCGAAAGCATTCGCCGTACAATGCCAGAATTACCATCTGCAACACGCGCGCGCTATACGGCGGAATTCGGGCTGTCTGAATACGACGCTGCACGTTTAACAGAAACGGTTGACATATCACGCTGGTACGACACTGCTGTAAACGGGGATAAAAAACGCGCAAAATCTGTTGCGAACTGGATGATTTCTGAATTATTTGCGCACCCAGAAAACTATGACATTGAAAACACCAAGTCCGGCATTGTTGACGGCATGCGCATTATCACACCATCTGACATATCAGAACTGGTTGACATGATTGGCGACAACACCATCAACGGAAAACAGGCCAAAGAAATATTTATCAAAATGTTAGATGGGGAAAATGGCACCCCACGCGAAATCGCAGATAAATTTGGCATGAAGCAAATGACAGACACTGGCGCAATCGAAGCAATTGTTGACGAAGTTATCGCATCAAACCCATCCCAGGTTGAACAATACAAATCTGGCAAGGTCGGATTACTGGGCTTCTTTGTAGGCAACGTCATGAAAAAAACTGGTGGCACAGCCAACCCAGCGGTCGTAAATGAAATCTTGCGCAACAAATTAGCATAAAAAGAAAAGCACTCATGAAAAAATTCTTTATCCAAACCTTTGGTTGTCAGATGAATGTTTACGACAGTTGGCGAATCGCCGCGATGTTGGAACATCGTGGTATGCAACGTACCGACCGTATTCCTGACGCAGACATAATTATACTGAACACATGCGCTGTTCGTGCCAAGGCAACGGATAAAGTTTTTTCTGCACTGGGGCGCATCAGACGCGCAAAAAAGCCATCCGCCCTGTTCGGCATTGTCGGTTGTGTTGCACGGGAATCTGGCGCCGACGCGTTTCGCAGAATCCCGGACTTAAATTTTGTTCTGGGCCCACAAAGCCATCATAAATTATCAGACATACTGGACAATCCAGATGCAAAATTATTGAATATTGACCTGGGTGGTTTGGAAAAATTTGATACCCTGCCCCAAATGGTAAAATCACCACGCGTGGCATATATTCCAATCCAAGAAGGCTGCAACCATTGTTGCACATACTGCATCGTACCATATACACGCGGACGCGAATTATCACGTGATTTTGACGCATGCATGCGTGACACAATTCACGCGGCAAAAACAGGCGCAATTGAAATTTGTTTCTTGGGACAAAACGTTAACGGTTATAAATACACAGACAAAAATGGCAAAACATACCGCCTGTCTGATTTAATCCGCGAAACGGCAAAAATCCCAGAAATCATGCGTATACGCTTTACATCCAGTTATCCAACAGAAATGACTGATGACCTGATAGAAATGTTTGCAACAGAACCAAAATTGTTGCCATTTTTAAACATGCCTATTCAAAGTGGTTCACAAAATATTTTACAACGCATGAATCGTCCATACACACTGGAATTATATTCAGACATAATTCGTAAACTGCGAATTGCACGTCCGGACATACAAATATCATCTGACTTTATTGTTGGATTCCCTGGCGAAACCGATTCGGATTTCGAACAAACAATGAAAATTGCCGAACAAGTCAGATATATAAATTCTTATTCATTTAAATATTCGCCACGTCCACATACTGCGGCGGCAATTATGCCAGATCAAATCCCAGAAAATACCAAGGCGCAACGTCTGGCAATATTGGATAATTACTTAAATGAAATTCAACGCGAATTTAATATCAGTTGCATTGAAAAAACATTAACCTGCCTGCTTGAAGGTCCCGACAAAACAGGAACAAAATTAATATATCGCACGCCATATATGCAGCAATGTATTGTACCTGCACCCGACAACGGCACCGCGCCAGAATTGGTCCAGATAAAAATTACTGCTGCGAACAAGGCATCATTGCGTGGTGAAATAGTTTCTTGTTAAAATGCAAATTTCAAATTTGCCGATACACCATAAGAAACAACATCTGTCATTGATATAACCGATACAGTAACATCACCACCAAACGAATCGATATCTGACCACACACCGATTCGTCCAGATGCCACAATATCAGCAAAATTATTCAACCCAATTCGCGCGTCATAATTATAACGAATTCCTGAAAATTCAAAAGTATACCCCATATCCATACCAACACGACCAACCGCGTCAGATTGCACAATATCTTCCAGATTATAATAATCAACAACACAACCAACATACGGTGTCAAATAAAACGAATCGGACAAATCAAATTTATATCCAATATCAGTTAACCAATATCCTGATAATGCACGCGGATTTGAAATAACATTATTATCGTAACTGACCAATCCAATATCAAAATCAGACATCATCGCAACCACATCTGTCCGCACAAACGCATCTGACAAGAATTTATATTTCACATTTAAATTCAACCCATAATTCAAGGCTGAAAAATCATCCAAATCAGACTTATATTCCATCTGTCCAACACGCACACCAACACCAATACTAACCCCATCAGACAGGTTCATATTATGTTTCAAATTTAAACCATATATAAAATAGTCATCTGCCGTAATGGCATACGCATCAGCACCAGACAACACAGACGCAAAATCATAACGCAACATATCAAATGCATACATTGTTTGTACGGGTTGCAACAAAACATCCAAATTAAAACGCGCTGACCGCATCATTATATCATCCAGTGCTTTCATATCTGGCGCACTGTCCAGATGCGAAAACAGCTTTTCCGCCCCACCCTGTTCCCGCAATTCATTCAAGAACATACCACGCTTATCGTTTTCCAGGACAATTGCATAGTTTGTTTCGCGCATGCGATTAATCGACAATCTGCCATTATTAATCGCACCCGTAACAGAATACATTGGATCAGAATTCTGCTCTTCAAAACGCACAGACCACCCACCCTGAACATTATCCAACAAAACCACACCATCTAATTCTGTTGTATCATTAACGACCAAGACCACATTATCACCAATATCAATCGGCAACGATTTATTATCTGGCACAGAATCTACATTTAATTTTGTATTTTCAACAACCACTCCCTGGGCTGTTCCTGCCATATTAACAACATCAGACAAAGACAACACATCATCGCTTGTCACCAGAACAACATAATCGGCATTTGTATTAATTGCATTTAAATCCTGTTTTGTATTAACAACTTGAAACATCTTGGCATCTGTCCCCAAGACAAATTCAGAATCAATCACCCCAGAATTCTGAACATAAACATGACATCTGTCACACACATGAATATTTGTTTTTATTAATCCTTGGTTATAAATATTCACCGATTGCGACAAATATACATCATTTGGTGCGACAGTAACATTTTCACTGACAGAAAAATCTGTATTAAATGTCTTTTGCGCGCCCCAAATATCATTAGTTACAATTGTGGCATTTGCGCACACATGCGCCCCACAAAACAACAAAACGAATAACAACCTTTTGAACATATCGGCATATTAACAGAACCAGAATATAATCACAAAGAAAAAAACACCCCGGTTACCCTGGGGTGTTTTAAGCACACAATCTGTAAAATTATTTTTCTAATTTACCCCAACCGGCCTTGTAACCGCCATCGCGTTCCAGATAAATATTTGCACCGTCTATCTGGGCTGCGTTTAATCCCTGGATCATATAGGTCTGTTTTAAACGGCCACTGATACCTGTTTCCAACATTGGCAAATTAATGTTCATCATATGAGATTTTGTGCAGCATTTTGCATCATTATTGCATGTCTGACATTGATACAAGCGAACAGTATATGGCACACCTGCGCGCAAATCCTTCAAATCAACTTCCATTTTCAGACCGCTGTCTGTTTCACGGAATTTAATATGCCCCATTCTGGATTCGCCACCACGGCTGCTGTGCGTATACATTTTTGCATACAAGTGATTAACATCTGAATCTTCGTATGTTTGATAAACAACGATTGTATCAGATTCTACCATTTCTACAGGTTGTGCATATTTAACATTGTGTGCCTTGTGATGTTTTTTTGCAGGACAAGTATTACAACCGGCCAACAAAACAACCGCACCAATAACAGACGCAATTGTTATCATTTTTTTTGTTAAGTTTTTCATATCAAGTTCTCCTTTTTTTGTTCTGGGTTACGTAACAGAATTTTATATTATATTTTTTTCAAAAGCCCTAGGTTTGATTGCCTAAGAAAAAATGCCGGATTTCATGCGTACAGACGCGATTGACATGGTTCCTATACCAGTATTATTTATACATGATAAAATAAACTTATAACCAACCCCCAGGGAGAAAAAAACATGTACGAATTATTACAACAATTAATCGCATTTAAATATGCTTGCAAAATAAAACACTGGTCCACAGACAACTATGCACACCACTTGTTATTTGACAGACTGACAGAAGAAATAGACACATGGGTTGACAACATTGCCGAATCGTATTTTATGGCCAATGGCAAAAAAAGCATTTTCAAACCAAACTTATTAAACCCCAAACTAATCGATTTAAATTTAACACACATGTGCGAAACCATTATATCTGAACTAGAAGAAATACAAATGTCAAACGAAACCAACGAAGGAATCAATTCTTTGCTAAGCGCAATCGAAGAAGGATTTCTAAACAAATTAGCACTGGCAAAATTAGTTTAAAAAACACCCCATCTGGGGTGTTTTTTATTATTTATCAATATTAACACCAGATATAAACAACCAATATACGTCATAAATTCAAACAGATTAACCCATTTTTACGAATCGCACAATCATTGGTCCAACAATAAAAAATACCCCGTATAAACGGGGTATCATACGATTTTGGGGCTGATATTTAGAACATAAATCTGATACCGACATCGCCACCAAAGTTATGCATACCAGAATTGATATCCACATATGTGTAACGTGCGGCCAAATCAACTGCGAAACGTTCCATATCAAATGTTACGCCCACTGTTCCCATTGCCGAGAAACGTGTTTTATCGCTGCTGCCGTCTTCAATTAATTCGCCACTATGTTTAACATCTGTGAACGCCATACCAACGCCCAAACCTGCAAATGGTCGAACAATTTTATATGGTCCAAATTCCATATAGTTATTCCACAACAATGTTTGCATTTTTGCTTTTACATCAATATCACCTGCGACACCAAAGTTTTTACTGTCAGATGTTTTGCCAAAATAAGTCCATTCAATTTCAGAACGTACTGTATCACAAACCTCTAACCCCAATGCTGCACGACCCTGGAATATAAAATCAGTAATAGATTCTTTGTTACCATCATATTTATAATTTAAATTAGAATAACTCATACCGCCACGCAGACCGATATAAGGGTCCATACCCCACATCTGCCAAGAACTGCCCTGATCAGGATGATTAATTCCTGCAAACGCTGGACATGCCATCAGCACCGCCAGTGTTGATATTGCTAACTTTTTCATTTTTTCTCCTTTTTGTTTAGTTTTTTTTTAGATATAAAAGTTTCATGTCAACACTTTGATTGTATCAATGCTTTACCAATATTTGCATAGGTATGATTACCTGAGAATCAAATCATAACAAAGACTTACAGCAGAAAAAAATCCCCCAACACATGGGGGACTATTTTTATCGTGGTGGACGCGCAGGGACTCGAACCCTGGACCCACTGATTAAGAGTCAGTTGCTCTACCAACTGAGCTACGCATCCAGAACCTTTCGTTCAAACAGGCCTAATTATAGACACTTTTACACAAAAATCAAGTTTTTATAACACCAGATTATTTTTTCAAATAATTTGACGGGTTATAAGCCTTGGTCCCCTTGCGAATTTCAAAATGTAATTGTGGTTGATCCACCTTGCCCGTCTCGCCAACGGTGCCTATTTTCTGTCCAACATTTACACGACTGCCACGTTTAACAACCATTGAATCCATATGTGCATATACCGTCATCCACCCTGCGGCATGCTGAACAATAATCAAGTTTCCCATCCCCTTTACTTCATTTCCGGCATAGGCAACAACACCGTTTTCAGCGGCCTTGACCACTGTACCACGTGCGGCACCAATATTTATGCCATCATTAAACAAACCGCTGGATTTTGAACCATACCCAGACAAAATTTTACCCTGAACCGGCCAAGAAAATTTCGATGAAGACCGTGCACTAATCGATGGCAATTTCTTGGATGGATCAGACGATATTTTTTCGGTCTGTTGCACAGAATGTTTTTCTGCATTATTTGCATTGGCCACCTTTTGTGGTGCGTCAGTATTTTTCTTTTGTTCCGTTTTGTTATCTGTTTTTTCTTGCTTTGTCACGACCGGCGCATCAGACAAATCCGGAACCCTGATTTTTTGTCCCACCGACAAATTAAATGGCGCAACCAGATTATTCATAACCGCCAAATCATTTACAGGCACAGAATATCGACGCGACAGCGAAAACAATGTATCACCCGGGGCAACCGTTATTTCTTTGACATCGACACGTGTCACAGTTTGTTTTTTTTCATTTTTTTCTGTTACAACGACATCTGTTTTTTGTTGCCCTGCCCCCAAGGCCAAACGCTGACCAACAGACAAAGTATATGGCTGGCTTAAATTATTCCATTTTGCCAAATCATCAACCGTACAACCGTGCCGCTTTGCCAACGAATACAAATTATCCCCTGATTGAACAACAATATCTGTTTGCTGTATTTTTTTGTTATACTCTGGCACGATTAAAACATCAGTTGACGCCAATTTTTCAGGTTCGCCATAAATTATTTTTTCACCGACATCCGCATCTGTTGTTTGTGGTGGCACAATATAATCATTAACACTGGCATATGTAACATATTCATCATCTGTTCCCCTGCCGTATAAATTTGGGGACGCATACACGCCATAGTCTGTCGCCGCAGAATTATAAATTTCTGGATTAGTATTCGGATCCGCCAACAGCGCAGGATAACGCTGTGAAATAAAGTCACCAACCGAATCGGGCAGCGACATAATTTTTGGTTGCAAATCACATGCCGCCAAGGCAACAGAACAACCCAAAATTGCAAAACAGATTTTTTTCATACGCAGATTATATCATAAAATCAATCACGACGCATAAATAAAATACTTAATTCAAACAAAATCCACATTGGTAACGCCAGCAATAATTGCGACACAACATCTGGTGGCGTTAAAACCGCAGCAACAATGATAATAAAAACGATTGCATATCTGCGTATTTTTATCACACGATCGCGTGCCAGAACACCGATTCGATTTAACAAAACCAAAACCAACGGCAATTGAAACGCCACGCCAAAAACCTGTAACAACCCAATCGCAAAGTGCAAATAGTCACGCGCCACAGGCAACAAGGCACTGGGCACTGGTGCAGAACTATTTAATTCTATGAAAAATTTGAACGCGATTGGGAACAACATATAAAACGCAAATCCTGCCCCAAAAAGAAATAACACAGGCGACATTATTAAAATCGGCCATATAACACCACGTTCATTTTTCTTTAACCCTGGCGCGACAAATGCCCACACATGCCACAATATCACGGGCATAACGACCACCAACGCAACCAGCGCAGACAACGACAAACGTATCATCAAACCATCTGTCAATCCGGTATATAACAACCTGCCATTTTCCCAGACATCTAACAAAGGCTGTGTCAAAAAAGTCTGAACCATTGGTGCGACATACCAGCCCCCGACAAAGGCCACTAAAAATATCAGCGCGCACCACAAAATACGCCGACGCAATTCTGAAAAATGCTGTAATAAAGTCATATTTTTCATTTTTTTGCCCGGGGTTTAGATATTTTTTTTGTTGTTTTTTTCAGCTGTCTTTTTGGTAAAACCTCAGAAAAATCAGCCAACACATCATTAGTTGTCGTTGCAAGTAATTCATCAATTGGTTTTTCCAGTTCTATTTGCTGTTTTATATTTTCTGACGCATCTGTAATTTTCCAAATCAACCCGCGCACAGTTTTTATTAAACGCGCCACGAACCTGGCGACATCTGGCCACATACGCCCAGGAATCACCAACACGGCGACCAAGAAAATAACAAAAAATTCTGCCCAACTAATTCCAAACATTTTAATTAATCATAGAAATCATCACCACCACTGGCTGATACTGTTTTATGTCTTTGTATTTGAAAGAAATCTTTACCAAACTTTGTTTTTTCTTTTAAGTCACGAAACAACACTTCGGTTGTCGCACCTGTTGCATCAACAACTGTCCAAGAATTTAATTTTACCGGCTTTTTATCAAACACAACCGTCATATTTCCCAATCCTTCTTGTCCACGCAAATTCATCTTTAACGAAAAAGTATCATCCATACTGGCTGTTTCTATGACATTTATATCTGCATTTTTCAAGTCAATATTTTTTCGAATCAATATCCCTGCTGGCGTACTGGTCAACGGCACCGTTGTAATCTGATCCAACGACCGGTCAAAGAAATACAAATCATCCCCATCTGCAATCAGCTGAACCGGCATATTATCATAGTCTAACCGAACGCGTCCCGGGCGCAACATCGCAAAATTTCCCTGTTGTTGTTTACCATTTGCGGTCTGCACAAATACACCATTTAACCCGGTAATAGAATTTAAATATTTTTCAGCATCCCCGACCAAATTATTATCAACAGACGCACCAGCCGTCCCCATAAAAAATACAAGCCCCAAACAGATTAAAAATTTTTTCATATTAAACCTCTTTAAATAATTCCAAGACCTGTTCACGCACCGCATCCAATGAATTTCGTACAATCGCGCCAGCGGCCCGTTCATGTCCCCCCCCACCCAACGCGACAGCCAATTTATCAATTGGTTTTGATCTGCTGCGAATCGATATTCCAATTTGTTCTGACTTTTGTTCTTTTAACAAGACCACATAATCAACGCCTTGAATCTGTGCCAACAAATTCAACACGGTTTCGCCGCGTCCGTCCAGATATTTATAATCCTTTTTAACGATTGTCGCCAACGCCAACCGTCCACCATAAAAGAATTCTGCATTTGCGGTAACACGCGCTTCTAATTGTACAGCCTTGCGCGGTTTATTGTTTAACAATTCCAACAGTTCACGAATATTAACCCCTGCATCGACCAAATTTGCCATTATTCGCAACGCATCGCCATTACGTACAAACTTAAAATTTCCTGTATCGGTCAATATTGCCAACGCCAACAAATCCGCCGTATTACCATCCATTTTTAAATTTTCTTGGCATATCATATTATAAACAATCACCGCTGTTGCAGCCGCCATATCATCAATAATACGCAAATCACCGACATTATGTTCGTTTTTATGATGATCGATTTCAACCACACAACGTGCATTATCAACGATTGTTTTTGGTCCACCAATATGCGCAGGATTTCCATAATCCATCACAATAACCAAATCAAAGACCATGCTCATATCAACACGTTCAAAATATTTTATTTGATTACGCAAAGGCACACCATCCAAACAATCAGGAATATTTCCATCATACACGCACACAGGCTGTATTCCAAAATTTGTATTAATAATATTTGCCAACGCCAGAACGCTGCACAACGAATCGCCATCAGGGTTTTTATGTCCCATGATTGCAATTGTTTTTGCATTTTTTACGCGTTCAAAAAAAACTTTTATATTATCTTTCATAACAACTTCTATATTGCAATATCTTCCAAGACGAATTGCACACTTACGCGTCCATTATATTCGTTCTCTTTCAATTTTCCCAACATCTTTATTTTAGTATTAGTATTGGCATCGTCTAGTAAAAAATTACCAACATTTGTTCCGACCAAATTAAACCCAACAAACGCCAATTGTGTTCCGGCACTGGTTGCGACTGTTCCGCGCAGATGCGCCCCACTGCCCATAATTGTTGCATGTCGTACAACCGCCCCTTCCAACACCAAGACAGGTTCTGGATTTCCCTGGCCAAATGGTTCCATTGCAGACAATTGTTTTACCAACTTCATTGTTGCACCACCTGCATCCAGCACGGCATCAACAACAACCTCTGGTGCGGGCAACACGCCATCCAACTGCTCTGCGACGGCACGTTCCAAGAATTCACAAAACGCCCCTTCGTTTTCAACACTTAACGAAAATCCGGCGGCGGCAGCATGTCCCCCGCCTTCGGTAATAATACCTGCAGCCAATGCATCATGAATTATTTTACCCAAATCCACACCTGCGATTGAACGCCCAGAACCATTTATCTGACCATCAGACTTTGTTGCGACACATGACGGCAAATTAAATTTATCTTTCAAGCGTCCTGCGATAATTCCCATAACACCACCATGCCAGTTATCGCCACAGACAAACAAACTGCATTTTCCTGATGCGCAACAATTTTCTGCCATTTCTGTGGCCCGCAACATAATTGCATTTTGTATATCGATTCGTTCCTGGTTCATTTGATGCAATTTTGATGCTAAATCTTGGGCAATCAACGGATTATCCGTCAACAATAATTCCAACGCAGGCGCGGCAGAATCCAATCTGCCCGCGGCATTTAAACGCGGCCCCAGCGCAAATCCAGCCGCATACACAGAAGGCTTTTTAATCCCTGCGATATCCATCAACACACGCAGTCCCAAATTTTGTCGCAACCCCAACACCTTTAACCCCGTGGCGACAAAAGCCCTGTTTAACCCGACCAATGGCATCGTATCGCAAATTGTCCCCAACGCCACCAAATCCATAAAATTCAGTAAATTAACACCTTGTAATCTATGTGCCATATCATCATCACGATGACGATTTTTCAATTCCCTGTTCAGTGCAACCAATGTCAAAAAAGCAACACCGACACCCGCCAAATAATTCAATTCCGAACCATCATCTGCGCGTTTTGGATTAATCACCGCATCTGCATCAGGCAACACAGCATCTGGCGAATGATGGTCTGTCACAACGACATCCAGTCCCGCGTTTTTTGCATATTTAACTTCATCAATTCCGCTGATACCACAGTCCACAGTAACCAACAACGCGGCCCCACTGTTTACAATTTCATCAATCGCATCATTGTTCAGGCCATAACCTTCGCCCTCGCGCGTTGGCAGGTGCCAAACAACATCCGTACCAATTGCACGCAAGTACTTTACCAATATTGCTGTGGATGTAATACCATCAACATCATAATCGCCATATATTGCAATTTTTTTATTTGCATCAATTGCGTCTGCGATAATTTTTGCGCCTTTGTCCATATCCATCATCACAGACGGATTCGGCATATACCCCTTGATAGACGGGTTTAAAAACATATTTACTTCTTCATCAGATTTAATACCACGTGCCTGTAATACGCGGCTTAACAAATCATTTGCGGAACTAAAATCATCATACGCTGTCACCCATGCCTTGCCCAGCATGGATTTTTCTACTAACTTTCTCACACTTACTTCTCTTTTTTTTATTATCAGAAGTATTATAATCAAAAATTATTCAAATAGCAACGGCAGTATACTATCCAATATTTTTCCGGTTGTCGGCACCGCATTCCATGCCGCCGTACGCCACCCCCAAGACTCTTTTGTTCCCTTGGGTTCATCCAAAATAACCAATATTGTATATTGTGGCGCACTGGCCGGAAAGACCCCAACAAACGCCGTGATATTTCGTTTTCTATCAACCTTGCCGTTAACATATTTTTCAGCTGTCGCTGTTTTTCCTGCGATTTCAATCCCAGAAACACGCGCTTTTTTTCCACTGGTTTCTTCGGCGACACGCAACATTATTGGACGCAGCTTTGCGGATATTTCATCTGCCAGAACACGTTCCCCTTGCACGGCACCAACATTACGTTTTTTCAGTGTTGGATATATATAAATACCACCATTTGTAACCGCATTAACCCCCAACAACAAATGCATTGGTGTTATTGCATATCCATGTCCATATGACACTGTTGCGCGTTCCACCGGTCCCCATTTTCGTTGTGGCAACGTATTTTCTGTACGCCCGAATTCCAGTGTCAAAGCCTTGTCCATATGCAATCTTTCAAAGAATTCTTTTTGTGCACCATCTGGCAAATCCATTGCGATTTGCGCACTGCCCACATTACAAGAATGCACCATAATTTCTTCTACATTAATACTGGGGCGTGGCGGTTTAAAGCTGCGAATATCTGTAATATATTTTGCAACCCGTCCATTTTTATCGTATATCGGGAACGGCTTTTCAACATAATATTCTTTTTTTACATCGATACCATTTTCCAACGCCAACGCCGTATTAAATATTTTAAATATAGACCCCAATTCATATACACTGCGCATTGGTTTAAACAACCTGTTTGCAACGGGGTCTGCGCGCAGATTTTCTGGATCAAAATCGGGCAAAGATACCATCGCGATAATTTCACCTGTACGCGAATCCATCAGCATCCCCATCGCCGCCAATGTTCCATATTTTTGCATTGCAAACGACAACTGTTCATAAAACACCGACTGGATACGCGAATCCACAGACAACTGCAACGGATCCTTGTTTTCCATTAAATATTTATCATAAACACGCTCGGCCCCTTCCAGTCCGTGTCCATCGGCACCGACGAAACCGACCAAATGAGAAAACAAACGTCGTTTAGGATATTTTCTGGTCTGTATTTTTTCGATTTCCAATCCTTCTAATCGTGCTTTCTTTACAATTTCACGTTGTTTATCACTGGCATATTTCTTTAATCTGATAAAACGTTTTGGAGAATCTAATAACGCCAGTGCTTCTTCCAACGAATACTCATACGGCATTATTTGATGTATTGTTTTTGCGACCGCATCCCTGTCTTTATCGCGCACAGCCCTGTTTCGCAATATGATATGTCCAGACTCAACATTTTTCGCCAAAATATCGCCATTTCTATCCACAATATCTGCGCGTTGTACAGACCATTCTGCATCAACACTGGCCAATCTGGATCGGTCTGTTCCCTGGATACCCAATTGCAATGTACGCAATACAAACAATGTAAAAACTGCAAAAAAAGCAAAATGCACAAAACTTAATCTTTTACGCGTCATACTGTCTATACGCGTACCTTTTGATCCATGTTTAAAAATATCTTTACCGATTTCAAACATCAAGAATCTTCCCTGGTTGGTAATTTATCAATTGTCACAGATTTTTGAAAACTGACCACTTCGGATTTCGGGGCAATTGTCACGACCATATTTCGCAAAATTTCTGGTCTGACATATGACGCAAAACTTGCCTCTGCCATTGCGACTTTTTGTTGTGTTTGCACTATATCGCGTCGCACACGATTTAACTGTCTGTCCTGTGTACGATAAGACACCTGTAACACCACCGATAAAAACAACACAATGCCAAAAGACCACGCGCCTATTTGAAACATTTTTTCATCATCACCCATCACGCCCCCCAACAAATAACATTGTATCATAAATTCTGAAAAAAACGAATCATAGAATTAACACCATTTAAACGCCCCGCCCCCAGATTCAAATCCAGCCCGGCAAATTCTGATTCCATATCAATCTGTCTTATTTCATCAGGCGTTTTTCCGTCAACCATTGCGACAAATATCGCAACAATTCCGCGCACCAACGCAGAATCTGCGCGCCCAAAAAAATTATTTCCATCACGGCAAATTTCCACAAATGACGCACACCCCATTATTTGCGTACATTGTGCAGAATCAGGAACGGCATTCAACCTTGTTCCCAAATCCATCACAAATTCCAGACGCATCACAGGATCAGACAATGACAACAAAGTATTTTTTATATCTTGATACATCATATTTACCACCCTTCGTTCGTCAAATCTAATTCCAACCGCGCGGCATCTGACATACGCGACAGATTCCATGGTGGATCCCAAACCAAATCGACACGCACCCCAACATTACTGCCCACGACCTGTTGTGTTGCATCACGCACCTGGGCCAACAGTTCTTCCATCATTGGACAGGTCGGACTGGTAAAAGTCATTTTTATAACAACCAAATCATCTGAAATATCAATATCATAAATCAAGCCCATATCCCATATATTTACAGGAATTTCTGGGTCGTAAATCTTTTTTAAGGCATCAATAATATCTTGTCTTTCAATCATTTTTTCACAATTTCTTTGATGTAAGATATCACAGTTTTTACTTCTTGCAAGTTATTATAGGCACCAACAGAAACACGAACAGAACCGACAATATTTAAACGCTGATGAATCCATGACGCGCACATATTACCAACACGCACACACACATTACGCGCCCCCAACAACGCCCCAAAATCCAACGGATGCATACCATTTACCGCAAAACTTAACAGCGCTGATTCGCGTGCAGAAATTATTTTTATTTGTGGTAATTTCGATAATTCATCATACATATACTTTATCAATTCCAGATTAGGTCTGTTTTTTTCCAGCACATCGATTGCCACCCCCAGTCCCGCAATTTGTGTCAACGGCAGGGTTCCGGCTTCAAATACATCTGGTGCCGCATTTAACAAAATCGTATCACCATCAATTTTATTAACCATACCACCACCAAACACCACCGGCTTAAACGAATCAGGATTTTTAATATACAAAACACCAACCCCGGTATCCGCACCAATTTTATGTCCTGAAAAACACATAAAATCACAATCCCATTTTTTTACATCTATTTTATCATGTACAACATATTGCGCTGCATCCACAACGGTTATAACATTTGGATTTTTTTTACGTGCCGCCTGTATAATACGCGCAACATCTTGGGCGCGTCCAACGACATTAGACATGGCGCTTATTACCATCACATCTGCCACAGGGACAAGATTAATATCAATATCCAAATTATCATCCAAATCACATACGATTATTTGTGCCCCTGTTTTAACAAAGGGTAATCTGGCACTGTGGTGATCCAAATCAGACACGCATACACGCGCGTTTTCCCCCAGATTCAGCATATTTGCAACCATATTCATCGCACTGGTTGTACCATGCGTAAACACAATATTTTTATTTTCCGCACCGACAAAATCGGCCACCTTGTTACGGGTTGTTTTCAGCATATTATCAACATCTGTTGCACGCGCGCAAATTCCCCGTCCCGCATTGGCATATTTGTTCTGTAAAAAATCAACCTGCGCCCCTATGACGGCATCTGATTTTAGATAGCTTGCAGCCGCATCTAAGTATATGATTTTATTCATTTTGTTTTTCTCTTGCATTTTGCACTGATTATAATACACTCGCATAGAATATCAATCAAAGAAAGGAGAAAAAATATGGCACTTGAACACGCAAACGACACAACATTCGACAGTTTATTAGGCAACGGAATAACCCTGGTTGACTTTTGGGCAACATGGTGTGGTCCATGTCGTATGTTTGGTCCAATTTTTGAATCAGCATCTGAAAAAACAACCGACGCAAAATTCATTAAATTTGAAATTGACGAAGCGAACAGAAAAACTCCAACACGCTTTGGCATACGCAGCATCCCCAGCATTTTGGCGTTTAAAAACGGTGAACTGGTCGAAGCACGCACAGGTGTAATGGACGAAGACACATTACTGGATTGGATTCAGGAACTGAAAGGAGCTGAATAATGGCAACAAAAAATTACAAGAACATCGAACTGTCTGAAAAATATAAACCAAAAAAATCAGAACCATATATGTGTCCTGAACAGTTGGCATATTTCTATAATATATTGAACACCCAACAAGAAGAATTAATCAGCGAACGCGATTCTGTTTTAAATGCTGTTCGCATGGCAGAAAAAACCGAATCGGCTGGTGTTGGTGATGAAACCGATAACGCATCATACAACCAGGACATTACACACGACCTGCGCATGTCTGACCGCAACAATAAATTATTACGCAAAGTACGCGCAGCATTGGACAGAATTGAAAATGGCACATACGGATACAGTGTTGTCTCTGGCGACGAAATCGGACTAGAACGCATGTTAGCCCGCCCATTGGCAACCATGACCATCGAAGAACAAGAAGAATACGAAAGTCACAAATAAAAAAAAATCCCCAAACGGGGATTTTTTTATTTCTTCTTGGACGCAACTGGTTTCTTGGTTGCTGTCTTTTTTACAGCTTTTGTTGTTTGCTTTTTTTCAACAGTCTGCTTTTTTGTATCTTTCAATTCTTTTTTAAATACATTTAATCCATCTGCCAAATTTTTCATCATACCTGGTATTTTATTATGCCCAAACAGGATAATAACCAGAACAACAATTATTAAAATTTCGCCCCAACCAAATCGACCAAACATATTTTTACTCCTTGTATATTATCTTGCAACATAACAATCCAGACCATCTGCCTTGGCATTACGGCAAAAACCATTTGCTTCGTTTGAATTTGCGAATGCCACACGCAATCTGTATGTTGTTGTACCATTTTTCAATTGTGCCGCCAAGATAACAAATTGCTTTCCGGCAAACAATCCTTGGTGTTGACTTTGAATTTTACGTTGTGCACTTTCTGCCAATGCACGTGAACTATACGAACCAAACTGAACATACCAACCACCATTTGCCACAGTATTCTTAACGGCTGTTTTTGGCGCTGGCTTGGTTGCAGGTTTTACCCCACCCTGTTTTGGTGCAGGCGTTGTTGTTTTTGCAACCGGTTTTTCCGTTTTTGTTGGATTAAATTTCACTTCTTTGCGATCTTCAATCACACGCACAGGAATTCCTGCACTTTGTTCTGGCTGTACCACAGGTTGAACTTCTGGCTTAGGCTCTGGCTTTGATACAGGTTGCGCCACAGGTTTCACTGCTTCTTTTTGTGGTTGCACCTGAACAGGTTTCACAGGTGGCATAACATTTATTTCTGGCTCGACCGGCGCACCATCGACAACAATCGCAGGAACATCCAGGTCAACCTCCATCGAAGAAGAAGATTCGCCACCAATTGCACGAATAATAATATATGTCGCCAACACAATCACAACCATACCAACAGTCAGCAACAACCAAGGTTTCTTTGGACGTGGCGCCGCGAACGCATTTGCTTCTGGCAAAGAATCCATAGAATCCGTATCGTCTAAATCCAACAAATCCAAATTATTATCTTCCATAATAAAATCCCCCCTGTGATTTAATTATGAACATTATACCACAAAAAAAACGAATAACCAAACAGATATAGATAAAAATTATTTCGGCATTTTACCAAAATTTTGTGGCACAATCAGTTTATGATTTTCTTCAACGATTGGTTCTACTTCGCATTTTTTTGCACACCCCGAAACAACGACAGGCACAGCAATCAACGCAACAAGCAAAAATATTTTTTTCATATTATCCTTCCTTTTTTTACTTATATGGGGCAGATTACCCTGCCCCATATAATTTACAACGGCATTTTTATTGCATTTTGCATCATTTCTACAAATTCAGACAGTGGAACAGTTTCCTGTTTTTGTTCGCCCAAACGACGCAATGTAACCGTTTTATCTGCCATTTCTTTTTCGCCGACAACCGCAACGATTGGTGTTTTTGCCAACGACAATTCGCGGATTTTATAGTTCACTTTTTCATCGCGCAAATCTGCATGTGTATTTACACCCACGCCACGCAATGCAGATACAACTTCGTTTGCATAATCAGCATGCTTTTCAGAAATTGGTGCAACCACTACTGGTTCTGGACTCAGCCACAGTGGCAAATGCCCACCTGTTGATTCCAGCAACACGCCCATAAATCGTTCAATAGACCCCAACAACGCACGGTGCAACATAATCGGACGATGTTTTTCACCATCTTCGCCAACATAAGACAAATCGAATCGTTCTGGCAAATTCATATCCAATTGAACAGTACCGCACTGCCATACGCGTCCCATTGAATCTTTCAGATAATTATCGATTTTTGGACCATAGAACGCCGCATCACCTTCGGCAATTTCATATTCGATACCATTTGCATCCAGCGCATGTTTTAATGCACCTTCGGCCTTGTCCCAGATTTCATCTGATCCGATTCGAAATTCTGATTCTTTTCTGGTTGCCAATTTCATAGAAATTTTATCAAAACCGAACTTGCCATAAATATCTTTGATGAAACGCAAGATTTTAACAACTTCTTCTTCCAACTGTTCTTCTGTACAGAATATATGCGCATCATCTTGGGTAAATTCACGAACGCGCATCAATCCCGACAAACCACCGGCTGCTTCATAACGATGAACCTTGCCAAATTCTGCCAGATACAATGGCAAATCTTTATATGATTTAATGCCATGACCAAACACCAACATCCCCCCTGGGCAAGACATTGGTTTAATACAGAACACCTTGCCATCTTGGGTTTTACCGGAATAATTATGTTCGCCATATTTTGCCCAGTGCCCACTGCGTTCCCACAGACATCTGTCCATAACAGACGGTGTTGAAATTTCCATATACCCTGCCCGTTCTTGACGCGCACGCAAATATTCAATCAACTTGCGATAGATTTTATACCCCTTGTCGTGCCAGAAAACAGAACCCGGCGCATATTCTGGTTCAAAATGGAATAAATCCATATCACGCCCCAGTTTTCTGTTATCACGCGCAGCGGCTTCTTCTTGCATTTTCAAGAAAGCCTCTAACTCTTCTTTACTTGCAAATGCGTCAACATAGATACGTTGCAACATTTTATTTTTTGCATCACCCTTCCAGTATGCACCTGCAACACTGCGAATTTTAAAACCATCCCTTGGTAAATCTTTTGATGATTCAACATGTGGTCCACGGCACAAATCCGTAAAGTCACGGAAAGTATAAACAGACAATGCTTCGCCTGCTGCATCATATTCATTTAACCATTCCATTTTATATGGTTGGTCTGCGAAAATTTCCTTGGCTTCGTCCAACGAAACATTGCGCTGTTCGAATCGACCATTAGATTTGATTAAATCGCGCATTTCCTTTTCGATTTTTGCAAAATCATCTTCGGAAAAGCGATATTCTGTATCAAAGTCATAATAAAACCCATTTTCAATCGCAGGCCCCCCTGCAAATTTAACATCAGGGTGTAACTTTTTTACAGCCGCTGCCATAACATGCGCCAACGAGTGACGAACAATATCAATATCATAAGACATAATAAAAACCTTTTTATATTTTTTATTTGATTAAATTGTTTTGATTATAAATTTTTACGCGGACATCCGCAACACAGAAATTACACCCCCAACGGGGTTGTAGTAGTTGTAACAAAGATAAATTTAAATAAATTCATGATTTATATCATACGCCCATTTATTGACAAAATCAAGATATAAATCCCCAAAGACTGGGGAATTTATTTATCTAATATACATCCGAACAAGACAGCGAAAAAGAAACATACACTGCCCCCGATTACAAACAGGTGCCACACGCCGTGTGAAAACTTCATACGACGCCACAGATAAAATATCACCCCAATCGTATAAGACAGGCCACCCGCCAAGATAAACCACAGACCGCGAATCGGGATATTATGAATCATTGCCGGCAATATGAATAACAATGTCCACCCCATCGCAACATATAATGCCACCATCCAACGTGGTTGCTGTTTTGGATTTTTTATTTTCATATAAGAACCGAACAAAACAATTCCCCATAAAATTCCAAACACAGTCCACCCAATTAAGCCACGCAGATTCACCAACAAAAACGGCGTATACGTACCTGCAATCAATGCATAGATTGCAACACTGTCCCACACTTCAAAAAAGCATTCTGATTTTTTACCAATGGTTGCATGACACATCGTTGAACCAAAATAAAGGGTTATCATTGTCACACCAAAAATCGCACACGACACAATTGCCCATGGGTCGCCCTTTAATCCGGCAAACACCACCAACAGTGTCAACGCGGCAATTGCAATACCAATACCAATTCCATGGGTTAAAATATTTACAACTTCTTCTGATTTTGAACAGGGCTTTTCCCAACGAAACAACCCTGTTGCACGCAACACCTTTAACAATTGTGACGCATGAGAATCTTTTTTAACAGCCTTGATTCTGGCTTTCTTTTCATTTGTCATTTAATCGCTCCTTCGATTCGTTTTGTTACGCGTTCCGCGCCCATAACAGACATTATTGAATATAAATCAGGTGTATTTGTGCGTCCCGACAACGCCACACGCAAATTCATTGCCACATCACCATTTTTTATACCTATACTTTCGGCAACAGCAACAATTTTTGCCCACCATACGTCTTTATCATCTGCCGCATTATATGTTGCCAAGAACGCGCGCAATGCGTCTTTATTAAATTCATATTCTGTATTTGGCACAAACAATTCGTCCCAGAAAAACGCAACATTTTCCAATGTCTGGGACCAAGTAATAAAGTCTTTGCGTACACGCTTTGGATTATCACGTTCAATACCCAGAACGCCAGTCAGGTAATCAACATCTGCGACCTGCATTTTGTTTGTATCATTACCATATTCATTGGCCCAATTCACAACACGCGCAACCAATTCTGGCACTGGCAACGAACCGATAAACTCTTTCGCCCACCATTCCAGTTTTTTCATATCAAACAACGCACCTGACATTGGGATTTTCTTTGGTCGCATTTCATAATCCCAAAATGTTTTTACCTGTCCTTTCATTTTTGCTTCTTCGTAACCAGATGCGGCAATATTTCCCAGATATTCAATTACAGATTCCACTGGCCAGCCCGCTTGTAAAAAGAACGCCACATTTGCCTCTGGGTCTTTTCGCTTTGATAATTTTCGTTGTTTACCCGTTTCTTCATCAATTTTATCAATCGTAGAAGTATGAATATACAACGGCGAATTCCATCCCATCATTCGAAACAATTGTGCATGTAACGGTAACGAAGGCAACCATTCTTCACCACGAATAACATGCGTTGTACGCATAAAGTGATCATCGCACAAATGCGCAAAATGATACGTTGGCAACCCGTCATTTGATTTAATCAAAACAATATCTTCGTTATTTTCTGGGAATCCAATTGAACCACGCACCGCATCCTTGCAGAAAATTCTTTGTTCTGGATTACCAACTGAATACAAACGAATCGATGGTACCAACCCGTTATCAAGACGCGCAATAATTTCTTGTTCTGTCAAATCACGATCACGTGCAAATTCGCCGTAAATCCCCGTTGCAAAGCCAGCCGCCTTTTGATTTTCACGAATTTTTTCCATATCTTCTGCCGACAAGAAGCAAGGATAAGCACGCCCCAAAGCCAACAATTCCGCAGCAACAGAATGATAAATCTCTTTGCGTTGCGACTGATAGTACGGTCCATAAACAGAATCATTATTATAGTTCAATCCAAAGCAATCCATCGATTCTTCAATAATTTTTACCGCATCTGCGACTTCACGTTTTGTATCTGTATCTTCGATACGCAACATAAAAACACCACTTGACTGTTGTGCCAATTTACAGTCTATCAATGCGCCATACAATCCACCAATATGCATATACCCTGTTGGACTTGGCGCAAATCTTGTCACCATTGCACCATCAGGCAAATTACGGGCTGGGAATTTTTCTTCCAGTTCTGCAATTGTATATTTTGGCGCACCGCCCAACACACGCGCAATTAAATCTTTTGATAAACCATTTCTCATTTTACTTTTTCCTTTTCCCATTCTGATTTTAATTTCGAATACATAATAACATCATGTGGCACACTACGCAAAACATATGCTTGACGCAGAACGCCTTCGTTTTTATATCCCGCACGAATTGCGACGGCTTGTGATTTTACATTATTTACATCTATCTGTATCTGCATCCGATTTATTCCCAACTGCCCGAATGCCAAATCTTCTAAAAATTTAATTCCACGGGTAACCAAACCACGACCATTAAACTGTGGCGCTAACCAATAGCCAATTTCAGCTGTTTTATTCCTTTCATTAAAATCAACAAAGCCATGCCCCCCTACAATTTTATCATCAACAACAATTAAATAAGAAGGCTCGTTCGTGGGCTCTATCATTCTTAAATAATCAAACGCCACTTCTGGTTTAGAATATCTGGCCGTCCATTCCAACCATTGGGATAAAAAATCCTTGTTTTTTACAACAACATCATAGAATTCTTTTGCGCGCGCAAAAGACACTTCGGGTTTTACCATTTCAAAATCACCACAATCGATTCGTTTTGGAAATTCGGCCATATCTATATAATCCTTGTGTTTTTAGTTACTCAATTCTATACTAAATATATGGAAAAACAAGAAATAAGAACATTTGGCCGCCGTCATGGCAAAAAATTATCAATCCGTCAACAGGACTTAATTACCAACCTGTTGCCATCATTAGCGCCTGAAACCGGCGATATTTTGGAAATTGGATTTGGTGCCGGCGAACATGTACGCGACCTGGCACGCAATAACCCAGACAAAATTATCATTGGCGCCGAACCATTTATGAACGGCGTGGCAAGTCTGCTGTCTGCGATTACAGACCAAAATTCGAATCGTGTATTGGACGAATACAAAAACATCCGCATATGGGCGGACGATGTTCGTGATTTCCTGCGCAGGGCCGATTCGAAATTCAGTCAAATTTGGATACTGCACCCTGACCCATGGCCCAAGGCCCGCCACGAAAAACGCCGATTACTGTCCGCCGATTTTTTAAACACATTATCAAAAAATTTATCTGACGATGGCGAAATTATCATTGGTACAGACCATTGGGAATATTTTGACTGGATATTGGAACAATTAAAACAAACAAATTTATCCGCAACAATCCCAGATATGGAAATTATACAAACACGATATCAACATAAAAACAAGGCTGGCACCGCCGCACCAAAATATCTGTTGTTACGCAATCAGTAATTAACAAAGAACTTCATTTTTTTTGCCAACTGGGGTTGCATGACCTGGATTAATCGCGCGGCTTGTTCTATACGCACAAAATTCCGCCCCAGCGCAAAATGCAAATCAAAATTGTTTGCACTGTTCCAATTTTCCAACAAACCGTACAAACGCCCAACAAAGTCAGATTTTGCCCCCAAATCCTTGGTCAAAACCAGCATCAATGCAGATGCGTTTATCTTGCGTAAATTTCCAAACAATTCATCCAAATCAGACGACGCAATATCCGCAATATCAATACCGATAACCAAATCTTTATTAAAGAACAAATCCCCCCTGATAACATGTGTCTGTTCAACCAAATTGGCCAACGCCGCATACGGCATGAAAATCTGGGCGCCATGTGCACCTTGTTTAAATGCGTTATTTATTCTGATTGTAACATCAGATATCTGGTCATCGGATATTTCACTGTTTGGGAAATAAAACCGCGCAAATATTTTAGTTTTCATTTCCTCCATCCACGGCCATACCACAGGCACCGCCGTCGGCACAACAGACAACGCGCCAACATTTTGTCTGGACACATTATCAACCATACGCGCTAATTCTGCTGCTTCTATATCTGCCCCGCACCAGACGGCGACAACATCGGACAAATCATCAAAAATAATATTTTTATTCATCATAATGCTTTTTACTTTATCATAAATATGATACAATACCAATCATGAAGACGGATAAATTAAATAAAATTTTACTTGTAGTATTGTGGTTATTAATCGCGATACTGACAACATGTTTTTGGTTTAATACGCAATTTGGCTTTGATATCTTTTCTGGTGCACATTGGCGCTATTTGTCATATATGCAGGCATCACAAACACCAATCAAGACATCTTTTTATCTGTCCATAATAATATCTGGCATGATTATATTGATTGGATCTTACATGCTGGTCCACCCCCAGATAAAAAGCATACGAATCGCTTTCTTGAAACGCACATCAAAAAAGACACCGCCCCCCCATGAACAGAACGCAACACCTGTTATCAACACCATTGCGCCCAACACACCTGTTCGCCCACAAAGATTATCCAACACACCCACAGCGCCAATATCACCACAACCGGGCACCATTACACCGGCATCAACGCCTGTAAACACACCGGCGACCACGATGCCAAACATTTCCAGGGGCATGCCAGCACCAGAATTACCAGACACACCCCAGATTCTGGACATCTTTGAAAACGCCAAATATACAATTAAACCATCGCCACGAATTCACGGCTTTACCGTTCCTGTATTTGCGATTGGCACAAACGAAACGGTATATATCGGCGCGTCATCTGTTGCGCCCGAACGCATTATTGATGCGGTATCCGCCCTGCAACAGGTATTTTCAGACACACTGGACAACATTGATATAAACATTCATGGATTTGTTGTAAATCCAACCGCACCTGCCCCAACAGAATCTATATTAACATTTGAATCTGTTGAAGAATTACGGAAATATATGTCGGAACACGAAAACCAACCTGCCCAGGACCCTGAAAATTTCGAAGCATTTTCCATGTATATATCAACTGTTATTGACTACATAGGCAAGATTTAATGGCAAAATTGACTGAACAAGATGCAAAAAGAATAGTTTCTGATATGGGGATGAAAGATTTACCCCTGCGTTTGATAACACCAAATGCGACAAAATTAACCCCAGACTGGTTTAATAAATACAAAATTTTATGTAAAAAATTCATGTCCACATTGTCAGACAGCGTCGACACATTGGTAATGTTAAACCTAAGCCAGGACGAATTTATGAATTTATTAACCGGTAACACAATGCCAAAAAACCTGTCTTTTCGTTTTCGCATACCGTTACAGATGGGCGGACAACTGGATATGGACAACCTGTTTATTTGCAAAACATTTCCGCATTCATTTAACTTGGACAAATTTATTATATCCCAGCACGGAAATTCACAAATATGGTTACCAAATCCGGCAAAAAAGATATACCTGCCTGCCAGTTCCAGTCTGGGTGGCACGGGCGGAAACGCAACCGAAGACCGCATAACAGAAACAATCGCGGCCCAAATCGTATCTGATCGCGATTTATAAAAACAACAGGACCAAGCAGGAATCGCATGACATGTCAAGAATTCTTAGCAACAATTAAATCCCGTGGCGCAAAAATTGCACCACCTGCACACGCAAATCAAATAATGTTATTAAATGGCGCACTGCAACAACGTCGTTTTGCAATGTTACCGCCCGAGATATCTGAATTATATCGTCACGCGGGCAGTATCAATCTTGATACAGGATACATATTCGCACCCGACGAAACACCACGCAATAACACCTATCCAATCCCCAGTATATTAAAGATAAATGACGACATGTCTGGCCTGGGCAAAACATTTGGCAAAACATTATTTGGTCGCAACGATTTATTTTGGTTTGCATTTGATGCGTTTGGTGTATTTTATATGTTGGATAACATATCATTGGCACCATTGCGCAAATACGATGACGGCTATCGCGCAATGTTCGACTGTTTAATCGCAGGAAAGATATAAAGAAATGAAAAAAATATCAGTTTCACTATCTGGTCATCAAACCAGCATCACACTGGAACCAGAATTTTTTGACGCATTACAAAAACTGGCTATACGGCAGAATCGTTCGGTTGCAGCAATTATAAACGACATAGATTCCAACCGCTCTCCCGACAAAAATTTATCATCTGCGATACGCGTATGGGTTTTACAACAAATTATATCACACCCAACACTTGAACACCAAGTGTCGATATAAATATAACACATATTTATTTTAATAAAATTAATTTTTACGATCTATCAGCTTTGATATAAAAATCCCAAACACAGATACAGACAAAATAATTATCAACCAACCATTTAATCCAATCTGTCGATATGGTGTTTGATGTGCGCCCCATACAAAACCATCCAACACATCAACTGCGCCAACCGGCAACGCAGAAATAATTTCACCATCTGACGCAACAAATGCGCTGATACCAGAATAATTTGCACGCACAATTGGCACCCCTGACTCAATGGCATAACGGCGCACCATATCCAGATGCTGATAAACGCCCGGCGTATTACCAAACCAATTATCATTTGTCAGATTAACAATTGCATCAACACGCCCCACCCCAGATTCTAACAAAGAATCAGAAAAAATAATTTCATAACAAATCGCCGGTGCAAAAACAAAATTTCCAACACTTATAATTTCCGGTCCATTACCAGGCGTTAAATTAACTGGTGACGGCAAAACCCCCAACGGCCTATATTCACCAAACGGCACCAAATGTGTCTTGCTATAAATCTGTTGTATACGGCCATTTTCTTGGGCTACAACCATCGAATTAAATAAACCGCCCGCGTCAAAAACATTTGCACCAATTAACATTGGCTTATTCAGATATCTTGCAACATCTATCAAATCATCTTTCATAACAACAAAGGGATACGCCGTTTCTGGGAACAAAATAATATCAGCATTATTATCAACATTTGCCAATTTTACTAAATTATATAAATTATCTGATGCTTTTTGCAATGCCTCTACCCTGTTATGGGTGGCCTTTTGACTTTGCGACAATCCAGGTTGCACAATTCGCAACATAACATGTTCATCCGTGGCACCAACATCGGCCAATCGCATATTATGCACCCCAGCAAAACATGCGCATACAGCCAACAACACAAAGAAAACAAATGTATAAATTGCATATTTTTTTCTTCTGCACACTTCAACAACAGACGCAATCAAACCAACAATTAAAAAACTTAACCCCAGCGCACCGAAAACAGACATTGAATTTGCCAACACTGGATACGGCATTGCGATATTTGCAATCGGGTTCCATGGGAAACCAGTAAACATCCACTCACGCGCCCACAACACTAACACCCATACGGACGCGAACAAGAAAACACGCCCCATGGCATTTGCACGAACCTTGGTCACGGCAATAAACGGCCATGAAAATATCATCACACCGGCCAGCATTAATCCAACGACCCCGGGCAGTGTCCATATTGCGTATTGCGACGCAATTTCTGGCACAACATATATAGAATTTAATACCCACCAAAACATAGACAAACAATACAACGCGCCAAACGGCGAAACACGCAACAATGTCTTCCAAAGCCCACTTTTATCCGTATTTCTGACCGTCAACCAATACGCACCAGCAACCCCCAAGACCGTAAACAAACCATAATAAAACGGTGCAAACCCCAAACTGGCCAACACACCAAATACGCCGTACAGAAAGTATTGCATAAAACCATTTTGCTTTATTTTTAATTTTTTTATTCCTGCGACAAAACAACCACCGGGGCAACAATCACCGCATTTACATGACGACACCACATCATCCGTATAAGGATTTTTTATTCCCAACTTTTTTAATATTTTTATTTCCTTCATTTCCATGACAGACGCTTCATCATCGGTAATATGATCATAGCCCAACAAATGCAATCCCCCATGCACAACCATATGCGTAACATGATCTTCGACACTGATACCGGCCTGTTCAGCCTCGCGCTTTACAGTATCTAACGATATATAAATATCACCCAATAAAATATCATCACCCAATTCAAACGACAAAACATTTGTCGGTTTATCCACACCACGATACTGCTTGTTCACACCATGAATTTCAGCATCATCAGTCAAGATAATTGAAACCTCAGAATCCTTGCGTACGCCAGAAACCGCCGCACAGACAATTTTATCAAAATCAATATTATATTTATTCCAACGTTTATCATGGATATCAACACAGACTTTCATACAGCAATCCTTTGCACACAATTATTTTTTACCCAGTTTATTTTTCTTGGCAATTTTTGATCGTTTATCAGAATACGCAGCCGCAACAAATGGATAATCATCCGGCAATCCCCACTTTTGCTTATATTGTTGTGGTGTCATATTAAATCTGCGTTTTAAATATCTGCGCAACATAACATGCCATGTACCATCTTCCAGACATTGAATCTTATCGTACTGTACAGAATCTTCGATTTGTTGTTTTGTTATTGTTGTTCCGCGCAGAATTTCACGTGCGTTATTTACCGCATCTTGCATGGACAATTCAGGATTTGCATTAATTGCCGCCGCGGCCAGATTTGCAACAGCCAATGTAAAATCATAATTTTTATTTACCAACTTGCCAATTCCTTTGTAATTTAATACAATCATTATATCACAAATAATATATAAAAAAAAGTTAACCACAACATGACACGTCCATTGGCAGATTTAATGCGCCCCAACACAATTGATGACATTATTGGTCAGTCTTTATTATTGGGCGAAAACGGTTTAATTCGCCGCATGGTTGATAACAAGAAATTATCAAACCTGATATTATGGGGTCCCCCAGGATGTGGCAAAACAACAATTGCCCGCGCATTGGCAAATTCTGTTGACATGGATTTTGTTCCAATGTCTGCCGTATTTTCTGGGACAGCCGACATAAAAAAGGCCATGGATGCCGCACGCATGAACCAAGACATTGGACGCAACACATTATTATTTATTGATGAAATACATCGCTTTAATAAAACACAACAAGACACCCTGTTACCTTATTTAGAAGATGGCACCGTTGTATTCATGGGTGCAACAACAGAAAACCCCAGTTTTAATTTGAACAACGCATTGTTATCCCGTTGTCATATTGGTGTTTTATCTGCATTATCAACCGATGAATTATTAACATTGATATCGCGCGCAGAAAACTTTTTAAACAAAAAATTACCATTAAACGATGCGGCACGCATTTATCTGGCCCAGATGTCTGATGGTGACGCACGTTTCATGTTAAACACCATCGAATATCTGGCGAACGCCAATTTTCAATCGGAACTGACCCCAGAAACATTGGCCGGCGCCATACATCGTCGTGCCCCAATGTCAGATAAACACGGCGACGAACATTATAATTTAATATCTGCGATTCATAAATCACTTCGGGCCAGTGACACTGACGCCGCCCTGTATTGGACTGCGCGCATGATTACATCTGGCCAGGATCCCATGTATATATTTCGTCGTCTGACCCGTTTTGCTGTCGAAGACATTGGTCTGGCCGATCCGAACGCATTACAAATTGCAATTTCTGCATGGCAGGCATACGAACGCCTGGGCAGTCCCGAAGGGGATTTGGCATTAACACAATTGGTAATATATCTTGGAACGGCACCAAAAAGCATCGGCAACTATCGCGCACAAAAGGCTGCATACGCCGCTGCGCGCAGCACTGGTTCTTTGCCACCCCCAAAAAACATATTAAACGCCCCAACAAAAATGATGAAAGAAATGGGATACAACCAAGGTTATATTTATGATCCTGACACCCCAAACAGTTTTTCCGGTCAAAATTGTTTTCCCGAATCAATGGGCCGACAAAGATTCTATACCCCTGTTGAGCGTGGTTTTGAACGCGAAATAAAAAAGCGTCTGGATTATTGGGACGCGTTACGCGATAAAATAAATCAAAAAAAATAATCCCCAAAAACGGGGATTTTTTTTATCAGAACAAAATATTTAACTTTGCACCGATTTGAACATCATCGCTTTCAAATTCGTAATCAATATGTCCGATATATTGTGTTCGACCATACTGACGCACTAATTTCATATGCAACCATTCTTGGTCATAATCATCACCTGTTTGTGCATCTTTATTTGTTGCTTTACGAATTGTAAAACCGCCACCGATACGCCAATCTGGTGACAATCTGAAATAAGCTTCGGGTGTTAAATCAATAAAAGACATCCCGCGTTCATCATCAAACACCCAATTAGATTTTATTGTTGCTGCCAACGTCATCCCGGCCCATTGACGCCCAAAACGCACACCTGCATAATATGTAGAATCTGCATAATACGGCGTACGCACATGCGAACTGCCTCCGATTTTAAATCCCAACAATAAATCTGTAATAATATTAGATTTTATATCACCTGGTTGGGTTACACGATAAATTGCCCCAAAATCAACGGCAGAAAAACCATCTTCATCACCATTAAAATGATGTTGATAATGCACATCTGCCCCGATTGCCAAACGGCTGTTCAGACCATACGAAACACTTTGTCCAACACGCAACATATGATCCCAATAAGCGATATTCGACTTACTTAAAATTTCTTCATCTGCCAGCAAATACAACGGATCCGAAGAATCATGTTCCAACGAATTCGCCCCGGCCACCATTGGCAGTGCCACTAAAACAGACGCAAAAAATACAGATAAAAGTTTATGCATAATCGGTTTCCTCTCTCCTAAAAAAACACATGTATTGCCCCACAAGATATATCGGGGCAATACAAGACATTGATACAGTTCCTAGAACTGGAATATTGCCTGAACACCAATTGAATATTCAGAATAGTTATCCAATTCAGACATTCCAATATTTTTAAAATATGTTAACGGTTTTTGCAATTGACTATCTTCATAGACACCATCTAACCAATACAGTGTATCCAGCTTTTTACCATCAACATCGCTGTAAAACACAGTTTTTGCATACAGGTTCAACGCAAACCAATCATTTGGTTGCCAACCAATTGCCCCCTTGATATTTGCCTGGGTATGCCAATCATAATCCCCCAGAACGGCTTCCAGATTCAGCGTCCAATCAGGATTTAACACACTGAAAACACCAATTCCCCCTTCTATAAACCTGGCGCTGCCGCCATCACCATATACCAACATAAACGCGCTGTCTTGATTATTCAAATCTTTACCAACAACACCATTGCCATAATAGTCGCCTTCAAAATCCAGATACCAACCGCGTGCCAAACCATAAATGGTTGATTGTGCAATCTTGTATCCTGCCTTGATGTCTAACAAGAAATTATTAGAAATATCTTTTTGATGTTGATAATAAGCGGACGCTGTTGCAATCCATTTATTATTATCAACAAAGCGCCACTGTACACCTGCGCCATACATATTCAGGCCCTTGTTGCTAATCTTGTCACCTGTACCAGCGGCCCATTTATATTCATCGTCTGTTGAATTATATTGTGCCATTACAAGCAACGCCAAGCGGTCTGTAATACCATAGCTAAAATCTTCTTTTATCAACAATTCAGATCTGTTCCAATTCCCTTCCAGTCCATTAAAAGACAGCTCTTGAATACCATTTCCTAAATCTGCATACAGTCCAGACCCCCCGGTCGGCAATTTAATATCATATTCAGATGACAAATACGACAAATCTGTAATTGAACCAAACTTGCCCTGCAATGGTTGAAAGAACGGATGCGCCAAATAATATTTACGCTTCATTTTATTAATAACCGTTTCAGAACGGGTCTTGCGCACAGTCTTTTTAGTTACGCGTGCAGACGAAGAATTTGCACCTTCGTATTGTTTATACAATGCGCTGCGATTTTGTGGTTTTGTATAATATAAATCACCTGCGTCTTTTGTTTCATATGTTGTTGAACGCGTCTGATATTTTTTATAATTAACGCTTTCTTGTGTACGCGTTGACGCCCCAGTGGACAAATCTGCACTGGACCCGGCACGCATTCCCCACGTTGTCGCCGCAGATGCATCTGCGCCACACAACGCAAACAACGTTCCAAACAATAAACCCAACTGTTTTTTCATAATAAGATACTCCTTTTAAATAAAATTATATCACAAAACGCCACGATACAAAAGAATAAAAAACACCTTATAATATATGTCGTTTATTATTTGCATCAGGCGCACTGACAATTCCTTCTTGTTCCATACGTTCCATAAACCCGGCGGCCTTGTTATACCCAATCTGCAATCTGCGTTGGATATAAGAAATCGTTGGTTTTTTATCACGCAACACACATTCCTTGGCACGTGCATAATCAGAATCCTTGTCTGCACCCGCGCCCCCACCGGATACCATACCCATATCTGCACCAGCGACATCTTCACCATCTGTTACACCGTCTGCATATTCTGGTGTCCCTTGTGAACGCAAGAAATCCCCTATTCTGTTTAATTCGCTATCATCTATGAACGCGCCATGAATACGAACAGGCACGCGTCCGGCCTCGCTAAACAACATGTCCCCCATTGCCAACAACTGTTCCGCGCCACCTTCGCCCAATGTTGTAACGCTGTCAATACGACTGCGCGCCTGGAAAGAAACACGCGTTGGAAAGTTCGCTTTGATAACACCTGTAATTGTTGTGGCATCTGGTCGCTGTGTTGCCATAACCAAATGAATACCTGCGGCACGTGCCTTTTGTGCGATACGTTGAACACACGCTTCAACTTCTTTGCGTGCCAAACTCATCAGGTCTGCCACCTCGTCAATAACGATTACGATATACGGCATATCAGACAAATCAACTTCTTGGGTTTCGAACAACAATTCGCCTGTTTCTTCGTCTGTACCAACGGCAACTTGTTTGGTTAATTTCTCGCCATTGGCACGTTTTTCTGCCGCCATTTCATTATAGCTTTCTATATTTCTGGCGTTCAAGACCTGTAATTGTTTATATCTTTCTTCCATTTCCCTTACGGCCCACTTTAATGCGTTTACAGCGGCCCCTGGGTCCAACTTGACGATTGGTGTTATCAGATGTGGAATATCATCCCAGAAACCAAAATCAACACCTTTTGGGTCAATAATCATTAACTTACATTTATCTGGTGTAAAATGATAAACAATCGATGTTATAATAGACTGAACAAACACAGACTTACCAGACCCAGTACGTCCAGCAACCAACATATGCGGCATTTTTGCCAAATCAAAATACATTGGATTTCCACCAATATCAACCCCCAACGCCAACGGTATTCTGTATTTAGATTCCACAAACACAGGATTTTCAACCAGTCCCCTGAAACGCACCGTTTGCCGTTTAATATTAACCATTTCAACGCCAACATAGTTTGTACGTGGTATATGTGCGATACGAATATTTTCTGTTGCCATTGCACGTGTCATATCCTTGACCGTTTTTGTAATATCGGCGATACGCATACCGGTATCAGGTTCAAATTCATACAAAGTGACAATTGGTCCCGGCTTTATTCCCACCACTTTGCCAAACACACCATATTCTGCAAAATGTGTTTCCATATTTCGTGCATTTTGTTTCAATTCTGGCGTAACAGAATACTTGCTGAAATTAGACCGTTCTAAAAATCTTGGTTCTGGCAACTGATATGCCGCACCAGCGCGTGGTTTTACGGCACTGACGGTGGCGACCGGCGCAACAACTTTTTTATCAACTTTTTTTCTTAGCAAGCTGCGTTTTTGTTTTGCATTTCCATCGTCTTCTGTGCCCGCATTGTCTGTATTTTCTGTATCTGCTGTTTCAGGAACATCATCACCATCGTCTGCATTAAATTTAATCTGCTGCGCGTTTTTACTCAGATGGAATGCCCCTGCAATCAATCGCAGCCAATAACCCAAAACCTTGGCCCCCCAACGCAAATGAGACCATTTTATATGTAATAAAATCGCCCCCAATCCAACAAAAGCCAACAGACATAAAATTCCAACCACAACAGCCGCATTTCCAACAAGTAACCATAAATCATCTGCGGCAATCGCCCCCAACAATCCACCATATGTTGCACTTGGCGCAATTAATCCAAACCCAACCGCCCCGACACACAACGCAACAAACCCGCGCAAGAAATTATATTCTGGGGCCACATTATCGTTTAATGCGATAAACTTCACCGCCCCCCATCTGGACACACACAGACATAAAAACAGCCCCGGGATAAATCCAAACACATATCGCACAAACGCCACAATGTTTCCCATCAGATATTGATTACCAAATGTACTGGATACCGCAAAACCATCCAACCACGGGTTCAACAACACCATTGCCAGCGTTGCCCACAAGCCCAACAAACAAATAACTGCGCCAACAATACGTTGCCCCAGATTTTTTAGCGCCCCAGAAACACGTTCTGGTAAAAACTTTGATTTCTTTGCCATAACGATTTGCATTTTATCATATTTTAAAGCAAAAAAACAGGCGATTATTTTTTATCGCCTGAATTATTAATTATTTTTTTCTTAACAAGAATCCTTTGACTAAATCCGCAACAACCATACCGATAAAAGCCCCCAAAATCACATCTGACGGCCAATGCGCCCCAACCGCGATTCTGGATAAGCCAACCAATATTGCCAATGACCAAGTATAAACCTTGTACTTTGGCGCCAACATACCAATCATCACCAACCCCGCAAATGTCAGCGCGGTATGACCAGACGGCATTGAATTAAACGCCCAATCAAAATTAAACGGGAAAAAGCCTGTCATATCCAGTGCCTCAAAGAACACAGGTCTGGCACGCCCCAGAACGACCTTTAACACCTTTACAATAATTGCAGTAACCAAAACACTGGAAAAGATTAAAAATGCATTACTTGTTTTTATCTTTGCAAAAAAATTTCGCAACATAACCCCCAGGTTAAACCTTTCTTTACATTTTGCGTCACAACAATTTGAATTTTCACATTTTTTTACATACAACAACACCAACACAATAAAAGAAATTATCAACCAAACTTTTTCATCAAAGATATAATCAAACACGCGCCACAAACCACAATCTAGTTCACGCAAAAATACATACAGCGGCTTATCAAACACGGTAATTCCCAACACAACCAACAGCGCAGTTATAATTGCCGCCACACCCATTTTTTTCCATTTAATTTGATTATTTTCTGTTAAAAACATTTCATCCCCCACAAATAGAAATTATTGTTCAATCAAACCATTATAAACTTTTTTATCTGTTAAAATTTTTACTGACACCGCTGTGGCCAGCGCATCTTCATCCGCCCCACTGGTAATGACCGGGCAACCGCGTCTGATATCATTAACATCGACATCTGGTTCACGATTAAAATCACGCGCCCGAAAATCATTATTAACCACATTTAAAAAGAACGCATTTTGTTGCTGACTTGAACGTATATTCGACAAACAAACAATCGGAAAGACGCCACGACTGTCGATATTATATCCTGCGCCTGTTTTTATCGCCTTGTTCTGCAATTCCAAAACACCACCATTATTCAATGCAATTCTGGATGCCAATCGCGCATCACCAGATGTTGGGGTACCAACCAAAACACCGCGTTTATTTTCATACATTGCGGCTGCGATTGCTTCTGCGGTTCCGCGTGTTGTATTTGACACCAACACAACCATTGGCACATCTGTAACAGCACTTCCACCAGGTATAACCTCTACTTCATCACGTGCAGTCTCTACAATACGCATCACAGGTTCTTGTCCAACAAACAACCCTGCCAATTTTGCAGCAGCTTTTTCATCATCACCAACGGACGCACGCAAATCCAAAATAATTCCTGTAACATCCAAATACTGTGCCAACGCACGATTAATCACATTAACCGCCCCATCAGATATTTTATGCACAACAATTTCCAACAGTGCCCCATTATTTTCATGTGTCCGATGAATAACATCTGCATCTGCCAACACAATTGTTGCACGACGCAATACCACATCACGATTTCCTGTTGGCGTTAACAATTTCAATTTACTGGTACCAGAATTAAATCCATTAAAAGTTCCCGCCAAATCAGCGTCAGACATTTTACTGACATCACGCCCATTAATTTGTGCGATTAAATCACCCGATTGAATACCAACAGTATCTGCCGGCGCCCCTTTGACAACAGCCGTTACGCGAAAGTTCCCATATTCATCACGCACACCATTAACACCGATACTGGTTAAAATTTTATTATCATATAACTGATTAGCATTTTCTGGCAGAACATACCTGCCCTGTTCATCGATACCACGAACCAATTCCTGAACAACCATCTGGACAATCTGTTCCGGATTCAAGCTTTTTATTTGCGGATTATTTTCGCGCATTTTTAAAATCAAGGCCGTTGTAATTTCACCATACGCGTCCCAATCTGCATTACTTGGTCGCGGATAATTTGCAACAATCGCATCCCCCCAAACCAATACAACCCGTTCATCTGTTGCGGCTATATGTGCATCAGGATGCAAATTTTCCAGACTTTCAATTGCAACTTCCAAACTTTTTCCAGCCCAATTAACGCCATCAAGTTTTTTATAAATATCGGCAAAGACTTCTGATAATTCCAAAACCGGCACACCATCACGCACAGTTTCATCTTCAAAGAACAACCCTGATGCACATGCCGGCAACACCAGGCACCCCAGCATAAATCCTGCCAATATTTTTTTAAATCTCATTGCACCCCCCTTTGTGATGGCGTTGGGCCACATTATCTGTTATTTATCGGTATCACGCAAATTAAAGTGATACAAAATAACATTTGAAATATAGATACTGGTCAATGTCCCCATTATTATCGAGAATCCCATTGCAATCGCAAAATCCTGCAATAATTGTCCACCGAACAAGAATATGCCAAACATTGCCAACATGGTTGAAACACTGGTCAACATTGTACGACGCAACATTTCATTAACAGACAAATCAATCAAATCTGTCATGGGCATTTTATGATATTTTTTTACATTTTCATCAATTCGGTCATAGTTTACGACCTTGTCATTAATTGAATAACCAATACCCGTCAGAATCACAGCAATTGCCGTTTGATTAAATTCCAGTCCTGTCAAAGAAAAGAAACCAAACATCAATATAAAGTCCAAGAACAACGAAACAAACGCCCCAATGGCATAACCACCCTTGTATCGAATCCAAACATATATCGCCATCATAACGAACGCGAACAATATGGCCAAAATACCACCACGTACCAATTCGCCACCAATTTTTGGACCAACAATCTGAACCTGTGAATATTCAACCTTGTCCCCCAAAATATTTTTTATTTGTGACACACGTTCATTTTGTTGTGCATCTGTCGACCCCTTGGGCAAACCAACACGGATTAAAACATAATTGCCATCAACCTGTTGTAATTCTGGTCCAAATTCGGCCAATTGGGTACGCATTTGTTCAATACCATAATCCTGGACAATTGGCTTTACCTCCATCGATATTCCGCCAGAAAAATCAATTCCATAATTCAATCCGCGAAACGACAATGACAAAACAGACAACAAAACCAATGCCCCAGAAATCCAGTATGACAACTTACGATATTTCATAAAATGCAGTTTCATAACACTATCCCCTTAATCACTATTTAATATAACCAATTTTTTTATTTTTACCGTTCATATACCAATCGACCAAGGTCTTGGACAACCATACGCATGTAAATAATGTTGTCAAAATACCGATTGACAATGTAACGGCAAAACCACGAATTGGACCTGCACCAAATTGGAACAACACCAACGCGCAAATCAAAGTGGTTAAATTTCCATCTAAAACAGTTTTCAAAGATCTGTCAAAACCAATATTTACCGCACGCAATGTTGGTACACCGGCCCTGACTTCATCACGAATACGTTCAAACGGCAACACATTTGCATCGACCGCCATCCCCAGTGTCAACACAATACCCGCAATCCCCGGCAGGGTTAATGTTGCACCAAACAACGCAGTCAACCCAACAATCATCCCCAGGTTAACCATCAATGCGATACCCGCCAAGACACCAAACATACGATAAACAAAGAACAAAAAGATAAAGATAAATGTAACACCAACAATGGAACCTATTTTACCTTTTTCAATTGTATCTGCCCCCAGTCCTGCACCAACAGTACGTTCTTCGATAACCTGCAATGGCGCCGGCAGTGCACCACTGCGCAACAACACGGCCAAATCCTTGGCACCCTGCAATGAAAAACCACCAGAAATTTGACCACGACCACCCGGGATTGGTTCACGAATAACCGGCGCAGATAAAACCTTGCCGTCTAAAACGATTGCAAAACGTTCACCCACATGTTCAGTTGTCAGTTTTGCAAACTTACGCGCCCCAGAAACATCAAACACAGTCGATACAACCGGCATATTATTCTGATCAAAATCAGCCTGGGAATCCTTTAAAGAATCACCAGATACTTCAACCCGTGAATACACAGGCACAATTTGCCATGGCATATCCATATATGGCAAAAATTCCGTTCCACTTGGCGCACGTCCAGATTGAATTTGATCCGCGGTAACATTTTCATTTACCAAATGAAATGTCATTTTTGCGGTCTGACCAATTAAATCTTTTATACGTTCTGGATTATCAACGCCTGGCAATTGCACCAAAATATACTTGCCGCCCTGACTTTGAATTGAAGGCTCTTTTGTACCCAACGCATCAATACGACGACGCACAATTTCAATACTGCGTCCCAGCGCATCTTGCAGCATATCTTGTTTTTGCTTTTCAGAATAAGACAACTTGACCGTCTTGCCATCAGATTCAATATCAACAGAATTTCCAAAGACAGATTTCAGACGCCCTTTTGCACTTGAAACTTCATCTTCGTTACGAACAACAAAAGACACCACACCATCATGATTACGCAGTCCAGAAAATCTGATAACCCCCTTGTCCCTATCAATCAATGCGCTGCGTGTTTCTTCGTACAATTGCTGTGTTTTTTCATCAAACATTGTTTCGGTATCAACCTCTAACAACAATTGCGCACCACCTTTTAAATCCAACCCCAGCGATACAGGCCCAATCCAAGACGGAAAATAAGGTGCCAATTTTGGCGACATTGTCGGCACAGCCAACAATACACAAAACACCGCTGTAAAAATAATAGCCAGTTTTTTAAACATACCAAAGACCCTTTATTTACTCTACACCCGCAACTGCGTTTTTATTTACTTCGATAACAACACCCTTGGCGACTTCCAATTCGATTGTCTTGTCGTTAATTTTTTTGATTACACCATATATACCAGCGGCCATTACACGATTACCAACCTGTAACGAGTCCAACATTTTTTGATATTCCGCCATACGTTTTTTTCCCGGACGTATCATCAACAAATAGATTATTCCGAACACAACAACACAATACAAAACCATTCCCCAAATTCCGTTTTGTGGTGTCGCATTTGCACCAGTTTGTACAACTGTATTTACAACTTCTGCTGTTTGTTCCATGTATTTTCTCCTTGATTAATACATGCACAGTAGTAAAAAAAGCCCGTTTTGTAAAGAGAAAATCACAGTTTTTACAATCTTTCAAACCAAGTATCAATTTCTGTAATTGGTATAAATTTATACACAGGTCGTCCATGATTGCATTGACCGGCCCGTTCTGTATTTTCAATATCCCGCAACAGCGCATCCATCTGGGCAAAATCCAGTTTTTGCCCCGCCCGCACAGAATGGTGACACGCATAATTTGCCAATTTTAAATGCATTTTTTCTGCCAACTGTGAAGAATGTCCATTAACACGCACTTCATCTGCGATTGCATGCAAAACATCGCCCCAGTTTAAATCCCAATCAGCCGGCTTTTCAAATATTGCAACCGCATCATCACCAAACGCATCAACATGCAAACCCGATTTTTTCAAATCCCCGACAACAGACATTACCGCCCCAACATCTTCTTCGCGCAGTGGCACAACAATCGGCGTTAACAATGGTTGAGTTTTTATCTTGTTCGCACGTAATTTTTCATAAGTAATTCTTTCATGTGCGGCATGCTGATCAACAACAACCATATTATCTGCCTTTTGCGCAATAATATATTTATTACCAACCTGACCGACCACGCGTCCCAACGGCAAATCCACAAATTCAGTATGAACAACATCATCTGCCGGCACCTGACATGAATCAGGCTGTTTTTGTTCTGTACGAACATCTGGCATATTAACAGACAAATCAAACGCTGTTCTGTTTATATTATCCCGCACACATGCCGCATTTGGTCGCAAACCAAAATCAAATCGCGACACAGTATTATTATATTCTGTTTTTTGATTATTCTGCGCACAAGATTGTACCGGCCCAACAAATGTCTGCATCATTGTTTTTGACAATCTGTCACGCAAAGTCTTAATAATAAACGCACGCACATGCGACGGTTCCAGGAAATGCACTTCGGTTTTTGCAGGCGACACATTAACATCAACTGCATTTATTGGCAATGTCAGATACAGCGCGCACAATGGAAATTCACGTGCATGCATAACATCCATATATGCCGCCCGCAACGCACCGACCAAGACCTTGTCCTTAACCGGTCGTCCATTTACAAACAGATATTGATCGACACTGGACGCGCGTCGCAATGTTGGTTCAGAAATAAAGCCATGCAATCTCATTCCTGACACCAACCCTGACACGGCATCCACATCCAACATTCTGCCCTGGACATCATCCCCCATCACGGACACAATACGCGTCAACAAATCTTCATTTTTCGCAAAGAACCATTTATTATTCAATACGAATCCGACATCCGTTCGCGCCATCGCCAATCGTTTTACAACATCAACGACAGACATCATTTCCGCCCTGTCCCCGCGCAAGAACTTTAATCGCGCAGGTGTTTTTGCAAACAAATTTTGCACCCGAATACGTGTTCCTTGTTCCCAATCAGACGGCCGGATTTCACCCGTGGCACAATTTATCTGCCATCCATTATCATCCACCCCATTACAGGTATCAATCGTCATATCAGACACAGACGCAATTGACGGCAACGCTTCGCCACGAAAGCCCATAAAATTAATATTCAGCAAATCATCATCAGGCAACTTTGATGTTGCATGTCGTGTGATTGCGCGCGCCAAATCATCACGGGACATCCCCGCCCCATTATCCACAACGCTTATTAATGTTCTGCCACCATCAACAACATCGACAACAATATTAGTTGCCCCCGCATCCAGCGCATTTTCAACCAATTCTTTAACGACGCTGGCGGGTCTTTCCACCACTTCCCCTGCGGCGATTTGGTTTATCAAAAAATCAGGCAAGACGCGAACAGTCATAAAATATTATTCTCTAAATTTAACTTCTAAAATTTCGTATTCTTTTTCACCGCTTGGCAATTTAACAACACAGGTATCACCAACGCATTTTCCAATCATCGCGCGTCCCACCGGCGATGTACAAGAAATAATTGTACGCCCATCAGATTCAATATCAGACAATATTCTGCATTGCATTTTATTACCATCTCCGTCTTCTGCGACGACACGCGCCCCAAAGACAACCCTGTCACCACTAAGCGATTCGACATCAATAATCGCGGCGTTTTCGATAACCCCTTCGATAAATCTGATTCTGTTATCAATTTGTCTTTGTTTTTCTTTGGCCGCGCTGTAATCAGCATTTTCTGACAGGTCCCCCAACGAACGCGCCCATTGCACAGTCTTTAAGATATCAGGTCTTTGAACTTCCTTTAAATCCTTTAATTCTTTTATCAGGTTATCAAATCCTGCACGTGAAATTGGTCTTTTTTCCATTTTTTTACCTTATTGTTTTATCTGTCTGATTATACGCTTTCATTTTAATTTTGCAATTATCAAATGAACAAGTTATACTTTATATATTATGTTCAGACCAAATATCTTAACAAGCTTCTTATTGCGCCGATTTTTTTCCGGCGTTGGCTTGGTATTATTGGTTGTATGCGGTATTATTTTTGCGGTTACCTTTGTGGAACGTCTGCCTGGCAACGCCAACGCATTTGGCGCACTGTATGAATCATGGGTTCGTCTGTTGGAATATATTCCGTTATTTTTACCATTGGCGGTATTTATGGGCACATTGTTAACATCATACAACCTGACCAAATCCAGCGAGAATATTATTATATCCAGTGCGGGTCTGTCCCCTTTTCAATCGGCACGCCCATTTTTGATTGGTGCATTTATCATTGGACTGTTTGCGACAACGGTTTTAAATCCATATTCAGTCCGCCTCAGCACCCAGAACATAACATCGGACCATTTGCAATTAATTGACGGCACGATATGGTTACGCGAATCGTCTGACAACGGCTTTATAACCATGCACGCCCAAGACATTGCCAGAACAGACGACACATTGGTATTCAAGAACGCCACTGTTTACACACAATCTCCTGACTTTAAATTAAAACATCGTATCAGCGCACCAACGGTAATATTATCTGCCACTGGGATGCATGCCCCGGACGCAAATATATGGTCATCGGACGGTTCTGTTAATTCTGGCAATTGGCAAACACAAACATTACTGACACCACAAACAGTATTGGACCGTTACATGCAACCGGACCAGATATCATTTTGGCAATTACCTGAATTTATCAATCGCATGGAAACGATTGGTGCACCTGTACGCGGTCATCGGATTCAGTTATGGACATTGGCATTTTTACCATTAACAATGATATCGATGGCGATGTTGGGTGTTGCGTTTTCCCAAACGAAACAGCGCCGCAATTACAGTTTTGGTATAAAATTCAGTCTGGGTATTGTAACATGTTTTGCCCTGTATTTTATCATAAACATGTTTAATGCCTTGGGTGCGACTGGCGCCCTGCCACCACTATTATCCATCATTGCGCCCCCATTAATAATAATTGCGGGCGCTGGCACATTTATCACCAGTTTTGACACAATATAAACAGGAAACACAATGCCCAAGAAAAAAAGAACAAATAATCGATTTTATAAATTTTTATTGTACGCATTGATTATATCGCTGGTCATATTAATGCTGATATCATTTCCTGCGACACAGCATTTAACAGAAATTGTGGTATATCCATGAACTATATAAACCTGTTTCTTGAAGCAATGTCGGCTGAACACGGTTGTTCACCCCGCACATTATCCAGTTATGAATCAGACCTGCGACTGGCGGACACCGCGATAAGTGGTGGCTTGATTGGCGCTGATTCTGACGCGATACAACAATATTTATCTGCCCTGCCCGACAAGGCATCATCAATCGCACGCAAGGCATCATGTCTGCGCAGTTTTTATAAATTTTTAATGTTGGAAAAAATAATCACTGCCAACCCGACCACAAACCTGGAAACGCCCAAGCGCACACGCACCCTGCCGAAATTTTTAACCACAGAAGAAATAGAATTATTAATATCATCTGCGGGCGACACCCGCAATTCAACACGTCTGCGTGCAATGATTGAATTGTTATACGCATCTGGTCTGCGTGTTTCTGAATTATGCGAATTGCCCATATCTGGCGTATTGGGCGACAAACTGTTAATCCATGGCAAGGGCGCCAAAGAACGTCTGGTTCCCATGCACCACAGCGCAATTACTGCATTGGAAAAGTGGCTGCAAATCCGCGGGGATAAAATCGAATCAAAATATGTATTTCCGTCAAACGGTAAAACGGGCCACATTACACGCGACGGATTTTTCAAGATACTGAAAAAATGCGCCGTATTGGCGGGCATTGAACCATCCCGCGTAACGCCACATGTTTTGCGTCATTCGTTTGCGTCACATTTGTTGGCGGGTGGTGCAAACCTGCGCGCAATACAGACAATGCTGGGTCACGAAGATATATCTACAACCCAGATATACACACATGTAATGCCTGATAAATTAATGGAAACAGTATCATTACATCACCCATTATCAACCCAAGGAAACAAAACAAATGATTAAAAAATGTGATAAACCCGGCTGCACCAAGGCAGGCATTTGCCGTGCCCCAAAATCACGTGCATTAAACGATTATTGGTTTTTTTGTCGCGAACACGCCGCGGAATATAACAAGAATTGGAATTATTATGCGGACATGACCCCCGAAGAAATCGAAGATGACTGGCAGCGTCAAACATTTGGCACGACATTAAAAGACGCGAACGAAGCAAACAAAAAAGCCAATGAATACAGCCAATTCATCAATGACTTTTTAAACGGTCGCACAAAATTTGACCATATGCCCACACGCAACAAATTACCAACCACGATAATGTCCGCGTTCAAGGTTTTTGAACTGGGGATAAACGCATCATGGCGTGACGTTGGCACAAAATATCGTCAGCTGGCGAAAAAATATCACCCTGACACCGCCACAGACAAGAAAAACGCCGCCACAGAATTTGCGCGTATATCTGCGGCATACGACATATTAAAGAAACACTTTGGCAAAAAATAAAAACCACCAAACGGTGGTTTTATTATCTTGCCCCCCATGTCGATGATGGCGTACGCTGTGCCCGTTCGTACGAACGTTGTTGATTCTGTAAACACGTACGCGCCGCATTTAAACAAGTTCTAAATTCAGAATTACTCATATTGTCCTTACATTCTTTTAAATCTCCACAGACATCACTACCAGACTCAAATTGAATACTTTTAAAATTTTTAACGTCATTTACTAACTGTTTTTTGATTTCACGTGTTGGCTTGTTACCGTTTTCAGACTGATTAACAATGGAATTCATATTATCCTGATAGCACTTTAATATTTCTGCATCAGAATATTTATTCTGGCAATTCGATACACCGGCGGACATAT
>JAZQGC010000008.1:0-5250 GCA_045539815.1 Candidatus Enterousia sp. | reverse complement strand
TTCCCATTTATTTCGTAAATCAGATATGCTAGTCATAATAAAACCTTTCCTAAAATCAAGGTAAAAATAGCCCAAAACAAGGGATAAAGTCAAGTAGAACAAATAACAAAAGATAAGTCTTGTATTTTTAAAATTTGATTCTATATCAGTTGTATACTAAAGGAGAAAAATCATGGTAGATACTATTTGGCACACAAACACTGAAAGACCACGCAAAGGGGCCGAAATTTTATGTATTGGACATAACGATGATGGCGACTTTGTAATTTATGGCACAGCCAACCATTATGAAGACACTTTTTGTATCGTTGATAATGTTGAAGTGGAATATGCTAGCGACATAGATAAATGGTGCTATATAAAAGATTTATTGGTATTACTACAAAAAGTGGATAGCTACAAATAAATGACAATGAGCAAATTCAGACAATATTCTTTCAGAGCTGGCGGACTTGTAACAATGCCGATTGGCAGCAAAGAGGAAAACAAAAAATCCAAAGAAACACTTGTGTTGGATTGTTTCCTGTCAACCAAAATTGGTCAAACTTGGTATTCCAGAAATAAATTCGTGAACCGGCAAGACTGCGAGGAGCCGGATTTTGTATTTATTGACGAAAACAATCAAACACATGGTCTGGAGTTGGTTCAATTTGTCCGCCCTGGTGGCGACTGGCAACAAATAAATCGCACTATGCAACATATTGTTGAACAGGTCCATGCTTATTTCTTGAAACAGAATAGAAACATAGGCCTGGTTGTTGATACAATAAACAAAGAGCATCTACAAACGATTAGCCTAGTTCGAAGGTATTCCGGGATAACAAAACTTGAAGAAAAACCAGAATCCATAAAAAATAAGATAATAAAAGCCATCGAAACAGAAATTGCCGCAAATAAAACATTTGTCAGGACCAGCATCGATCTTGGTTCGCATTGGTTAAGAATAAGTGCCAGCACGTCATTTGACACAGAACTTTGTCCCACTTTTAACTGCGAACGCATGTATTTTGACCTACGACCAGAACACATCCAAAATTTAATTACTAAGAAAAATGCTTTGTTGGATCGTTATTTACACAAATGTGATAAATGCTCTTTGTTGGTGGTTGTCGACAACGAAAACAACTGCTTTAGCCCTATGACAATTACCCAGTCTGTTTTGAACAATCGATATGCATCAAAGTTTGAAAACCTGTTCTTGATTTGTATCGATGGCGACAGTAGCAAGGGTTATAAGCTGCGGAAGCTTCAAACAACTAAGCCATCTAAACCTCTTATTAGGATTTAAAGTATCAACCAAGGCACAAATAAAGCTCTTATTATCTTGCATTTTTCTTGAGCAATATACTACAGTCCACCACAAATATTTCTGGGACTTTTTCCCAGAATTGTATCGTTGCATTATATAGTGCGTCTATATGACTTTGTAATACAAACGGCGCTTCTGCAACAGAAGAATCATATGCTTCCCCATCAATAACAATGCTTTCTTTATACTCGTCTGGCTCATAAAGGAATTCGTCCGATAATTTTTCAAACGAGTTACCCAACCCATGCTTTATCACATTTGTCAAACACCCATATTTTTCTAAGATATAAATTATTGGTGTTAGTTCTCGTTCATTGGCAAACAACCCCAATATAAACTCATGCCCCTTATTTAAAAATACATTCTTATTCTTGTTGATAACAACACCTCCAATCGCTAAGAAATGTTGCAATTCTCGCAACCACAAATGAAACAATCCTACGATTGCATTTTTTCTCATTTCATTAAGAACCTGGTTGTAAAATTCTGGACGATACCCAAGGCCGTTCCCTACCACAGGCAACGAATCTAATTCTGTTTTTAAATGCTTAAATCCGGCCATTATGCCAGCATAGAATATTTTCAATTTTTCAATATGAACAATAGAAACTATTTTTATGGGATATTCTACTATCATCCCCTCTTTTCTATCAAAATCATACAAAGCATTTACATCCATTTTATATTTTCCTATTTATTACCATGCGCATCATTTAGCAATCCGCCAACACGTTCGACACAATCAAATCTGCTGGTAATTGTGGATGCGCCGGCAGGTCTGGGACTGGCACCCAATGCATATCGTCATGGACGCGCAGTTGGATTTCGCCGGTGAAGGATTTGATTTCGTATGTGTGCAGTTCGATAACTTTGCCTGAATCTGTTGTATGTTTTGCAATGGTAATCAGGTCACCGATTTGCGCATCTATCCCTAATTCTTCCGACAATTCACGACGCAGACATATTGGGCCGTCTTCGCCATCTTCAAATTTACCACCGGGATATTCCCATTCGCCCGCCAATGGTTGGTCCGGTGCCCGTCGCATCAGCAGAACATTATCGCCATTTCTAAAAATTGCAGCAGCTATTTTCATGTATCCCCCTTTTCCCTTACGTTAGCACAAAGATATTGTAATCAAAGAACTTTTTGAATATAATCCCTATTGTAATACAAGTAGAATTTAGGAGAAAAATATGTCTATCACACAAGATAACGGTAAAAAAGGCGAACAAGAAGTCGTTGATTTGGTATTGTGTCCAAATTGTAAAAAGCAATTGATGTTGTTGCCGCCGAATTATCCGTTGTGTGATATACAATGTACCGGCTGCCAATTCAGAGCACAGATAAAAACCGCAAACCAGAAACCTTCATCTGTCATTCGTGGTGCAGGATGGGACATTATGGAAAAAGTGTTAAAAGCGGGTATACTGCCACCATTACTTATTTTGAATTTCAAATGGAAAGAAAAAGGCAAACAGTTTCAGGAAATTAGATTTTATCCGTTTGTTCCAAAATCTCATTTGAAGAAATACACCTTGTCACCAGAAGCAAGAAGAGCAAATTACAGGATGTTTAATTACGTAAATATGGATAAATTACCCTATGTAACACTGTATCAAAAACAAACAGAAACAGATTAACCTTTTAATTTGCCTTGCCCCTTATGGTGCATTTGTGTAATCTTTTAGAAAAACTTCACAAAGTCTAGCGACGGCTGTAAATTCTGTTGGGTTTTCGTGTCGGTATGAACAAGCCATGCCGAGCCAAGATTTCCGCAGTTCTCTGCGGATTTTTATTGATTCAAATCAGGTCTGTTCGTTTATAATCGTATATTTTTTGACATTATGTATTTTGCATTTTATACTGGACCTGTACCCCCAGCCATAAGGATTTGAAATGTCCGAAAAAAATACCCTGTATGATAATTTACGCAATCCAGTTTCAACAATTGAACGTGGACAACAAATCCCCAGCGGATTGAACAAGCTGTCTGTGCATGTATGGATTGTAAATGATAATGGCGAATACCTGTTGCAGCAACGCGTGAATACAGCCAAGAAATTTCCAAATATGTGGGGCCAGACCGGCGGCGGCGCAATCGCAGGCGAATCCAGCTGGGATGCATGCGTTCGCGAAACAGTGGAAGAATTGGGACTGACACCAGAGCCTAAAAAATCTGTACTGGTTGGCACAATTAAGCGACCAATGGATTTTGTAGATATATGGCTGGTGCACAGTAATGCAGCTATTTCTGAACTGAAACCACAGACAAGTGAAGTACAGGCCGTAAAATGGGCGACGATGGCCGACATTCAACATATGCAAAACACAGACGAATTTATCCCGTCTATTGTTCCAGGGTTTAATATGGTTTTGAATTATCAGAAAATGGTGAATCCCAAACCAGTCAATGCAAGTGATTTCTTGGGCAAAATCGTCAATGTACAAATGGACAGACCCCTGGGCAGCAAACATCCAAAACACGGCTTTACATACGAAGTGAATTATGGATTTATACCAAACACCATATCGGGCGATGGCGAGGAGTTAGATGCATATGTGTTGGGACCAGATTATCCGTTAAAGGATTTTCTGGGGCGATGTATCGCAATCATTCACCGTACTAATGATAATGACGACAAACTGGTTGTTGTACCGGATGGGTTTGATTTCCCGGACGAATACATAGAACAAAAAACCGCTTTCCAAGAACAGTGGTTCAAGCACACGATTATAAGATAAAATCAAGGGGGCAGACATGGGCATAAAACCTGCGAAGTTAAATATTGGCGATACAGTTGCGACCGTTTCATTATCATGGGGTGGTGCGGGGTTGTTGCCCGACAGATACGCCCAAGCGAAACGACAACTGGAACAAACGTTTGGCGTAAAAGTGATTGAGGCGCCACATGCGCTGGATGATGCAAAATATTTATACGAACACCCCGAGGTTCGTGCATCTGACATGATGTGGGCGTTTCAGAACCCAGATGTTAAGGCAATAATTTCCAATATCGGCGGGGACGATACAATTCGTATGCTGCCATATATCGACTGGGACATTATCCGCAATAATCCAAAGATTTTTATGGGGTATTCTGATACAACCGTAAACTGTCACATGTGTCATTATGCGGGACTGAACAGTTTTTATGGCCCAGCAATGTTGGTGCAAATGGCCGAAGCGGGTGGAATTCTGCCATATGTCGAACACAGTATGCGTAAAGTCCTGTTTGATAACACAACAATCGGAATTGTGCCAGAAAACAAAGACGGCTTTACGTACGAACGTGTCGATTGGTTTACGCCTGCAGGTCAAACCCAGGTCCGCAAAATGCAACCAACAGATGGTTGGCACTGGATTCAGGGTTCGGGTGTTGTCACCGGCGAACTGTTTGGGGGATGTATGGAAGTGATTGAAATGATTAAAGGGACGCAAATCTGGAATCCTGATAATTTCAAGGACAAGATTGTGTTCTTTGAAATTTCCGAGGAAAATCCAACCCCAGACCAAGTGTTATATTGGCTGCGTAATTATGGGGCATGTGGCATCTTGCAACAGATGCGTGCGATTATATTTGGACGACCAAAGAATGAAAACAATCCAAAATATGAAAAACGTATTTTGCAAGGCTTGGCGGAATTTGGTTTAACAGATATGCCGGTTGTGACACACTTTGATATCGGGCATACCGACCCGATTATGATCATGCCAATGGGATGCATGGCAAAACTGGATTGTGATAAGCATACATTTGAAATCACAGAAAATGCAGTGGTGTAAAATAATGAACCGTTGGACTTTTGATAATGATGAATTGTTTGTGCTGGTACGCAATGGGCGCAAACAGGGAACGTGCAGTCGGTATTCTGACAAAGAACCAATGGCAAAAATTGGTGATATTCAAGAAATCTATAATAGTTGTGGCGAAACAATACG
>JAZQGC010000007.1:0-30147 GCA_045539815.1 Candidatus Enterousia sp. | reverse complement strand
TGTCGGTACACACGCGTTATTTTCTGCGCATGTAGAATATAAAGACCTGGCGCTGGTTATCATCGCTGAACAACACAGATTTGGTGTCGCACAACGCGAAGCGCTGCGAACCAAGGGAAATAACCCTGATGTGCTGGCATTGTCTGCAACACCAATCCCCAGAACACTGTCCATGACAATATATGGCGATATGGATGTGTCCATAATAAACGAAAAACCCGCTGGCAGAAAAAAAATTATAACAACAAAATTGCCAAAAAATCGTTTAAATGAACTGGTCGCGCGGGTAAAAACACAAGTAGATAATGGGGCAAAAATATTCTGGATTTGCCCTTTGGTCGAAGAATCTGAAAATAATACAACAATAACCGCCGCAGAAGAACGACACCAAACATTGGCTAAATATTTTAATAATGTCGGTCTGGTACACGGACAGATGGAAAAAAAGCAACGCGATGAAATTATGGGGGTATTTGCCGCACAAAATACAGATATGCAAATTCTGGTGGCAACCACTGTTATCGAAGTCGGAATCGATGTGCCACAGGCTTCAATAATCGTTATTGAAAATGCAGAATTGTTCGGCCTGGCCGCATTGCACCAATTACGCGGACGTGTTGGACGCGGCAATATGCAATCGTATTGTATACTGTTATTTGGACAAAACATCAGTGAAGACGGATTAAAACGATTGGATATACTGTGTGAAACAGATGACGGATTTGTTATCGCAGAACAAGACTTGATGATGCGGGGTGTTGGGGAATTGATGGGAACCAGACAAAGTGGATGGCTGCATTATCATTTTGTAGACTATCGTGAACACAGGGATTTATTCAAATTGGTATCACGCGCAATAAGTGATAACAATATAGACAAATGGACATACGATTTGATGTTCATATTTAATCGCGGGGTTATCCAGGGTGCGTAAAATTATAGGATTCTTGTTTGCTGTGCTTGTCGCGACACAATCATGGGGCGTGTCGCTGATTAACGATACAGAAACAGAACGCGTGCTGCACAAACTGATAAAACCGCTGGGGTATGCGGCCGATATACCAGATGGCAGATTGGATATACATATAATAAATGCAGATGAATTTAATGCGTTTGTTGCCGGTGGTGAAGATATATATGTTTATACGGGATTGTTAAAAACAATAAAATCACCAAACGCATTACAGGCCGTCGTCGCCCACGAAATGGGACATATGATTGGCGGACATACCGCACAAATGTCCAAACGCATGGACGCAGAAATGAAACGCGCCATGCTGATTCAGGCACTGGGGGTTGGTCTGATGGTCGCAGGCGGAAACCCATCGTTGGGCGCGGGTGTACTGGCGGGCTCAACAGGAATTGCACGACAATCAATAATGGCCTTTACACGCGACGAAGAAAGAATCGCAGATGATTTAGGACTGGATTTGATGATAAAAGCAAAAATTAACCCAAACGGCTTTATCGATGTTTTTGAACAAATGCAGGAAATAACTGGCGCAATGGAAGCAAAAATTAACCCACATCAAATCAACCATCCACTGACCACAGAAAGACTGAATAATGTAAAAAACAAAATAACACAATCAAAAAAAACATATACAGAAAACAAACAACTGACAGATACGCAAAATCAAGAATATGAATTAGTACGCGCAAAACTGATTGGCTATCTGGATTCGCCATCACATGTACGGGAAATATATCCAGAAAGCAACAAATCTGATGCCGCTTTGTATGCGCGGGCAATTTCTGATATGCAAATTGGGAATTTAACCAATGCATTAACGGGGGTAAAAATATTAATATCCAGACAACCACAGAACCCGTATTTCTATGAATTAATGGGCGATATAGAATATCAATTCGGACACTATGATACCAGTGTTGACGCGTATAAAAAATCACTGGAACTGGCGGGGAACGCGCCACAGATTCAAACCGCACTGGCACTGGTATTAACAGAACGCAACAAACCAGGCGACCAATCATACGCCATAGAATTGTGCAAACGATCATTACTGACAGAACACGCACCGTTGACTTATTGGGTTCTGGCGCGCGCATACGGCGACCATGACGCAGGACGCAGTAATTGGGCAATGGCAGAATATTACAAAATGCTGAATAAAGATAAAGAGGCAAAAAAGTTCGCGAAAAACGCACAGAAAAAATTAAAAAAATCTGATGCGGAATATATAAAATCAGACGATATTCTGAAACACAAATAAAAAAATCCCCATGTTGGGGATTTTTGTTATTTTCCAGATAAAATACGATCTGGATTATTAAAGTTACATAATCCGACAACAAAATCAACCAATGCCCAAATTGCAGTAACCAATAATGGAACAAACAATACCAAACCAACAATTCCCAAAACCAACATCAATATGCCTGTCCGCTTGTTCCCAACATAAAATTTATGCGCACCAAAAGCCCCCAAAAACCATGCCAACAATAAATAAATTACCATGGATTTACCGTTTGGTGATATGTAATTGGCGGCATCTGATAATTTACGCGTTCCTGTGCGTGCAGTTGTTTTCTTGGCCGTTGTTTTTTTCGCCGTTTTTTTTACCGGTGTTTTTTTTGAATTTGCCATAAGATCCCCCATATTGTTAACTGTTGTTCATAGGTATGATATCATCTGTAAAATAAATAAGCCATAAAAAAACGCCCGTATGGGCGTGTGACCTAGAACTCAAATCTAAAACCGGCCATAATGTTTGTATAAATTATATTTTCTGCACTGAAAAATTCACGTTGACGCGTGCCATCTTTATCAGACAAGCCCCACTTTACACGCGGCAAATATGAAAAACGCGCACCAAAATCAAAGAACATATTTTCAGACAAACCATAAGACACACCAAACGCCAACAAGCCTGCAACATTTGACGTAGAACGTTCTGAACGATAAAACTGGATTGTGTGTACACCACCAATTTCAACAATTTCACCGTATTGCGCCAATTCCAACTGATACGCAATATCGCCATAGGGATCTGATAAATTTAAAACCGTTTTGGTATCCGCATAACCAACCCCAAAACCAATGTATGGTATAAATTCACGAACAGGCTTGTACAATCCATCAAAGAAATCATAAAAAGCCATGATACTGAATATATCCGTACTAATCTGGGAATTAACAGAGCCGCTTTCAACAGGGACAGAAATACCCGACACGGCGCCACCAATCAGACTTAAATCGCCCTTGAACATTGGGGATGCGTTATAATCAGCCTTGGTAATATGATCCCAGCCAGCCTCAAACCGCCATTGGGGCATATTTGGTAATGTAAGCCCAATACTGGCACCGCCAGCAAATGTAAATGTTTCAAAATCCTGGGCCACAGGAACCTGGGATAATTCACCATAACCCGCATATAACCAGCCCGAACAATTGGTACAATTTTCATAGTAACCGGCGGTTGCAACCTCTTTCAAATCGGGGCTGACATAATAATCAGTTACAATTGCACCAACATCATTTTTCATTGATGCAAAACCAAACGAAGCACCGCCACGCGCCGAAATCACAAAACGCATGCCGTCATCTTCGTACCAACCGTCACCAACATAGGTCCCAGGATATTGCCAATTGGCAAAAGCAGACCCCAAACACAAACACGATAAAATCGGTAATAAAAATATATTTCTTTTTCTCATAATACACATTATAACACAAAATAAATTGCGAAAAAAATAAAAATATTAACAATTCAACAAAAAATCCGCATATCGCGGATTTTTGTTTATTTTTTTGTTTTCTTTTTTGCGGTCGCCGTTTGTTTACCAGTTTCTTTTTTATATTCTTGATATAATGCGGATGCACATGCGTATGCCAATAACGCAGACGCAGCCGTAATTAAGCCGGCAATTAAACCGTCTGAAAACACAGCGAACAAAACAATCGCCATAACCAAAATAACAGTATAACCCAAGTTCTTGGATAAAACTTTTAAGATTTTATCAAACATTGCCCTTTCCTTTTTTGATTGTACATGGGTATTGTAACACAAACACATAAAAATATACCAGTAAAAAAAATCATCACATTTGTGATGATTTTGTTCTTATAGAATAACATATCCACCCAAACGTGATGTCTTGGGGATTGGTCCAAACGAAGAACGCGGACTGACATAGATATTACCAGTTACAACAAAGTCCCCACAAAACTGTAACAACCCCAAATCACGCAAAAACATATTACCATTTACACGTACATTACACGGCAATGTGTACTTGTGCATATTTTGTAAGTACAGGTTTCCATTAACCTGGGTACCTGTTTTCAACATAGTACCGGCACCGCGACTGTCGACAATAACATCACCCATCAATTTATTTTCCTGACGCGCAATATGACGCTGGGCAATGGTAACTTCGGCCTTTTTTACAGGAACAACATTAACAGGTTGTGCCTGGTTATTTTTTGCAATCGGCAACGAAGGCTTGCGTGTAACGACATTGCGTACAGGTGCAGACTGTACAACCGGAACAGGTTGACTGATTACAACAACCGACGATTTTGAACACCCGATAATATCAATAATCAATAATGAAAATAAAACAATGATTGATGCCAATAACGCTATATTTAATAAACCAATCAAATTCAACCCGCAAACCCATTTCCAAAACCATTTACAAAACTGGGCAATTTTACGAAATGGCCAACAAATTACATGCCAGATACGATTTAAAACAGAATTCTGTTTTTTGTTATTGACGCGGTATGTGCGACGCGCCTGGGTTTTCTTGTTATTTTTCATATTTATATCCTTTTTTTACTTTATTCTTGCTGTAAGTATATCCAAAAATATTCTTTTGTCAAGCGTTTTTGTCAAGAATTTATATTTTGATTTTTTTGCGTTTTATAAGTATCCTGGATATCAGATATGCAAATAAAGTATATTATTTTGTCAGTTATGTTGGCCGGATGCGTAACCGATTGGCACGCACCGGGGGATTTTAAATACCAAACAATAAATACAAAATATTTTGATATTGCAACATATCAAAAACTGACTGATAACAATTCACCGATATATATATTCATAGAAGGCGATGGATATGCGTTTGATGCACGCGGACGACCAACGCACAACCCAACGCCACGCGGGACAACAATGCGTGATATTGCAACAAAAACCAGCATGCCAAATATTGTATACATGGCGCGTCCTTGTCAATTTGTATCTGACAAACGTTGCACGAAAACAGACTGGACCAGTGGGCGTTTTTCACAGGCTGTTATTGACGCGACCGCAGATGCAATCAAACAAATCGCACACAAGCGACCGGTTATTTTGACTGGATATTCTGGGGGCGCGATGGTGTCTGGTTTGGTTATACAACAACACCCCGAAATAAATGTTCAAAAATGGGTAACAATCGCAGGCGTTTTAAATCATCACGATTGGACACAATATTTTGGCGACGCGCCACTGGTAAAATCAGAAAACATGACACAACTGCCCCAGATTAATCAAATGCACTATGTTGCAGAACAAGACAGCGTCGTGCCGTATGAACTGTCAAAAAAATGGATACCAGACGACAAAATAATTATTGTACCAAATACCAATCACTGGAATATATGTATAAGCAAATAAAAACCCCCTGATTGGGGGATTTTTTATTTCTGGTCAGCAGGCGCCGGCGCATCAACAACAGGTTCTGTATCAGATGCCGCCCCTTGTAATATAATTTCCTGGCGCAAATCACTTTGCGTTTGTTCAACCTGGGCATTAGACGCCAACAACGCCAAAACAGCGCATAAAACAAAGAAAATCGTGGCCAACCATGCCGTTGCACGCGTTAAAAAATTCCCGGCTGCCGCCCCTGTTAACGCACCACCAAACATTGATGCCGCCGCAGATCCAGACATACCTGACCCTTCGGATTTTTGTAACAAAATCAGACCCGTCATCAAAACCGCAACAATTATCAACAAAACCAATAAAATTGAAAACATATCTTTTTCCTTTATGTATATATTATTTATTATGCGCAGATTTTAAAACCCAATCATCTAAAAATCAAGCATTTTCAACAATGCATCCGCCGCCGCAATACTGGCCGCCTTTTTTGATGCACCCTGCCCCGTCGCGCTTTTGCCCATCGCAGAAACACGAACATTGAATACAGGACTGTGAGACGCCCCCGTCGAATCCAAATATTCATATACTGGCAAATTACCATTGTCCATCTTCTGCACCAGTTCTTGCAGGGTGGTCTTGGGATCCTTTGGGGCAACAATATCAACAGATGCCAAATCACGCCATAAATTAACAATAACCTCACGCGCGGCATCAAAACCACCATCCAGATAAATCGCGCCCAATACAGCCTCCATACTGTTGGCCAACATATGTTGAACACGACCCGCAGTCATATGACCATGACGAATACTTTTTTCCAATCCCAAATCACGCGCAACATTGCCCAATGTTTCTGTCGATACCAACATCGCATGACGACGCGCCAGTTCACCTTCGGTTTCTGTTGGGAACATATTGTACAGTAATGTCGCAACACTTAACCCCAAAACACGGTCGCCGATAAATTCCAGACGTTCATTATTATGCGATGCGTCGGCACCACTTTGTGTCAATGCCAAATCAAACAAACGCATATCAGAAAATGTATAATTTAGTTTCTTCATATCAATTTACACCCATACCAAATCTGTCCCAGCGCATCTTGTTGCCCCATGTCCACAAAGCCAACATTGGCGCATAGTAATTATGTGAATACCATACAAACCAAACCTGTCCCAACAAATTGTCACGCGGCACAAAACCGACTTCGCCCCGACTGTCGCCACTGTTATCGCGATTATCGCCCATAAAGAAGTAATGATTTTCAGGAACAGTGAACACAGGTGTATTATCAAAATGCGCATTATCACTGAATTCTATGATTTCATGCGATACACCGTTTGGTAAAATTTCGGTATATTCAGTTGCATTAAATACGCCACACGCGCCATTATACAAGGTACAAAAATTATCTGGCTTATACTCAATCGTATAACCAAATTCTGCGGGCTTGTTATCAACCCAGATTTTATTGCCCTTGATTGACATGTTGTCTTTGTAATAGCCGACACTGCGCATGGACTTTGGTAATGTGGCAACAATATAAGGACGCGGATTTTCACGACGAACCATTTCATCATTGATATATAACCGACCGTTTTTCATCTGTATCTTATCCCCAGGCACCCCAATTAAACGCTTAACAAAATCCTGGGATTCATTGATCGGATTTCTGAATACGATAACATCACCAACATTTGGTTCAGTTGCCCAAAAACGACCGTTCCACAAACGCCATGAACCAAATGGAAAGGAATATCGCGAATAACCATACGCCCACTTTTCCACAAAAATATGATCACCAACATGTAACGATGGTATCATTGAACCAGACGGGATATTAAATGGTTCCAATAAGAAACTGCGAAATATAATCGCGATTAACGCACCGTAAAAGATTGTATTAAACCATTCACGGGCAACATTTTTATTCTTGGCAGGCATACACATATTCCTTTTTTAACAAACCACATATTATAACTTGCACAATTTTAATTCAAGTTATATTATTCAGGTATGATTTCTTTAAAGTCTATCATCTTTAATGGCATGGACGCAACACCAATTGATGTCCAGGTTCAATTATCATCAGGATTATCAAAGCCCGAGTTTAATATTATCGGACTGGCCGATCGCGCGGTCAAAGAATCAGCAGAACGAATTCGTAATGTTTTGGCGTCGCTGAATCTGTCTTTGCCGCCCAAGCGTTTAACAGTTAACCTGTCACCGGCAGATGTTGAAAAAAGCGGTTCTCATTTTGACCTGCCGATATTATGCGGAATATTGTGTGCAATTGGCATATTACCTGAAAACGAACTGGAAAAATATGTGATTTTGGGCGAAGTTGGCCTGAACGGCACAATCGTTAAAACCGACGCAGTCTTGCCTGCCAGTGTATGGGCAAACAATAAAAACCTGGGGATTATATGCCCCGGCGACCAGGGCGCCGAAGCCAGATGGGCCGGACATACAAATATACTGGCGCCTTTTCATGTCATACAACTGATTAATCATTTCAAAGGCACACAAATTTTACCAGTACCAGAATTAACAACACCTGATATGCAATACGCAACGGAACTGGATATGGCGGATGTGCATGGACAAGCGGCGGCAAAACGCGCATTGGAAATCGCGGCTGCGGGCGGACACGCAATGCTGATGGTGGGGCCGCCGGGGTCGGGCAAAACAATGCTGGCATCACGACTGCCAACGATTATGCCGGCAATGACCGCGACAGAAATATTGGAAACATCCATCATCTATTCAATCGCTGGTCAGTTAAACAATAAATCACTGATGTCGCATCGTCCTTTTCGCAGCGTGCATCACACATCCAGCCCGGTTGCATTGGCGGGTGGTGGTTCTGATGCGCGGCCTGGGGAAATATCACTGGCGCACAATGGCGTGTTGTTCTTGGACGAATTACCAGAATTTAATCGTGCAACATTGGAAATTCTGCGTCAACCAATGGAATCAGGAAAAATATTGATATCACGTGCGCGCAAAAACGCAACTTATCCCGCAGGCTTTCAATTAATCGCCGCAATGAATCCGTGTCCATGTGGACATTTGGGAAATTCTGCACTGTCATGCTCGCGCGCGCCCAGATGCGCCGAGGCATATCAAAACAAAATATCAGGACCGTTGTTGGACAGAATTGATTTGCATGTCGATGTTGATGCTGTAAATCCATGGGAAATGACAACACAAGATAACACACCACGCGAAACCAGCGCACAAATTCGCGAACGCGTCGTCGCCGCACGCAACAAACAAATATCCAGACAAGGCAAAATAAACGCCAGACTAGACGGACCAGAACTGGAACAATTTGCCGCATTAAACAGCGAATTAACCACATTTTTAAATAGCGCTGCTGAGAAAATGGGGATGTCTGCACGCGGATATAACAGAATTAAAAGATTGGCACGCACAATTGCCGATTTGCGTGGCGCCGATGACATTGAAATGACAGATTTGGCCGAAGCATTATCATACCGCCCAATTAATCGTGGTAAATATGGTGTAAAAGGACAATAGTAATATAAGTTTATTTATACTTTTGAATGTATGTATTTGTACGATTTGTTGCAGTTTGGGAAAGAATTTAAAATATTTTTACGCGCTTGGTTACAATAAATATCTAACATCACAAATTGGTCTAACTGCTTTGGATGATACAGATTTCATTTTGTTGTCTTTAATTTCAAATTTTTCAATTTTTGCTTTTGTGGGTTCTATATAATCTTCACCGATATCTCTTGATGCGCTTGTTATCAAAAATGGTTGGGTTTGGAATTTATAAGCACGCAAAATACAATCTGCACTTTCCTGGGTTGTTAATCGTGCCAGTTTTTCACCGTTATCAAGGTGTATATCATAAAAAGTATAAGAATGTGCGGTACCTGTCACAAAACGTCCACGTTTAATCGTGTCTTTTGTACCGTTATTGTCAACATCAATATAGAAAGTATCTATTTGTTTTGTTCCGTATCCGTCCGACAAATCGAAAAAATCTGTTTTATCTGGTATCGGTAAGCCGTCAGAAAAAACACCGGTGTATTCATCAACTTGTTTCGTGCAAGCCGCACACAATAATAAAACAAAAAAATTAATCAACACTTTCCGCATGGCTTCTGCATCCGTATTCTTCACCTGGATGTGGGGTATCATACCATGTTCTTATCTCTCCGTCCAGTGCTTCATGCTCTGGTCGAACTTTATCGTCGCCAACTGTTACCCAAACGTATTTTTCATTTTTGTGAACCAGACGTTTTTTGCCCGACATATTCCCTTCATGTTTTGCCATTGCTTTTGCCAGGTTTAATAAATTATCTTTGGAAAGGTTATTCATGGGTATTGAACGCGGAAAACCGGTCTGTCGTTCCACGGATTTTAAATAGTTTTCAACATTGTTTTCATTTGGTGGGGCATATCTGTTTATCGCGCCTTCTATTGTCAATTTTTGATATGAACTTGTTGCTAATAACCCAGCCATGGCATAAAAACCTGTCGCAGCATCTGGAAATGCGGATATATAGATAGGTTCCATTTATAACTCCTTTTGGTATAAAAAAACACCCGCAAATGCGGGTAATAAAAAAAAAGACGACCAATGTCGTCTGCTGAACAGGCATTATTATACCATAAAACAGGCAATAAATCAATAAGAAACGCCCCAGACGGGACGTTTTATAATGGGGCCCCGAATTTGACACACCTTGAACCGAAAATGTACAACAAGGCTTGATTTAGGTCCGTTGTTGAACGAGGTATTAGCGGAAATTGAAACGGCAAGTTAGTACTTTACTTCATTTAATATTTTCCAAAATTCTGGGACGTTCTTTGGTGCCATGCCGTTCAGCAGTTGCACCGATGCAATTGAGCCAAATGGCGCATAAAAACCTTCGTCAAAATCATAGTATTTGCGGATACAGTTGTTTATCGCAACATCTAAATCCGCCATTGACATATGTATCATCAAATCCCATACCCGTTCCAGTATCTCGTCATACTTGTAATCACTGAATCTGTAATTATCCCAAAAATAATACAATATTTGTTCTACCTGTGCATAACTCAAATCTTTGATATGTTCTGGGAAATTAAAACGTGGATGGGCCGCCCGATACATATCCAGTTTTTCTTGATTAACGGCATATGCATTTATAAGTGCAGGGTTAGTTCTTTTATTAGCTGTTTCATATTCAATGATTTTATCAATCCAAGTGTCGATGGGGTGCCCCCATGAAACCACAGGAATCAATAAAGTCAATAAAATCACCATCTTTTTCATACTGGCATTATGACAAATCAGATGATAAAAAATCAATATCTATTTGTACGATTTGCCCATCCGCGACCATATTTTCCCCAATCGGACAATCCACGAAGATATTCAATTCTGTTTTCTTTTAAGTCATCCATAAATTTATCGACTTTATTTTCTGGAATATTATTTAGCGCCCTAATTGTATTATTTCCAATCTTTCCATCCACTTTCAAACTTTCACCCATTGAATCATTTAATGTTTCCTGAACCATTTTTCCTACGTTTCTAAAATTAGTCATAAGTCCCATATCAAATATCGCCATTGCAATTCTTTCGTTTTCAATTTCTCCTATACGGCGTTCATCATAATAATCCTCATTATATATTTGTTGCGCTTGTTCAGGGCTTAAATCTTTTACATTTTCTGGGAAATTAAAATTTGGGTGGTCAGCATTATATTTATCCAATGTGGGTTGTGTTACGCCTATGTTTGTTGGTTGGTCTATTAAATCAGGATTGTCAACATATCCGCCCTCGTTTTTCATTCCCTGGCGGACTATTCTAGTTCGTCTTTCATCATTATTTAGCTCATCACTATCATCTAATTCTATTTCTTCTATCCAGCAACGACAATTGGGGTGGTGGGGATTTTCTGGTATATCTTCCATATTTTCATAAATTGTATCAGCAAAATCCAAACAATCATCACACGTCCGCTCATCTACTTCTGTATGCCACCGCCATGCGGTTCTGACTGTAATATTACGCCCCGTTGCATCTGTACGACTGTTACCATATTTATTTTCAAAATAATCTTGTACCTGTTTGACGACAGCAGCATGATTGGGATTATTGCTGTTTGAATATGCGTCGCTGCGCATAAGGTTTAGTATATTGTTTGATAAATTGTTCATGTTTAATCCTTTTGGTAAAAAAACACCCGCAAATGCGGGCAATAAAAAAGACGACCAATGTCGTCCGCTGAATGCGTGCATTATACCATAAAACAGGCAATAAATCAATAAGAAACGCCCCAGATGGGACGTTTTATAATGGGGCCCCGAATTTGACACACCTCTACCCGAAAACGTGCAACAAGTGCTTGATTTAGGTCCGTTGTTGAACGAGGTATTAGCGGAAATAAAAAATCATACCAGTAAGTTGTGTAACGTTCCTGATTGATTCAACGTGACCTGTGTATAATGTCATTGACAGACAATATAAATCTAAATAAGATTTGAAGTATGAAGAAGTTATTGTTTGTTTTTTGTGTGTTTACTGCGTTATCACACGTCGCTTTTGCAAAATCTGATTATATTGCAATGATGCAAAGTTGTGATACAGAATACGAAAATGCCAGCAAACGTGCCAATACGACCATAGAAATTGTACAATCAATAGACACGCATACGGAATGCTATAAGGCAATTGTTTCAGAAATAATAACAGCAAAATATAAACAAAACCATGAAAGCATGTGGAATAATTTTATTCAATATACAGACAGTGCCGCAGATGCGACATCATATATTCAGCGCCCAGATTCTTGTTATCCACAGTGCGGTTCAATCATTGGGATAAATGCGGCGACATCAAAATTCGATGCCGCCAAACAATACCTGGAACAATTGATTCAGATAAATCAATAACCGCTAATCTCGCTGAAAATAAAACTTACATCCATCTGAATGGATGTATATCAAATCAGTATTTGCAACATAAAATTTTTCTGTTGTGTCTGTATCTTTTTTTACCAAAATTTCTTGGGCTTTTTCGTCATTATCATAACCGCCAAGGATAATATTTGCAGCATTGATTTCAACAGCAGTTTTTTCATAATAACTTTGTGCCATCCCATCGCAATCAGCGGTTATATATCCTGCATATTCAAATCGGTCAAAAGACCATTTTCCACAGAACTCGCAAGATTTGCTGTCTGCGGGAACACAGCCAATCAAAAATACACAAAATAAGACAAGTCTTTTCATACAATACAGTATGGCAAAGAAGATAATAAAAAATCAATATCAATTGCCTTTGTGCAATCTATTTTTTCATAATTGACACCTGTTATGCATAGCAATATAATACATATTGATGACCAGAAACATGCGTTTTTTTATATACATTTTATGTTCTTGTATGCTGATTCATCAGTCGGCAAAATGTGAAACCACAACCCAAAAGTGGGCGGGAAAGTGGTATCTGAATGACCAGGACACTGTTTTTGGTGGCGTGATGGAAATTTTTGATTGTGATGATACAACATGTGATTTTAAATTGGAATCTTGGTACGATTTACATATCTGTGATGTTGAAGGTAAAATAAAAATCAGCGCAGATAAGGCAGAATACAACAGCAAAAAATATCAATATGACAGAGAGACAGATACAGAATATTTTATTCCTGTTGGTATATTGTTTCAAATGGAGTCAGAAGATAAAATGAATCTGCATTTTATCAATGCAGATTCATTTAGCGTCTTTTGTGGCATACAAGCAACACTTGAAGGTGTATGGATTAGACAGTAATTAGTATTTATTTACTCTTTTCAACCAACCGTTTTTTGCCGTCACCCAGTTTTTTGTGCCTTTTAAGTAATCTATTCTTTCAGATTTTAGTGCGACCATAAATTCGTTGACCGCGTTATCGGGAATCGCATTTATGGATTTAATTGTTTCGTTGCCTATTGCGCCATCAACAACCAAATTCGCGTCCAAGAAAGAATTTAGTGCACGTTGAACTGTCTTCCCGGCACCTCCCATCACATTCATATCAAAAACTGCATCACGTATTCTGTCGTTTTTGATTTCTGGGATTCTTGTATTGTCCCAATATTCGTTTTTATAAATTTCTTTGGCTTGTGCGGCTGTTAAATATTTTACATCTGTTGGAAAATTTTTGTCTGGATGCTTGTTAGCGTATCTGTCCAGCGTGCTTTGTTTTATGCCCATGTTGGTTGGTTCATCTTTTCGTTGATTCTTGCCATCGGTATATCCCCCTTCGGGTTCTTTTAATTTATTGTACGCTTGTTCAAATTTCATATCAGTTACCTTTTGTGTTTCTGGCTTTTGGCCTTTATAAACCTTGCTGCTTATTTTCTTGCCGTTTTTGTCCAGCACTATTTCTTCAACCCAACAGCGACAGTTTGGATGAACGGAGATATCTTTGGTTGCGCGTTTATATGTTTCGCTGTTTTTATCGCCATATTCGGGCGATGATATCAGTTCTTGTAAAAATTTTGGTATTTGCATTTTATTCTCCATAAAAAAACACCCGCAAATGCGGGCAATAAAAAAGACGACCAATGTCGTCTGCTGAACAGGCATTATTATACCATAAAACAGGCAATAAATCAATGAAAAACGCCCCTGACGGGACGTTTTATAATGGGGCGGATGACCGGACTCGAACCGGCGACATTTGGTACCACAAACCAACGCTCTAACCAACTGAGCTACATCCGCCATACTGTGGGTCTTTATACGACCTGCTTTTATTCTGGTCGGCAAAGCCGATAAGAATTACGCTTGGTGCTTGCCGTCCGCCTTTGCTATCGCTGCGGCGAGACACTCAATTTTCCTAATCGGCAAAGCCGATAAGTAAAATTGGTGGAGCTGATCAGACTCGAACTGACGACCCCTTGCATGCCATGCAAGTGCTCTACCAACTGAGCTACAACCCCATGCGACGACCTATTCTATACTTATTTATACAAAATGTCAAATCAATTTAAAATAAAAAAATAGTTTATGAAAACCGTATAATAAAAAAACATATTTATACTTGCCAAGTCTGGAATCAATTTGCTAACCTGACTTAACACAAGGAGAATATATTATGGACTATCAATTATTAAAATCAGAAGTAGAACAGAAAACAGCCCAGACAATTGAAGTATTAAAGGGCGAATATGCCGGTCTGCGTACAGGGCGCGCGTCTGTGCATCTGTTGGACGCAGTACGCGTTCCTGTATACGGTTCTGAAATGCCAATTAATCAGGTTGCAACTGTTTCAACACCAGATAATCAGACATTGTCTGTTACAGTATGGGATATAACAAATGCACCCGCAGTTGAAAAAGCCATCCGTGATTCAGGCTTGGGATTAAACCCAATGACAGCTGGCGGTGTTATTCGTCTGAACATGCCACCATTGACAGAAGAACGCCGTCGCGAACTGACCAAGGTGGCCGGAAAATACGCAGAAGAAGCAAAAATTTCTATGCGTAACATCAGACAAGACGCAATGAATAAAATTAAACGCGCAGTAACAGATAAAGAAATCTCGGAAGACGATCAACGTAAATACGAAGACGATTTACAGAAAGTGTTTGATAAACGCGGCACAGAAGTTGACGCATTGGCCAAAGAAAAAGAAGCAGATATTATGTCTGTCTAAGAAAAAACACCATCATATCGGGATTATGCAGCATGTTTAAAATTTTCAGAAAGAAAGAAAATATTATCACAGAAAAAGTACCCCAACATATTGCCTTTATTTGCGACGGAAATCGCAGATGGGCCGAAAAACGCGGTCTGCCACCACTGTTGGGACACCGGGCGGGGATTGCTAATTTTGAAACACTGGTTGACTGGTATATGAAACGCGGTGTGTCTACGATTACCTTCTTTGTGTTTTCAACTGAAAACTGGAATCGCTCTAAGGATGAAATTGATTTCTTGATGGACCTGTTCTATACAGAAATGAAAAAAAATCTGAAAAATGCGTTACAGAAAAATCTGAGATATCGTGTCATCGGTTCACGCGACAGATTGCCAAAAAAACTGGCCAATATGTGCGATAAACTGGAACAAGAATCCGCAGAAAACACAGGTGGTACGGTTGTGTTTGCACTGAACTATGGCGGACAAGACGAAATAGTAAACGCCGTAAATGCCGCAATTGATAATGGTGAACATGTAACACGCGAAACATTTGAGACTTTTTTAGATACAGGCGATTTGTTGCCCGTTGATTTGATGGTCAGAACCAGTAACGAAAGCCGCATATCTAATTATCTGTTATGGAAATTGGCATATGCAGAATTACTGTTCATACCACAACATTGGCCAGATATGGTAAAAAATGAAAAACTGTGGCAATTTACACTGGACGAATTCGCAAAAAGAAATCGCAGGTTTGGCGGTGGAAAAAAGAAAAACTATACCGGCAAAAAATAAGAAAAAGGACGCACAATGTCGAATACAAAAAAAAGAATTATCGCAGCAATATTGATGGCTGTTATTGCATTGGCCGCAGGTACGGCACAATATTTTGGAATTCCCGCAATAAAATATCTGGGATGCGCAATTGTACTGGCGATGATTGCAGAATTTGTTGTATGCCTGGGCAAAGCAGACAAGGCAATTGTGCGTAAACATTGGATTTCTTTTGCGGCATTTTTGGGATTATTATGCCTGATGTTGGGCGCAATTTATAATGTCGCACAACGCCCATGGATTGTATTATTGTTATTGCTGATTATATGCAGCGCAGATATTGGTGCATGGTTCTTTGGCAAGTTAATCGGTGGCGACAAAATGTGGGAAAGATTGTCCGCAAACAAAACATGGACCGGACAAATTGCTGGTATTTTATGCGGAACATTTGCGTCTGTTATGTATGGCCTGTTGGGCGCAGATGTTTTTATGCCACAACTGATGTGGATTGGAATCAGCGTTTCATTGTTATCGCAATATGGGGACCTGACTGCCAGCTGGGTAAAGCGCACAATCGGTATCAAGGATTTTGCAAATACAATTCCCGGACATGGTGGATTATTAGACAGATTTGATGGGTGGATTTATGCGTTGCCAATAATCTGGTTGATTATGATGTAATTAAGTTTTTATGGTAAAGGAAGAAGGTGGAACATGCAGATTTTGTTAACAATTATTGCGCTGTTGGTTGTTCTGGGTGCGGTGGTATTTGTTCATGAACTGGGACATTTTTTGGCGGCACGCTGGGCCGGCGTTCGTGTTGACGCATTTTCAATTGGTTTTGGACCTGCAATCGTAAAATGGCATGACAAGCGCGGAACATTGTGGAAAATTGCATGCCTGCCATTGGGTGGGTATGTGTCCATATACGGACAAGAAGATATGTTCAACCGTAAAAAATTTGCAGAATTATCCCCTGAAAAAAAACACGGGCATTATTTGTCTGCGCCCGCGTGGAAACAGTTTATTATTATCGCAGCCGGCGTAACAATGAACTTTGTTCTGGCGTGGGGAATTTATACTTCCCTATTTATGTTTCAACCGCGATTGGTCGCAAATTCACAATTACCTGTTGTCGGACAGGTTATCCAGGAAAGCGTGGCGTTTAATGCAGGCGTCAAGGCAGGTGATACAATCGTCAGAATAGACGATGAAAATATATCCAATTGGGGCGAGGTTGTTCTGGCCAAAGAATTGGCGTCGGGACGCGATGCAAATGTTATTGTTGCACGTAACGATAAACTGGTTACTGTAAAATTGTCGCCCGCAGAAACATGGGGTATGGTTGCAGACGGCAGCAAACGCGCAGATCCAAAAAAACAAAACTTGTTTCAGGCAATGTACAGTGGCGCACGAAAAACATATTATGAATCAAAAACATTGTTGGTTGTGCTGAAACAAATTGTAACGGGTGAACGCTCGTCCAAGCAGCTGGGGTCTTTTATCACAATTGCCCAATATTCTGGGGCGGCAATGGCGGCGGGATTTTTTACATTGTTAAGTTTAATAGCATTATTGTCTGTTAATCTGGGGGTATTAAATCTGTTACCATTACCAGTATTAGATGGTGGATATCTGTTAATCCTGGTTATCGAAGCTGTTACACGTAAAAAATTACAGGGACGCGGCATGGAAATGGTTATCATGCTGGGGTGGATTTTAATCCTGGGGCTGTTCATACTGACAATGTGGAATGATTTGGCACGGGTGTTCGGTTTAAGCTAAAAAGGTTAATCAAATGATTGTTTTAAATTCTGTTGTTGGGCATACTGTTGAACAAACCATAGCACGGGCACGCGAAATGGCCGTACAAAGGCAACAAAGTGTATTGGTGGAAATCAATGATATTATGATGCTGGTTGACAATGATTTAACGCAAGAACAATTGATGGAACAATGTATACAAAAATTAGTTTTTAGATACGAAATAACAAATATAAAACAAGCAAGACAAAGATGAAAAAAGTTTCTTTATTTACAATCTTATCTGTATTTGTGTCGCTGCCCACATATGCAGCAAGTGTGTCACGCATTGATGTTAATGGTAATCAGCGTATGGATGATGAATCTGTGCGAATCTTGGCTGATGTCAAGGTTGGGGATAATGTCGGACCAATGCGCACAAATGAAATTGCAAAAAAACTGCAAGAAAGTGGTTATTTTTCCAAGATAAATGTAAATATGAACGGCAACACATTGAATATCAATGTCCAAGAGGCACCTGTTATCAATATGGTTACAGTTGAAGGAAATGATGAGATTTCAACAGATGATTTGAAAAAAGAAATAAAAACAAAAGAACGCAATTCTTATAACGAATCTGTTATTGGGGCGGATGTTCAAAGAATGCTGACTGTATATCAACGCAAAGGATTCTTTGGGACAAAAATAGAACCAAAAAAAATAGAACTGAATGATAATCGTGTAAATGTTGTATACGAAATTACCGAAGGTCATCCAACATGGATAAAAAAGATATCTTTTGAAGGAAACGAAAAATTTAATGACGCAAAATTGCGTAATGAAATTCTGTCGCGCAGACATGCATGGTGGCTGTTGATGAATCAATTTGATACCTTTGATGAAGACAGAATCCAATACGATGGACAAATGTTGCGTCAATTCTATTTGCGTAATGGATATGTTGATTTTGTCGTCAAAGATATCAAAGGAACATTTACGCCATCGCGCGAATATTATTCTGTTGTGTTCACCGTTGAAGAAGGTCCAAAATATAACTTTGGTAAATTAACAATTGATAATCCTTTTGAAGATATACCAACAGATGTTTTGAACGATGTTATCGTTATGGACGATGGCGATGTATATAATATCGACGAAGTAGAAGATACAATATCTAAATTAAGAAGCAAAATTGCCGATTATGGTTATGCATTTATAAATGTTGAACCAATACCAACAAAAAACGATGATACAAAAACAATTGATTTGAATTTTAAAATACAAAAAACTAATCGTATATATTTGAATACTATCAATATATTGGGCAATGTCAGAACATTTGATTCCGTGATTGAACAACTGATACCTATGCGCAGTGGTGATCCGTTCTCGTTGCAGACAATTGAAGAAGGCCGACAGAAATTAATGCGCACACGTTACTTTAAAGATGTTCAGATGGTGCCAACACGTGTTGCAGATTCAAATATGATGAACCTGGACATCAAGGTAGAAGAACAACCAACCGGTGAATTATCAGGCGGTTTTGGATGGTCAAATATAAACGGATTTATGGTTGACGCGGGAATTACCGAAAATAACTTTATGGGACGCGGTCAAATTGTACAAATACGCGGTTCAATCGCAGAATATCAGAAACAGGCCCTGTTCAGCTTTACAGAACCATATCTGTTTGGCCGCCAGTTGTCCGGGGGATTTGATGTATCTTATACAATGTATGATTATTCTTCGTTGGGCAGTTTGGGATACGATCGTGATTCGTTAACAATTGCAGGACGCATGGGATGGCGCCTGACAGATCACTGGACGCAAAATGTCAGACTGTCTGCATCATTTGACCAGAATTATGATATCCAGGTGCCCGGTGGATGGCAAAAGGCAAACCTGTACACACTGGGAACAAATTTCAGATATCATAATCTGGATACAAATTTTGAACAAAATACACATACTGGCGTTGTGGCGAATTTAGGATTGTCATATACAGGTTTTGGTGGTACTGAAAGTTATATCAGATACAGCGGCGATATTATCGGTATGGTTAATTTCTGGGACGACAGATGGCAGTTACGTTCATCATTGGATTTTGGATATATCCAGCCAATTGGTGGCGATTATGTATCACGCGTTTACAGATATTTCTTGGGCGGGGAAAGCCTGCGCGGGTTTGATGTCGCGGGTGTCGGTTCACGAAACTGGGCAAATCCAACATATGCACTGGGGGGGATGTGGAAAATTAACGGTTCCACACAGTTGAATTTCCCAATCTTTATCCCTGATGAATATCAAATCAAAGGTTTTGTATTTATGGATTATGGCGTACTGGGAAAACCACCCAAGGCCGAAGATACATTTACATATGGAAATATAACACGTGAAAATTATATTGATGACAATATCAGAACATCTGCTGGGGTCGGTATTTATTGGAACACCCCAATGGGACCAATGAATTTCAGTTGGGGTTGGCCATTAAAGATGACAGAATATGACCGTGAACAACGATTCTTGTTGTCATTTGAAACACAGTTTTAATCTTGACGGTGCATATGATTTTTTCTTATAATCCATAAAAAGGAAGGAGTAAAAAGTGAAAAAATTTATTCTTGGATTTTTTGTTGCACTTTGTTTGGCCGGCTGTGGTCAGGTTTATGATCGTGAACCAGTCGGGGTTGGATATGATACAAATGAATTAAAACTTAGTCCTTGTGCGTGCATAATGGTTTATCAGGCATAACAAAGACCGCTGATGGGGGCAACCGTTGAAATACCCAGACGAATTTGAAACACCGGCATTTCCCGCGGGCAAACGCATCGCCGTTTCCCGTTCTGTGTCTGTTGCAATAATGGTGGTGTTTTTATTAATTCTGATTACATGTGGGTTAATCTTGTGGGCACAAAAATCGGTACGCGTTCATCCCTTTTTGGTATCCATTAATAATATTACAGGACAATGGGAACTGGTCGGACATAAGCATCATGAATATCAGACAATGACAACTGACCAGACACTGCAAGAATCACTGATTACGAAATTTATACAAAACTGGTTTTTGATTTCTGGGGACGCAGATATAAATAATGCACTGTGGCAATCTTGTTCGCGCGAGTCTGAATGCACAGCAGACGCACAGGCAACAAAAAAATTGCACCAATGTGATATATTCTGTAATACAGATGAAACAACATTTAATGAATTTATTAATAATGTTGTCCCACAGTATCAAGCATTGGTGGCAAATAATGTGCAACATATGCTGGATGAAAATTCGGTGCACCTGATACAAATCGGTTCATCCGCAGAAACAGGTAATATATGGCAGGTAAATGCAACACTGATATCAAACGCAATGCCGCCTGTACAGTTGCTGATATATGTAACGGTTATGAAAGATACAGAAAATTATCCACAAACAATGGGGTATTATGTCGCCAGTTTGAACGCATATAAAATAAACTGATGAATAAGGTGTTTTTATCTTTATCGGGATTGTTGTTATTGTTGCTGATGTTTGCGGCACTGTTCTTTGCGGGCGCAATCTTTGATGTCGGCCAGAAAACAACCGTGGAAACATACTTCTTTCAACCAGAAGAAAATTATACCAAACGTCCGGGGGCGCCATTATCACCCCAGGAATACGGTATGCAAAATGTACGCGATATTCTGATACAACGATATCTGACAGAATATTTTTATGTAATCCCAAATACAGAAAATGTTACGCAACGCATCGAAGGACGTAACGCGTTACCCAAACTGTGCCAAGAGGCAGTATTCGAAAAATGGCAGAAAAATGTTGCACCAGAAATTCAATCAATGGCAGAAAAAAATATGTTAAGAACGGTTTCTTTGCTGGGGGTGATGCAGGCGCCAAAGTCACCGAATTATTTACATGTGGAATATGAATTAAAAACCTGGGAAAAGCCGAACGATTTCACAATAACACCAAAAACAGAACGCGGTGTTGTGTATATGAATATTGAATTTAGTGCAAAAACACCAACGGAAATCGGTGGAAAAAGCCCTGAAAAATTCTTGGAAAATGGCGGTGATCCGGTCGCAATGTTTCATTTTGGTGTACTGGATATCGGCACTTATTAAAAATAAACGGGTGATAAGATGATAAAAAAAATGTGCATCTTGTTTGCAATATTGATATGGGGCGCGATGCCCGCGTTCGGTAACGATGATTCAATGGATTTTGAAAACTTTGCAATCATGGACAGCGGTGATGCTGATATAACAATGGAAAGTGTCGATTTAAACAGTGGCGCAGATGTGGCAAGTGTCACTTCTTTTGATATCGCGGGCATTATGTTGGGGATGCCGTTTGAAGATGTACAAACATTGTTCTTTAAAAACAAGAGTTTATATACACCACGAAAAAACAACAGCTTGATATACACAATTCATAAGGATTGGAAATATAATCTGGATTACGAGTGCAGAAACCAGGGTATTGTCGCACCAACAGAACTGGAAAAATGTATAAATAGTCTGGCACAAAATCGTGGATTAATGTATGCATCTGAATTGCATATGCTGCGTGAAAATACGGGTGAAACAATCGTTGTGTACTTTACCAGCAACGCAACAGATAACAAGGTGTGGCGCGTCATTTATAACAATGATGTAAATGAACAAGAAGGCGCACATGAAAAATTTGCAAAACAACGCGAAAATAAAATTCTGGCATTTTGGCAAAGCGTTTTAGATAAATACGGAACACCAAATTCTGGTAATGACAAGTGGATTTCCAGCACGAATTCATACGATCCAATGATGATTGCATATTATGGTGCGTTGGACCTGGTTGATAATGGGGCGTTCGCAACAGACCAGGCACGCAATGTCCAAGGGGCACGCAAAAACTTTAAGGCAAAACCATATGCGTTCTAGGACCAGTTATGACAAAGGCGTATGGGCCGAATTTATTGCACGGACTTATTTGCGGGCACACGGATATAAAATAATATCAAAACGATATATCACAGGTCGAAATACAAATCGCGCTGAAATTGATATTATCGCAAAACGAAAAAATACACTTATCTTTATCGAAGTAAAAAAACGCAAAGATATTAAAACCGCATGGGATGCAATTACCCCGCCCCAGGCACGGCGCCTGCGCCGCAGTGCGGAAACATTTATTATAAAAAATCGCTGGATGGGGGATGCGCGATTTGACGCAATATTTGTTTGTGGATGGAAAATTCATTGGATAAAAAATATTATATAAATATTGAAACTGTGCTTTTTTTCCTGTAAAATACATGTGTGAACCAACACAAAAAGGAGAAAACATGAAAAAATTAATCTTGGCATTGTTTGCAGTATTAACATTGTCTGCATGTATGGGTCATTACAAATCCGGTAATTGTGAATATGATTTCTTGTTACACAAAGATATTTCTATTTCAAAAATCGTTGGTAATGTAACAGGCGGTTGTTAATAAAGAAATCCCCAATTTGGGGATTTTTTTTTACAGTCCAACAGAACCAAATATTGATTTGCGTACTGCCGTGCCGTAATAACGGTTGTCGACCATATTATTTTGACAATAAGATAAACAACCTTTAATTGTTGTATTTGTAGCGCTTAACACCCATGCTGATTGAGCAGAATGCGTCATGCGACACCAACAATATTTACGTTCATTTCCATCGGCGTCAAGACCATCTAAGCCCGGTTCTGCATTAATCAATCTATTTTCGTATTCACCTGCACCATAATATCTACCTAAAACAGTTTGTCCTAACCCTTCTGTTTCTGATAGCATAGTAGCCTCGCCATAAACACGACCATATGGATAATCGACCCACCAGATAGATTCGTCAATATTTCTACCGGAAGATTCTCCATTAATATTACCATCAAGCGAAATAACCAGACTGCGGTCGCGAACGCACATTGTTTGGGCAAATGTGAACAATGGATAAAAACATAATATTACAATAAAAAATTTTTTCATTTTTCCCCCACATAAAAAACCACCAGAAAAATCGGGTGGTCAGGAGGTTCAGAACAATCATACGAATTGTGCCGCTATTCAATATATTCGCAAGCCCTCCTGACCAAAAAGGCAGGAGTTTCTTTCATCAAAAACACAAAAAACGCGCCATATGACGCGCCATCGTACCATTGACGCGTATGAACGGGTTCTGACACCCCATCGCCGAAACACCCGACGACATGGTAATTATAACCTAAACAGAAAATGATTGCAATAACGATATCGTTGTTTGATTTTTCAATTTATTGTACTACAATACATGTGCTTAACATAAACAAAGGAATATGATATGTGGACAACAATTGCTGTAATCGCTGTATTGGTTTTATATTTTATCGCTGTTTATAACGGACTGATTGCACGAAAAAATCAGGTGCGCGAGGCATGGGCAACCGTTGACACACAATTAAAACGCAGATATGATTTAATTCCCAATCTGATTGAAACTGTACGCGGGGCCGCAAAACACGAAAAAGAAACACTGGCCGAATTAACGCAGGCACGCGCAAATGCAATGAACGCAAACGGACCAGACAGCGCAGATGCACAAAATAAAATCAGCCAAACATTAAAAAGTCTGTTTGCAGTCGCAGAAAATTACCCAGAATTAAAGGCAAATCAAAACTTTTTGGAACTGCAACAGGAATTAAGCGATACAGAAACAAAAATTCAATCCGCCAGACAATTCTATAATACCGTGGTGATGGGACTGAATACACAAATAGAACAATTCCCATCAAATATCGTTGCAAATATATTCGGTATTAAAACTGAAAAAATGTTTGAAATCGACGATGCTGAAAAAGTTGCACCAAAGGTTAGTTTTTAATGAGCCAAAATTTTACAATTCATACACATACAACTGTTTCTGATGGTAAAAACACACCACAGGAAATGGCCGCGCATGCCGCAAAACAAGGCTTTAAAATCATCGGTTTTTCTGATCACTTTATCGTAAACCCAAAATTTGAAAATACTGAATTGTATAAAAAACTAAAACAAAGCACGCATGCAAATATTTATAACACAGATTTCCAAAAAACTACTTCACACTTCTTGAAAGAACAACAAGAACTGGAACACATTGCCACACAATACAAGATAAATATTCTGCGCGGAATGGAAGTAGATATATTTTTTGGTGATGATTGGAAGAAAAATTTTAGAAAAACACTGGATATATTAAAGCCAGATTATGTCATTGGGTCTGCACACTTTATTGAATATGATGGTAAAATTTACAATATGTATGACATTATGCGTGCAACACCAGAAATGGCTGATAACTTGATCAAGGCATACTGGAAACAAATTCAATATGTTGCAAAGTCTGGATTGTGCAACATTATTGCCCATTTAGACCTGCCCAGACGCAGAAATATGGGTACCGAAGAAAAATGGATGGATTTAGAACGCGAAACTGTTGAAGTTATCGCCAAACAAAAGTTACCCATTGAAATAAATACGGCATTGTATACAGAAGAGCAACCTTTTCCGCACCCTGCCCCAAGAATTATGAAAATGTGTGCCGAATATAATATACCAATGTTTGTATCTGATGATGCACACAGTGCAATGCACCTGGCGCACAAGTTTGGTGCCGCGCAAAACTATGCAAAACGCTGTGGCGTAAATCTGGTGGGATTGGAAAAAATTCTTTAATCCTGGGCGCGCGGGTGCGCATGCGCATAAATATCAGCAATTTCAGACATATTAACACGCGTATACAACTGGGTCGTTGACAGTGATGAATGCCCCAACAGTTCTTGTAATGTGCGCAAATCTGCCCCACCTGATAACAATGCGGTGGCAAATGTGTGACGCAATGCGTGCGGGGTTACATAATCAGGTAATTGTAAATAATTACGCAGGTTTTCAATGACTTTCTGCGCCATGCGGGGCGACATTGGCAATCCACGAACACTGCGAAACAAGACATCCGACGCATCATCAAAAAAAGGACGAACAGACACATATCTGTCAATTGCGTCCCAAACCACAGGCAATACAGGAACCAAACGAAACTTGCCACCTTTGCCGAAGACACGCAAGACATCTGGGCGACCAACGATATCGCCATTGCGCAAAGATAACGCTTCGGATATGCGCAGCCCACAACCAAACAACAGCAACACCAATGCCCAATCGCGCGCAGCCAACCACGGCTGATGCGAATCAATGTCACGAATTGCACCACGCATATGTTGGACATCAATGGGCTCGATGGCCTTGGACAACTTACGCGGAACCTTGGGCGAAGAAATAATGCCGATGGCATCATTTTTTATACCATGATTATGCGCCAAATATTTATAAAATCCACGCAATCCAGATAATGCGCGCGCTGTGGATTTAGCAGATAAACCGCGACGCTGTCTGTCCGCCAAATACGAACGAAAACATATCGTATCCGCGCGCGACAAATCAGACAAAGATGACACGCCATCATTAAAACGATCATAAAAAGATAAAAAATCTGTAATGTCTGCTTCATAGGCAGAAACAGTATTCGCAGAATAATGTTTTGTATGCGTTAAATAATACAAAAAATCTGTCAAAATATCGTTCATCTGGGTCCTTATTTGATTTCAAACACAGCAGATACAGATACGGTTACATCACTGTCGCGGGTAACAATCGTCCCAGCTGCCCCATCCGCAGCAGACGCAGTAATCATTTTGGTGCGTAATAAACCATTTGTTGGCACAGCAGAATCATCCGTATTTGTGTTATACGATACAGATATTAAACGCCCTGCCCGCTTGTTATCCCCAGACGCCAACGCATTTGCACGGGCGCGCGCATTTTCAACCGCAACGGATAAACACTGTTCCATTATTGGTTTTAAGACATCTGGACTGGTGTACATGCGCAGATTTTCAGAATACACGTTTGGTTTATCTGCAAATTGCGATAAAATTTGTTCTATTTCCGATACGCTGTTTGCCGATACCTCTATTGCGATGGTGGTTTCAATACCCAATGTGATGGATTTTTGTTCTTCACGATTCCATTCTGTCTTTTCATAGGAATTAAATTGGGTTGTTTGTAATTGCACAGGTTGCGTTTTTAAATAATCTGTAATTTCTGACATTTGAACAGACGCATTATGCATGGATTGGGATGCCGTATCTGCCAATGCGGTTACACGCAATGTAATCGCGGTCTTGTCACGCGGTGCGGTTGTTAAACATTCGCCACTGACCGATATTGTACGAATTGGCAGGTTCGTATCCGTTATACCAAATGTTACAACAGACAAAAACAAAATCGCCATGCAGACGCCAATAAACATAAGTGGATTTTTCATATTCTCTCTCCTGTTATAAAAATTAACCCAACATTGCACGTTTTACACGCCCCAAAGTTTCCATTGCCACAGTTTTTGCACGTTCTGCCCCCTGTTTCAAAATTTGTTCAATTTGGTCCGGATTTGCCATTAAACGTTCGTATTCTGCGCGTGGTCCAGACAAGACGGAATTAATCCGTTCAAACAATATGGTTTTTGCGGTACCATACCCCATACCACCCGCACGAAACATTTCAGCAAATTCTGCGATTTCAGATTCAGACGCAAAATGTTTATACAACTGATAAATTGTGGATTCATCAGGATTCTTTGACTCTTCTGGTGTTTTAGAATCTGTGATAATACGCATAATTTTCTTTTTCAATTCTTTTTCCGGTGCCATCAGCGGAATTGTGTTATCATAAGACTTGCTCATCTTTCTGCCGTCCAGACCAGGGATAATCCCCGTATCACGACCAATCACAGGTGTTGGCAGTTTAAATGTTTCACCATATGTTTTATTGAAATATCCCGCAATATCACGCGCAAATTCAACATGCTGTTTCTGGTCCGCGCCAACAGGCACAATATCAGAATTATACAGCAATATATCCGCAGTCATTAAAATTGGGTATGTGTACAAACCCATATTAATACCCGCATCAACATCTTCACCGGCGGCAATATTTCTGTCCATTGCGGCCTTGTAAGAGTGCGCACGGTTCATTAACCCCTTGGGCGTTATGTTCATCAACAATGTATTTAATTGATAGATTTCATCGATATCAGACTGACGAAACAATACCGCATTGTCCAAGTTTAACCCCAGCGCAACCAATAATGCAGTTATTTCATGTGTATATTGCCTTATTAATTTTGCATCATGAATCAAATTCAATGCGTGTAAATCCGCAATAAACATAAATGTTTTATGTGTTTGCGACTGTTCAATTAATGACTTTAATGCACCAACATAATTACCCAAGTGCGGTGTCCCAGTTGGTTTAATACCTGTTAAAACGATTTCTTGTGTATTTGACATAATAATTACCTTTTCTTGTATGTTATTTTAATGTTTTTATCTTGAAATTAAAAGCCCAAAATTATAATTCCCATGGGCGGGGCGCAAAAAATACCCTAGGCGGCGATGCGCCAACATACATTTACAGAAAAGATATATTTTCTTAACAACATGTTCTTATTATACAACAACATAAACAAAATGCAATGTTTTATTTGGGAATCGTATTATTGTGCGAATTGTATAACTTACAATACGCAATCACAACCTGTCCACATTTCTTTGTTTTTTCTGTAATCAACACCATCAGAATCAAGTTGACTTTTTTATCTTTTGTACTACAATTAATTTAAATAAATGCCCTTAACCTTGATAAACAATGGATTTATTATGAACGATCTGAACCAAAAATTGATAAAGGCAAAAACAGCAAATGAAACCGCCCATTGGCTTGCCGCGGGGGCAGATGCAAACACAAAGGATGAATATAATGTGACAGCTTTGATGTATGCCGAGACCCCGGAACAAACAAAATTACTTATCGATGCCGGGGCAGATGTCAATGCAAAGGATTGTTGTGGCAGTACCGCATTAATGTATGCAAAAACCCCAGAACAGACAAAAGTACTTATTGATGCAGGGGCTGATGTCAACGCAAAAGACATATTAAACAAAACTGCTTTGATGTATGCCAAAACAGCAAAACAAACAAAAGTACTTATCGATGCCAGGGCTGACGTCAATGCAAGGGACGACTATGGTAAAACCGCTTTGATGTATGCCGAGACCCCAGAACAAACAAAAGTACTTATCGATGCCAAGGCTGACGTCAATGCAAGGGACCGTTTTGGCGGTACCGCATTAATATACGCTAAAACCCCAGAACAGACAAAAGTACTTATTGATGCCAGGGCTGACGTCAATGCAAGAGACTGTTTTGGCGGTACCGCATTAATGTACGCTAAAACCCCAGAACAAACAAAAGTACTTATCAAAGCCGGGGCTGATGTGAACGCAAAAAGCAATTCTTTCACCACGGCATTAATAAATGCAAAAACCCCAGAACAAACAAAAGCACTTATCGATGCCGGGGCTGATGTGAATGCAAGAGACTGTTTTGGCGGAAATGCTTTTATATACGCCAAGACGGTGAAACAAAAAGATTTTTTATTGAATGCGGCGAAAAAAGTTCACACAGAGACAAAGGTAACTTTGGCGCAAAAACCAGAAAACACATTAAAATCAATAGCAATAAAAAATTCGCCAAAATCACGTTAAGTCGTGATAAAAAAAGAGGAGTCATTATGGATGACAGGAACAATCTGAACCAAAAATTGATAAGGGCACAATCTGCAATCAAGACCGCCCGTCTGCTTGCCGCGGGGGCAGATGTTAATGCAAAGGATTTTTGGGGACAAACAGCATTGATGCGTGCAAAAAACGCAGGACAAACAAAGATTCTTATCGATGCAGGGGCAGACGTCAATGCAAAGGATTGTTGTGGCGATACCGCATTAATGTTTGCAAAAACACCGGAACAAACAAAATTACTTATCGATGCCGGGGCTGATGTCAACGCAAGGGATTGTTGTGGCGGTACCGCATTAATGTTTGCAAAAACACCAGAAGAAACAAAATTGCTTATTGATGCCGGGGCTGATGTCAACGCAAAAGATATATTAAACAAAACTGCTTTGATGTATGCCGAAACAGCAAAACAAACAAAAGTACTTATCGATGCCAGGGCTGACGTCAATGCAATGGACGAGGATGGTAAAACCGCTTTGATGTATGCCGAGACCCCAGAACAAACAAAAGTACTTATCGATGCCAGGGCTGACGTCAACGCGAAAAGCAATAACGGCCGGACAGCATTAATGTACGCTAAAACCCCAGAACAAACAAAAGTACTTATCGATGCCAGGGCTGACGTCAATGCAAAAGACAATGACGGTAGGACAGCATTGATGTATGCCAAAATCCCAGAACAAACAAAAGTTCTTAT
>JAZQGC010000006.1:0-28803 GCA_045539815.1 Candidatus Enterousia sp. | reverse complement strand
GCTCGAACCCTCGACCTCAACCTTGGCAAGGTTGCGCTCTAGCCAACTGAGCTACGCTCGCATTGCGTGGTATATATTGACATATATAAAATATAAATGCAAGCACTTTTTTTAAAAAAAATTACCCATCCGAAAAGATGGGTGTTTTTACTGTATTTTTCTAAAATTGTAACGCCATTGGCTGACGATGTAATTCGTTTGACCGGAATACAAATATCAACAACTTGGCTTGTCACAATTGTTATATTAAAACCAAGTCCATGGTTGAAAGACCTTTAACAATCCCATTGCAGTACGCTTGTCCGCATATGTATGGCCACAACGCGGACATACATTAAATGGCTTGATTATTGCCTTGGCCTTGCCAAACATCAAGAACCACAAATATAAACCGGCCGCCCATACTGCAATTACCAGTCCCCATGCAACATAACCAAAATACTGGTCCACGGTACGCGTGATAATTGTAATTGTTGATACATCTGATTTAGATAAATCATTGTATATCTTGGTTGCAACAGGCCAACTGGATGGACGCCAAGGATAAACATGTTCAACACCATAATTTGTCAGCAATGTCGTTCCCAAACCACCAGACTGTTTATCCAGCGCTGTTTTTATTGCACTGTCCAGCATCTTATCTACTTCGGTTTGGGCGACCGTTGTCAGATTTGTTTTAATCCGATCCAATTGCGCATTAATTTTCGCAGCAGTATCATCAACACTTGCAATCGCTTCATTTGTTTTTGCAATTCCTTTGTCCACTTCGGCAACAGCCTTGTCAACACCATCTGTTTTGGCGCCAAACATCTTGGCAAAGCCTGTTAATTTTTTTACCCCTGATGTTGTTTCTGATGCCTGGGCCGTTTGTTTCTTTGCCGCGGCCGTTGTATCTGTTACCTTATCCACCGCCTGTTCTGCCAATTTTACCTTGTCAATGGCGACAGAAATTGGTTTTTCCAAATTGATAGAATCTGCAACACCGTCCAACAATGCCTCGTACTGTTTAACAATACTTTTCTGCAAATCAAAAAACATTGATACAACAATGGATTTTTTTATCGGACCAGAATAAGTGTCTTTTACATGTAATGGCACCCAGATTAATAAAGCAAACCAAACAATCGTTATAATTGAAAAAGTCCGCTTGGTCCATGTAATAACAGATTGTTTCTTTTTTACCGTCTTGGCGCCGCCCATATCAATAACTTCTAGTTCTTTTGATTTTCTGGCCATAAAAAAACTCCTTTGCGTTATGTAAGAATTTTAAACATTTGTCGTGATAAATTGCAATAATTTATTTACTTTTATCACTATGATGCAACGCATTAATCATTTTATAAAACTGGTCAATTTCTGATGCCAACGTCGCCTTGACCTCTTTAATCTTGGGATATTTGTATTCCTGAATCTTTTTTATTTCCTCGATTGCATGATTATATAGCTGACATTCTCCCCAACTATTACCAATTACAACAACATCTGTGCTGGGTATCAAATTCCAAAGATTTGGTTTGTTTATATCCGTACGACAAAACAGTATATAAACCTTGTAGTAGTCTGCATCACGAATATAACGATGCGCCAGGATTATATCATCTGCACTCAATTTAACATAAGCCACCATTATCTCCTGTATAATTCTTGATAAATTCATTTTTGAATTCTGCAAATCTACCCTGTTCGATTGATGTTCTGATATCGCGCATCAAATCTTGATAGAACCATAAATTATGTTGCGTTAATAATGTTGCGCCCAAAATTTCATTGCACTTTATCAAGTGATGAATATATGCACGCGACAATTTGCACGCAGGACATCCGCACTTGTCATCCAGCGGGCGTGAATCATCCTTGAATTTTGCATTACGCATATTCATTGTACCATGTCTGGTAAATGCCTGGGCGGTGCGACCAGCACGTGTTGGCATAACACAATCAAACATATCAACACCACGTTCAACAGCCCCCAAGATATCAAGTGGTGTTCCAACGCCCATTAAATACCTTGGCTTGTCCGTTGGCAACAGTGGTGTAGTCGTCGCAATCATATCAAACATAACAGATTGCGGTTCGCCAACGGCCAAACCGCCGATTGCATATCCATCAAAACCGATTGCAGTCAATTCACGTGCAGACTTTTCACGCAAGTCTGGAAAATCTGCCCCTTGGACAATACCAAAAATACCGTAACCAGGTCTGTCAATAAATGCGTCTTTGCTGCGTTTTGCCCAGCGGGTCACCATATCAACATTTTTTTCAACACGCGCACGTTCCGCAGGCAATTTTAAACATTCGTCCAGCACCATTGTGATATTAGAATCCAACTGATGTTGAATATGTACAGAATCTTCGGGACGCAAAAAGTGTTTTTTGCCGCCATCAAAGTGCGATGTAAATTGAACGCCTTCTTCGCTCATTTTTGTCAGGGTTGATAAACTCATTACCTGGAAACCACCACTGTCTGTTAAAATAGGACCATGCCAACCGCCAAATTTATGTAATCCACCCATTTGTTCAACCAAATCACCGCCTGGGCGCATCATCAGATGATAGGTATTTCCCAAAATAACCTGGGTGCCAGTTGCGGCAACCTGGTCCATGGTCAGCGCTTTGACCGTTGCAGCCGTACCAACCGCCATAAATGCAGGTGTCTGAAATGTACCGTGTGCCGTTTCAACACTGCCGCGACGGGCGTTTCCATCTGTTGCGATTAAATTAAATTTTAACGACATGTTTATTTACCCCATTATTTAAAATTATCTTGCCATATCTGTTGCAAATCAGAATCAAAATCTGTGCCCTGGGTAATGATTGACATCGCGCCATCAAAATACCCACGCGAATTCTGCAATACATCTGCGACAGATATGCTGTCCATCATCTGGACAGTATCGTAAAAATCATAAATACGACCATAATCACGATAGAAACTAATCAACTTATCACAACGCCTTGTTGCAGATTCCAGCCAATCTGCATCATCCAAACGATCTTTGCGATTATACCTGTCAAGGTCTTGGGCTGTGATTGGCAAATCTGTATATATTCTATATGCCGTCTGGGCAATTAATTGTGTTACCTTGGCAATATTTTCTGCGGATGTCTGGGTCGAAAAACCGTTCCAGGTATAATCAAGGTTTCCAACGCCAAACCCAGAAAAACCATAAACCAGTCCATTATCTTGACGCAAAACATTTGCGATTTCTTTTTTCATATATCGTTCAAAACGCCCAACACAGAACGCATTAAATCTGTGTTCATATATTGAATCACAAATATCTGGGAACAAAATACGCAATTTGATATTTTGTTTATCTGGCATCGAATTATGCGCAACAGTCGGCGTGTAATTTATAAGTGTGTTTTTTGACACATCGTGTGTCGGCAAAAAACCAAACGCATCTTCCAGACACTGTAATACGGACGCAGTGTCAATAATTCGCCCAGATATGCCAATAATACAATTTTTCGCAGACAACCTGCGTGATAAAAATTCCAGCATTTGTTCGCGACTAAATGACATAATGTTTTCAACATTACCCAAATTACGGGTTGAAAATGTCGCACCACCAAACAATGTTTCAGACATAAAATCATCAAATTTACGGTCGGGATTATCCAATGCACGACGCAATTCATCACATACAACACGACGTTCTATTTCTATCTTGTCGGGGTCAAACAATGAGTTTTGTATTTGATCACCAATATAATCAATCAAGATATTTGCATTTTTTGCCAAAATACGGCCATAAAAAGACAGAGATGATATGCCGGTTGACGCATTACGCACGCCACCATGATAATCAAAATAATCATCAATTTCACGCTTTGATGGGAAACGCTTTGTTCCCTTGCATAACATATGTTCACAAAAGTGTGTCAATCCATACTCGTGCGGTAATTCATCACGCGAACCTGTATTAAAATAAACCTTGACCGCGGTTGTTTCCAGTTCCATGGGATCCAGAATAACTGTAACACCATTTGATAATTTATGTAATGTTGGTTCGTACCGCATTAAGCATCCTTTTTAAACAACAGACAACAATCGCCATAGCTAAAAAATCTGTACTTTTCATCCACCGCGTGTTTGTATGCAGATTTCATTTCTGGCAAACCAGTAAATGCAGAAACCAACATAAACAATGTTGATTTTGGCAGATGAAAATTTGTCAGCAAAACATCAACCGCACGAAATTTATAGCCCGGCGTAATAAATATAGATGTGTTTGCGCAAATCGGGGCAACACGCATGCCATCAGGCGCATTTTGCGCCGCGCTTTCCAATGTGCGCATAGAAGTTGTACCAACGGCAATTACGCGTTTCGCATTATTTATTATTTCTGCCTGTTCTGGGGTAATACAGCACCATTCACTGTGCATTTTATGTTCAGATAAATCTTCGGTTTTTACAGGCATCCATGTGCCCGCGCCAACATGCAATGTTACCTTTACAATTTTTGCACCACGCTGTTCGATTTTCTGTAATAAATCATCCGTAAAATGCAAGCCCGCCGTCGGCGCCGCCATCGAACCCAATGGCGATGAATATACCGTTTGATAACGTTCACGATCGTCTGATTGTTCTTCGCGTTTCATGTATGGTGGCAACGGCATTTTGCCAACACAATCCAAAACCGCAAAAATATCATCACACAGAAATTTTAATTTCAAGCCACTGTCATCATCTTTGTCCGTAACAACAACCGCAGTACCATCGTCCAGTAATAATTCTGTGCCGATTTTGATTTTACCAAACTTTTTACACAGTCCCCACCAACAACCATCGTCAGATGCAGTATGCAATGTAATCTCGTGTCCAGATGCCATAAAACGCGCCGGAATAACACGCGAATTATTGAAAACAACGACATCACCAGGTTGCAAATAATCCACAAAATCACGAATATGCCCGTCAACAATATTGTTACCATCAACCACCAACATGCGGGATGCGTCACGCTGTGGCAACGGATGCGATGCAATTAATTCAACCGGCAATTCAAAATCAAAATCTGATGTCGTTAACATTGTTTATCTTGTTTTATATATCTGTATTCCCGAACGATTTATTTTTTTATGATATGCATTCAAAACATCCGATATACTTTTAGTACCAACACCAGAAACAGATTCCCAGTCCAGGCGACCAGAACGTGGTGTACGCCCCGAAAAATAAATTGTATCGCCATTTTGAATATAATTAACCAATGCTTTATCCATCATAAAACCACCATACACGGTATATTTTTTATCAACAACACCGTCACCATTTGTATCACAATGATACGTTGGAATATTTTCTGAAAAACGAACGATAACATCTGTATCCAGTACAACTGCGCTGTTTTTATCATTCGCATTTGCAACAGAAATCAAACCACAACCAACAAACGTTAAAAATATTTTCTTGTAAAAATTCATGTCTTTATTTCCCAAATTCCAATCCCTGGTCAATGTAATTTTCTGCCTTGTCTTCCCAGTCTGGTTCAACACGAACAAACAATATTAGCATTGTTTATCGAATTTTAGGTTGCCCAGCCGCAATACGTAATTCATTAACTCGTTCTATTGCATACAAATCATATCTTGAACGATTGTTTACTGAGTGTATTTCCCGAGGCCACACAATACAAGAACGACCAATTATATCTTCACAACTATCGTAATAAAAGTTTATCGTATCTCCAACTTGGATATAGTTTGTAAAACAAGTACGGTCCATCTCACGACATTGTTTATTTATAACTAAACGATAATCAGCTAACTTATCGCCATCTTTATCACAATAATACCATTGCAGGTCATCTATTTTTAACACAACACCTGTTTGGATAGTCCCTTCATCACAAGATGTCATTGCAAGTGGCATAACCGCCAATACATATGGCAAAACCCTTTTATACATTTTCATCTTTTATTCCCTTTATTTCCCAAATTCCAATCCCTGGTCGATGTAATTTTCTGCCTTGTCTTCCCAGTCTGGTTCAACACGAACAAACAAATGCAGGCGCGCATTTACACCCCATTGATCCTGAATATCATGACGCGCCGCCGTCCCAATTTGTTTTAATTGCGCACCACCACGACCAACAACAATCTTTTTATGACCGTCGTTACGCACGGCAATTTTCTGATATATATCCAAAACACCGTCATCCGCAACATCAACACGTTCTGTTACAACATTGATATGATATGGTAATTCTTGGTGAATATATTTATAAACCTTTTCACGGGTCAATTCAGATAAATACAATTCATCAGGAACATCAGGCGCATCAACCGTATCGAATAAATATGGACTTTCTGGCATAACATCAGCCAATGATTTCAACATCGGTTCAATACCGTCGTTCTTTAATGCCGACACCATAAAGATTTCACGCCATGGGGCCAGCCCTGCGATTTCTGCAACCATTGGCAACAATTGTAATTTCGCAATTGCGTCAACCTTGTTAAGCGCAACAAAAATGTTTGGCCTGTCCTGAATCTTTTCAGCCAACGCGCGAATTGTTTCTGTAATCCCCTTGGTTACATCAACCAACAGCAATATTGCATCTGCGTCAGAAACAGCATCCATCGCCGCAGCAACCATCGCCCTGTCCAGCCTGCGCGACGGCTTGAAAACGCCGGGTGTATCAACAAATATCAACTGCCTGTCACCAACCATTTTGACCGCACGCAAACGGGTCCGAGTGGTCTGAACCTTGTGCGAAACAATGGATACTTTACGACCCATAATTTGGTTTAATAATGTACTTTTGCCGGCATTTGTCGGACCAATTATCGCAACAAAGCCTGAATATGTTTTTTCTGTCATACTGACACGATAGCACACCAAAATCAAAAGTGAACAAAAATATTGATATTTTATGATTTTTTGTGTTATATACTGATGACGAGAGAGACCAACATAAAAGGAATATGCCATGCAATTGACTGGTCCAGAAATTTTACGTCGTATGAAACAAAAAAAACCTGATATCGTTATTGAACCGTTTGACATCCGTTGTCTGGGCAGCAACAGTTATGATTTGCACCTGGGCGATATTTTGCGTGTATATAAAAACACTGTTCCACACGGCATGTTGCCGGCAATTGAATACCAAGGCGACAAACATACATATACTATGCGCGACTGGTTCATAAATGACGAAATATATGAAGACTATAAAAATATGCCATGGCTGTATGATTTTCGTGATCCAAAGCATCTGATAGATCCAACAAAACCGGAACACCATGAAACAATTGATATAAAAATACCCGAATCGGGACTAATATTGTCACCAAATGTTGGTTATTTGGGAACAACCATCGAATACACAGAAACAAAAAATTTATTTCCATATATTGACGGAAAATCCAGTGTTGGACGTAATTTTATTATAAATCATCACACAGCAGGACGCGGCGATGACGGTTTCTGTGGTCAATGGACATTGGAAATAAAAACACTGTATCCAACCGTTGTTTATCCGTATATGCGTATCGGTCAGATATACTATGAAAAATTCACAGGCAAGCGCAAGCCATATAACGAAAATCCTGCCAGTCACTATAACCAACAATATGGTCCGACCGCCGCGGCACCAATTGCAATTGATAAATTCTTGAAAGAAAACAAAGGCATTATCAGATAAATAAAAATGCCCAGAACGGGCATTTTTTTTAACCGTGAAAATATGGGTTGTTTTGTTTCAGATATTTGATATCTGTTGCCATGCCGTGACCATGGACTATTTCTGTATCATCTGACAAATTTATATTATATAAATTCGATATCGAACGAAACAAAACATTTCTATCACCGCCAGGTAAATCATATCGACCAATAGATTCCTGGAATAAAGTATCGCCAATTATCATTATACGTTCATCCGGAAAATTATACGCCACACCACCAGGACTGTGTCCAGGGGTTTCAACAATATCCATAACAACCCCAGGCAACACCATTGTTCGACTGATTTCCAATGGCGTTGGACGGATATCATCAGCGCTGATTGGTGGCAAACCAAAATAAGTCAATAAATCATTACCCCAACCAACCAATCTGAAATCGCCGCTGTGCAAATACCATGGAACACCATACTTTTTTGCCAATGCCGGCGCCGCAGATATATGGTCCGGGTGTCCGTGTGTTGAATATATCGCACACAGTTTTAAACCACGTTCATCAATTATACGCGACCAGTCTGACGCATGTCCCCAGGCATCAAAAATCACACATTTGTCGCCAACAGTCAGCAACACTGACTGGGTGTTCATTGGCGGCATTTGCAGCAATTCAAATTTACTGTTTCTTAGTTTTTGTGCGTCTTGGCTTTGCATTTTCAACCTTTTTTTTCACTGTTTTTTTCTGGCCAAAGACAATTTCACGAATCTCTTCACCGGTCAATGTTTCCTGTTCCAGCAGTTTTTCCGCCAACTTTTCAACAGTCTTTTTATTCTTGGTCAACAACTTGGTTGCGTCCGTATACGCAGCGTCCAGCCAAACTTTAATTTCATTATCAACCAATTCTGCGGTTTTTTCTGATGCATTTTCCAGCGCGCCACGAATGCCAAATGTTCCAACCTGATTTATCGCAGCCAAACCAACGCGCGCGGACAAACCAGCCGTTGTTATTGAATAACGCGCCAAATGTGTCGCCATTGCAATATCACTTTCTGCGCCTGTGGTTATTTTATCGGCACCAAAGAACAATTCTTCGGCGCTGCGACCAGCCAGCGCAATTGATAATCTGGCACGAACTTCGGATATAGTCATGGATACCTTGTCATCAATCGGCAAGTGCTGAACCATACCCAACGCACGCCCGCGTGGCACAATTGTCGCCTTGTGTATCGGATCAGTAATATCTGCATATATCATACTGACAAATGCATGCCCTGCTTCGTGATATGCAGTCATTTTTATATCTTCGGGGCGCATTTTTCTGATTTTGCGTGGCCCCATGATAATTTTATCGCGCGCTTCGTCAATATCGTCGGCGGTAATTTCTGAACGTTTGTTACGAACGGCATGCAGGGCGGCTTCGTTCAATAAATTTTCCAAATCCGCACCAGAAAACCCGGTTGTTCCGCGCGCAACATCCTGTAAATTAACATCCGCAGATATTTTAACCCTGTTCGCGTATAAATCCAATATTTCACGACGACCAGACAAATCTGGTAATTCAATATAAACCTGACGGTCAAAACGACCCGGACGCAATAACGCCGCATCCAACATATCAACACGATTAGTCGCGCCAATGACAATTATACCTGTATCATTTGCAAAACCGTCCATTTCAATCAACAGTTGATTTAATGTTTGTTCGCGGTCTTGGTCGTTATAGGAGTGCGTGGAACGCTTTTGTCCAATGGCGTCAATTTCGTCGATAAACAATATACATGGCGCATTGCGTTTTGCCATTTCAAACATTTCTTTTATCTTGGCAACCCCCAGACCAACAATAATACCAGAAAAATCAGATCCAGACGCCGCAAAAAATGGAACATTTGCTTCGCCCGCAATTGCGCGTGCCAACAATGTTTTCCCGGTTCCCGGCTGTCCCGACAACAAAACACCACGCGGCACACGTGCCCCCAGGGCCTTGTACTTGTCTTTATTCTTTAAGAAATCAACAATTTCTGATAATTCTTGTTTTTCTGATTCGATACCTGCAACATCCTTGAAGGTTGTTTTTGGTTTACCAGTTGCGATTTTTGTTGGATTTTGCCCCATCAAACTGCGACTGATACCACCGGCGCCACCACGACGCAATCCCTTGAATATCCAAAATATGAACAGCAAGGTTAAAACCAACGGCGCAAATGTCGCAACGCTTTCCAACCAAGACTTAGATGTATCAATTGTTATCGTTGTACCGGCGGCAGATAACTGAGACAACATTTCCGGATCATATGTAATTGTTGCCGTGTATGTCGTGCCATCTGCCAATGTACCCGTGGCAATACTGTCTTTGATTGTCATGGTTTTTATATCTGATGCGCGCCTTAGCACATCCGAAAAAGACAATTCAACCGGTGGCGTGGCACGCTGTAAAAATGTACCACCAGAACCGCCAGACACAAACGCACGACCAATCATAAGAATAAATAATATACTAAAAATCACTAAAAATATTGAAGAACCGTCGCGTCGGGTCCCAAATTTTGTGTTATTGCTTGCTTTGTTTTTGAAGTCTTTTAATTTTTTCATTTTTCTTCCTGATGCTTGTTTTTTCACCTTCGGGAACAATTAAAATCTGATTCTTGAAACGACGAATCGTACAATGCCCCAATGTAAATTTACAATCTGTCTTTAGATTACTTAGTGCAAAGATTAACGAATTCAAGCGTGGCTGATAATCATCCCCCCCAATTGTTTGAATCAACAACCCCAATGACTTTAAACCAATATCGGCCGGTACGTCAAATAGAAAAGAATCAAAAAATAATGCCCAACCATCATGCAATACAGATTGAACACGGTCATTAACATCCGTATCCAATGCATCGCGGGCACGCGATAAATTATCTATGGCCAATAAGATACGATTGTCACTGATACCCAAAACATCTGATAATAAATGACGATTTTTACGAATCTTGACACGCGTATAATTTTCATCTTCGTTCATTTCATCGTGATAATAATGAATACCGCGACTGTTACAGTAATCAATTAATTCACTGCGAAACACATCCAACAACGGTCTGACAATCTGAACACCATCACGATATGACACGCGACGCATCGCAGATAACCCGGCAACACCACTGCCACGCGCCAAATTCATCAAAAAAGTTTCAATCTGATCATCTGCCTGATGCGCAATCATCAGCGCATCAATATCGTGTTCCACACACCAATCTGTCATAAATTTATATCGCGCATCACGGGCCGCCGCTTCCAATCCAGAATCAGGCTTGTCCCCCGACCAATGAAAAACAACACAGGGAATATTTAATGATTTACATGTCGCAACAACATATTGTTCTTCTTCGTCTGCCGCGGCACGCAAATGATGATTAACATGTAACGCCGTTATGTCCATGTTCATTTCATGCAACCAGTGCAACAGACATATCGAATCAACGCCACCACTGACCGCAACAGCCAGACGCGCCCCAGAAAATCTGCGAATTAAATCCATAAATTTATTATTCATAACAGGCTTATTTTATGATATAATTTGCAAAAATAAAGGAAAAAGAAATGGCAAGAAGCTTAAAATCAATCGCTGTATACTGTGGACATCAATTTGGAACAAAACCTGAATACGAACACGATGCACGCGCAGTCGGTGAATTACTGGCAAAAAATGGTATCCGTATGGTGTTTGGCGGTGGTGATGTTGGACTGATGGGGACTGTTGCGACTGCGGCATTGGTCAATGGTGGCGATGTTATCGGTGTATCAACAAACGATGTGCTGGCACGGCAAGAACCCGCACACCCAGAAATTCGTATCAAGGTCGTAGATGGCGTTAATGAACGCAAACAAATGATGTATAATTTGTCTGATGCGTTTATCATACTGCCCGGCGGAATAGGTACGCTGAATGAACTGTCTGATATTATGACCATGCAACAAATTGGCGAGACAACCAAGCCATTGTTCTTTTTGAATACGGGTAATTTTTGGAATCCGTTGTCTGATTTGATTAAACATATGATAAACGCCGGATTTATTGAAAATATGGACGATTATCGTATGTATAATGCAGATTCTGCCGATGAATTAGAAAAACAAATATTGAAATACTAAATTTCAAAAACTTTGTCGCGTGATGTTGCACCGCGTAATAATTTAATGCTGGTTTTTGGAACATGATAATGTTCTGCCAGCATTTTTATTACATCCGCCGTTGCCCGACCGTCAGTTGGCGCGGTTGTTGTATGAACACGTACAACACCATCGGGTTGAACTTCGACCCGATTTAGTTTAGCACGCGGAATAACACGAACATTTATTCTCATTTTACAATATCTGAAAACAAATCTTGAAAGGCCCCGGTACGTTCGCCCGCAACCAAGTGCAAATGAAAGTGAAATACAGATTGTTTTACAAATGGCGCATTTGCCCCCGCGTTTGCCAAACAATTAAATTCGCATTTTATCCCCAACTTGTCCGCAGTCTGCGCAAAGCAGTCCCAAAAACCAGCCTGTTCATCCGCAGTCGCATTTTGCGCAAAATCCAAGATATTCTGATATTCCCCCTTGGGAATAACAAGCGCGTGTATCTGGAACATTGGATTAATATCATGAAAAGACATCGCAAAATCATTTTCATAAATTTTATTTGTTGGTATTTCGCCACGTATCATTTTCGCAAAAACATTGTTATTATCATACATATTTTTATTCCCCTTGTTTTTCTGATACAGCATATTAAAATACAGACTTGAAATCAATCTTTTTTAGACTATATCAATAACACAGGTTTCAAAGAAGGAGATTATTTATGTTTAAACCTTTGCACAATTATGTTCTGCTGGAAAGAATAGAAGAAGAAAATATTACAGCAGGCGGAATTATTATCCCAGATAATGCAAAAGAAAAACCGTCCCGGGGTCGCGTTATCGCCGTTGGTGACGGTGTTTATTATGGCGAAAAATTAGTGCCCGTATCAGTCAAGGCGGACGATGTTGTACTGTTCGCAAAGTGGGCGGCGTCCGCAAACGAAGTAAAAATTGATGGACGCGATTATGTGCTAATCAAAGAAACAGACATCTTGGGAATATTGGAATAATCAAAGGAAAAAATTATGGCAAAAGATATTATTTTTGATACAGAAAAAATGGCAGCAGGTGTTGATAAATTGGCAAATGCTGTAAAAATCACAATGGGCCCCAAGGGACGCACAGTGGTTATTGAAAAGTCTTATGGTGCACCAGTCGCAACAAAAGACGGTGTTACCGTTGCCAAGGCAGTATCATTAAAAGACCCACAAGAAAATATCGGGGCACGCATGGTACAGGAAGTCGCCAAAAAAGCTGGTGATGACGCGGGCGACGGAACAACAACCGCAACCGTTTTGGCACAAAAATTAATCCGCGAAGGACGCCGTGTAATCGCTGCGGGGATGAATCCAATGGATGTTAAACGCGGTATAGATATGGCAACAGCCGCTGTTATCGAAGACATCAATCAGCACGCCCGTCCCGTCAAAGACAGTTCTGAAATCGCCCAGGTGGCAACTATTTCCGCAAATTCAGATTCTGATATCGGTAAAAAAATCGCAAACGCAATGGAACGCGTCGGCAAAGAAGGCGTTATTACAGTCGAAGAAGCCAAAGGACTGGATACAGAAATAGATGTCGTAGAAGGCATGCAATTCGACCAAGGTTTTATGTCCCCATACTTCGTTACCAACAGCGAAAAAATGCTGGCGGAATTAGATGGCGCACAAATCTTGGTTTCTGAAAAGAAAATTACTGGTTTGCAGGCATTGTTACCCATACTGGAACCGATTGCACAATCTGGTAAACCATTATTGATTATCGCAGAAGATATCGAAAGCGAAGCACTGGCAACACTGGTTTTGAATCGTCTGCGTGGCGGATTAAAAGTATGCGCAGTCAAGGCACCAGGTTTTGGCGACAGACGCAAAGAAATGCTGAAAGATATCGCAATCGTAACCGGCGCAACAGTAATTTCTGATGATATGGGAATGACATTTGAAAATATTACACCCGCTGTTTTGGGCAGCGCAAAAAAAGTTGTAGTATCCAAAGATTCTACACTGTTGGCACATGGCGGGGGCGATAAAGGCGCAATCAGCGCACGCGCCGATGAAATACGCGTTGCAATTGCAAACACAACCAGCGAATATGACCGCGAAAAATTGTCCGAAAGATTGGCAAAGTTGGTCGGGGGCGTCGCCGTTATCAAAGTTGGCGGTATGACCGAAGTTGAAGTAAAAGAAAAGAAAGACCGTGTTGATGACGCATTGGCCGCAACACGCGCAGCAGTCGCCGAAGGCATTGTTGCCGGCGGTGGCGTGGCATTGGTCCGCGCGGTAAAAGCACTGGCAAACATAACAGGTGCAAACCCAGATCAAAATGTTGGTATCGACATTGTACGACGCGCAATTGTTGCACCATGTGCACAAATTGCAGAAAACGCGGGCAAATCCGGTGAAATCGTCGTTGGGAAAGTCATGGAATCTGATGATTATAACTTTGGTTATAATGCCCAGACAGATGAATATGTAGACATGATGGCAGCAGGCGTTATCGACCCCGCCAAGGTTGTCAAAACAGCAATTGCAGCGGCGGCCAGTACCGCGGGCGTGATGCTGACCACAGGGGCCGTCATGACGGAAATTCCAGAAGAAAAAACATCTGCACAACAAATGGGCGGTGGAATGCCACCAATGATGTAATCATAAAAAAAATCCCCGAAATGGGGATTTTTTATTTTTTTCTTTCTAAATCCTTTTTCCATTTATAAATTTGATGACTGTACAAATTAAATTCTTTTGCTGCATCAGCGAAAGATGTCTGATTGGCAAATTCTATAATCGCCTGTTTTTCTTCTGATGAAAATTCACGATGTTTACGAACATTATACACTTTTAAGTTTTCATTCCATATTTGCATTGTTGATGATGGAACATTATACTTTCTGGACGCATTGGAAATACCGTGCTCTTTGGCAAAATTTAAAATTTCTAATTTGGTATCTAAATCAAAACGTTTTAATTTCTTTTTATGGGTTGCGTTTACCCTGCGACCGTTTTGTACATATATATTAAAATCACTGTTCCATTTAAGTATTGTAGAAATATTTATATTATATTCACGCATTGCGCTGGTTAAACCATGAGCATTTGCATATTCCAAGATTTCTTTGCGCTGTGCATCTGTAAACGTACGCATAGAGCGTTTCTCATAAACATGATACAAATCGTTCCATCGCGTAATTGTCTTTGATGGCAAACCAAACATCTTGGCTGCATAGATGACACCATGCTCTTCGGCACATCTTAACACGCTTAACTTAAATATTAAATCATATCTCATGCAAAAATCTCTTTATAACTATATAATTCTATTATTATAATACATTATTGTATTTTGTCAATATATAATAAGTATACGAATTTGTGCAAAATAAAAATCCCCATTTTGGGGATTTTTTATTCAGCCAATGTACCGACCGACATTGTTATACGACGGATACCACTGCTGATTGATTTTTCTTTGTTAATACGCGCCTTGATAATTTCACCGGTATGATGAATATGTGTGCCACCACACAATTCACATGACACATCGCCCGCAGTAATTACCTTGACTGTATCGCCATACTTTTCACCAAACAAAGCCATTGCCCCCTTGCTGATGGCGTCGTCAATGGACATTTCTTCGTGCAGAACCGGCATATCAGCCGCAATCCATTTATTAATCAAGTCTTCAACCGCCTGTTTTTCGTCCGCAGTCATCGCACGACCAAACGAAAAATCAAAACGAACAGAATCTGGCGAAACCTTGGACCCGCGCTGTTCAACATCTTCGTTCAAGACACTGCGTAATGCGGCCTGTAACAAATGCGTCGCCGTATGTGCGCGCGCAGTCTGCTGGCGAACGGATGAATTTATTATCGTTGATACACTGTCCCCAACAGATAAAACATCACTTAAAACACCCTTGTGAATAACAACATTATTAACACGACCCGCTTCGGATACAGTCATAACTGTACGGTCACCGATTTTTAATTCGCCACTGTCACCTGTCTGGCCACCCTGGGTGCCATAAAAGTTGGTTTTGTCCAATGCAACCTCTACTTCGTCGCCAGCGTTTGCACTGTTAACAAATTCACCATTGCGCAAAATAGACAATACCGTTGAATTCATATCAATCGGGGCATATTTTGCACTGTCATCGGTGTCAACCAATTCTGTCTGGGATTCCCAGAATACACGTGTGCCCTTGGTATTTGCGCGGGAACGTTCCTTTTGTTCAGTCATGGCACGTTCAAAACCGGCAACATCAACATCCAGGTTTTTATCACGCAAAATCATCTGGGTTAAATCCAATGGAAAACCATATGTATCAAATAACTTGAACGCGACATCGCCCGGCAAAATATTGTTATTCAATTTTGGTAATTCATTTTCCAGCAACTTCATACCGTTTTGCAACATGTCTGCAAATGAATTTTCTTCGTTTTGAATAATTTCGATAACACGTTGTTGTTCGCGCGCCAATTCAGGGTACGCAGTCCCCATTTCCGTAACCAACGCAGGATACAGGCGCGATAACAATGCACCACGGCACCCCAATATTTGTCCATGACGCATCGCACGACGCAAAATTCTGCGAATTACATATCCACGATCTGTGTTTGATGGAATAACACCGTCTGCAACCGCAAATCCAACCGCGCGTAAGTGGTCTGTAATAACCTTGAAACTGGAAATATTATCCGATGTACGACGCGTCCCAACCACAGATTCTGTTGCATCCATCAAATGCTGGAATAAATCTGTATCGTAATTGTCTGATTTGCCCTGTAATATTGCCGCCCAACGTTCCAACCCGGCACCAGTATCAACATTGCGTTGTGGTAATGGGGTTAAATTTCCATTTGCGTCACGATCATACTGCATAAACACATCGTTCCAGATTTCAACATATCTGCCACCGTCTTCGTCAGCACTGCCCGGTAAACCGCCAGCAAAACCATCGCCCATATCATAATGCATTTCTGTACACGGACCACACGGACCGGTATCGCCCGCAGACCACCAATTGTCTTTGTCACCCAACAAGATTGCTTCCTTGCCGGCGATTTTTTTCCATAATGCAGTTGCCTCGTCATCGCTGTGATGGGTTGTTACAACAATACGATTGGGATCCAGACCAATAACAGATGTCAATAATTCCCACGACATAGCAATGGCTTCTTCTTTGAAATAATCGCCAAAAGACCAGTTGCCCAACATTTCAAAAAATGTATGATGACGACCATCAAAGCCAACCTCTTCCAAATCATTATGCTTGCCACCAGCACGAATACATTTTTGAACATCTGCAACACGCGATGCAAACGCAGGTTCTGTCCCCTGTAATATCCCCTTCCACGGGACCATACCCGCAACCGTAAATAATAATGTCGGATCATTTGGTATCAAAGATGCAGATGGAACAATCTGATGCCCCTTGGATTCAAAGTAATTTAAAAATACACGTCTTATTTCATCGTATGTCATACTGTTTGCCCTTTTATTTTATGCAAAGAATATTATAAATATTCTGGAACGATTGCAATCATATATTTCTTAATCCGATTTTTTTGTCATAGCCAGTGCAGAAAGAACCAATTTATCATATCTGGACAATGCACGCGCAATTCTGGCCCCGCTGACAGACGGCGCCGCATCCAAATCAACCCCAAGTACCCCAACGGTATCCATATATATCGGAACATTTGCTGGACACATATCACGCGATACAATATTTATCGCAGACCACATCATCAAATCAACCGGTGCAGGATACGACAATGACATATCTATTTCATATATACTTTCCAAGATACCGCTTAAAATATCAATTGTTCGAAACAAGACACCTGAACGAACAAATGTCCCGGTCAAACCCAAATATGGACGCAATAATACCGTATTGGTGTTATCAATTTGATATGCACTTGGATCACGCATTACACGCAATGCGCCCAAGAAACCAGACCGCAAACGCACACTGTTTTGAATAATCGCAAAATTGTTTGGCAAAACACGCGGAATTGAAAGCCCAGATACAACATTTGCGTCATGTATAAACATAAACCAATCTGAACGAATTTTATGGGCACGAATATATTTTACTAATTCTATTCTGGCACCCAACAAACCAATACCGTGTCCACCATTTATAATATATAACTTGCCACGATAACCCAGCCGACGAACCATACGGCGATTAATCCGGGTACAAGAATCATCATTATAAATAACCAGAAAAAAACACCGACGCAAACGCGCCAACGCTGGCACAGCCACCTGTAAATAAGCGACATCTGATACGGTCAAACCAATAACAAGATTATTTCTGCGATATATCATATTAAAATATTAAAAAAAACTTTATCAAATTGCAAACACATAGTTATTTGTGATATAATATTCACCATACAGGAGATATATCGACATGAAAAATACTATGATATGGGTGATTTTGTTTATACTGGCCGTTATATTGATGTCTTCGTTTGATATATCACTGGCACCACACCAACCAGTACAAATACCGTTGGCAGCACGCGCAAATGCATTGTATGTATGTCCCGCGGCCGAAAATACATGGAACACAATATCCAACGGAATCATGCCTTTTAGACGCTATATTAATATCGGACTGATTTTTGCGGGTTTGTTTGTGGGGGTGATGTGGCTGTGGGCACTGTATCAAAACCTGTTAAAAGATAAATTTAATCGTGATTCTTTTAAAAAACCATGGGGCGCAACCAAGATATATTTCTGGGCGTTGATTGCAATATATATGTTGGTTATGACACCAAACTATTTCAGAACCGTACATATTACCGGCAATAATCAAAACTGGGTTTTATGCGAAAATAATACACCTGGGGCAAAAGCCGTGCGCGCAAACGCAGTAAAATTGTAAAAAATTCAGACTTTTTGAATTATATACTTGACTTAAAGTGCGGAATTCTCTACGATTCGGGTAAGCAGTACAGGCAATGCCCTTGGAATTAGTGAGTTGCAGAAGTAAGTAACCAAGAAAACACCAGATTCCAGCGACATTGCCTTGGGGGCTGTGAACAACTTTTAAATTATTATGAAAGGAGAAACACATGAACAAACAACAATTAATCGAAGCAATTGCAAACGAAGTTAATGTTACAAAAGCAACAGCAGCTGGCTGCTTGGATGCATTTATCAACACAGTTACAAAAGTTTTGAAGAAAAAAGGCGAAGTTCGCTTGGTCGGTTTTGGTACATTTGCAACAGCAAAACGCAAAGCAACAACAGGCCGCAACCCACAGACAGGCGCTGCTATCAAAATCCCAGCTTCTACACAGCCTAAATTCAAACCAGGTAAAGCATTAAAAGAAGCTTTGAACTAAATAAAAAAATCCCCCAATTGGGGGATTCTTTTTATTTCCTGGTCAGTTTTTTTCTTTACACACACAATAAAATAAAATACAATAAAAACCGTTCTATAAAACAAAGGAAGGGAAAATGGCAAAACAACCAGCAAAAAAAACAACAACCAAGAAAACAGTTGCAAAATCTGCAACAGCTAAAAAAACACCTGTCAAAAAGACTGCTGCAAAGAAAGTTGCAACACCTGTAATTGAAAAACACGCATGCGGATGCAATCATGAATGCGCATGTGGCACAGGATGCAAATGCCGCAAGGGTGGATTCTGGAAAAAACTGATATTATTTATAATTATTTTTGCGTTGGGTTTTTCTGCGGCAAAGTTGTGCTGCTGTGATAAACGCGGAAAAATGGGTCCACGTCCAAAATTTGAAAACGGATGCCTGGTTGTAAAATGTCCAAAGATGGCACAAATGGCACAAAAAATGGACATCAACCAAGATGGTTGTGTCAGCAAAGACGAATTTAAGGCCGCAAAAAAGCAATTCAAAGCAAAAAAACATGAACGCAAATTGGCCGAACAGCAACCAGAACAGGTAACACAAACTGTTGTTACAGAATAAAAAAATCCCCGTTTGGGGATTTTTTTATAAACATACACTTTATTTTTATATTTTTCATATTGTGTTATTTGCATCTTTTTTATATAATCGTATCATGAAAAATGCACCTGACTTATTTGTATTGTCCGAACATGATGAACTGATAAAAAAGCTGAAAGATTGGGATATCGCATACCATCAAAATGATGCACCAATTGTTGATGATGCAACATATGATGCCGCAAAAAAACGCGCGTTGGAAATTGAACAACAATTCCCAGAATTGGCAAAAGGTGGCGCTTCGACACATGTCGGGGCCGCCGTATCAAATAAGTTTAAATCTTATCCGCATGCGGTGCCGATGTTGTCCATTTCAGATGTATTTGACGAACATGATGTCGCAGACTGGTTTAATAAACTGACCAGCAAGGAAGTGTTTATTGAATTAAAGGTTGACGGGGTTTCTTATGCGGCACGATATGAAAACGGTGTGTTGGTGCGTGGCCTGACACGGGGCAGCGGTGTTATGGGCGAAGACATTACGGAAAACCTGAAAACCATCCCAGATATACCACATAAATTAAACGGACAATTCCCCGCAGTTGTTGAGGTTCGCGGCGAAGTATACATGTTACGCGATGATTTTATTGCACTGAACGCCCAGTCTGAAAAACAATTCGCAAATCCACGCAACGCAGCCGCAGGATCATTACGACAATTAAATCCACAAATAACCGCAACCAGAAAATTAAGCGCTTTTGCGTACACATATGGTGATGTGTCTGAAAAAATGTGGTCCACACAATCTGAATTCTTTGAAAAACTGGAATCGTGGGGATTTAAAACAACAAAAAAATGGGCAAAACACGCCAATAACATGCGTGACATTCAGGATATATATAACAACATCATGATGACACGACCAGATATACCGTTTGATATAGACGGACTGGTTATCAAGGTTAACGATATTGCAACCCAGGAAAAAATGGGCGCGCGCGCAAACAGCCCACGGTGGGAGGTGGCATACAAATTCCCCGCAGCCCAGGCCATAACCGAACTGCGCGATATTACAATCCAGGTTGGACGAACAGGCGTGTTAACACCTGTGGCAGAGCTGGCCCCAATTAACATCGGTGGGGTGGTTGTGCAACGCGCAACACTGCACAATGCAGATGAAATTAAAAGACTGGGCGTGCGTATTGGCGATAAAATAATCGTCCAACGCGCAGGCGATGTTATACCACAGATTGTTGGCGTCGCAGAAAATGGTCAAAAATCAACAGAATTCGTATTTCCAACACAATGTCCAGTATGTGGCGGCAACATCATCCAAGAAACAGGACAAGTTGCACGCAGATGTGTAAACACCCTGAACTGTCCGGCACAGCGATTGGGTGAAATGGAACACCTGGTTTCGCGCAAGGGATTTGATATTGATGGATTGGGTACAAAACAACTGGAAGCATTTATAAATCGTGGATGGATAACACAACCGGCCGATATATTTACGCTGATTGAAAAACATGGGGACGCAATCAAAAACATGGATGGTTTTGGTGATAAATCTGTTTATAACCTGGATGTGGCCATTGAAAACGCAAAAAAGACCGAACTGCACAAGGTGCTGTTTGCAATCGGAATCCCAGAAGTTGGCGAAGTAACAGCAAAAATATTGGCAAGAAATTTTGAAACAATTGACGATATTCGACATGCGCCAGCATGGCAATTGAAAAACATTGACGGTATTGGTGATGTTATGGCAGATGAAATCGTTACTTTCTTTGCCGACGAACACAATGCAAACGCATTGGATAACCTGTTGCAACATATTCAAATAACAAACACCAAAAAACAAACCGTAAACGATAACGGACCGTTGGCAGGCAAAAAAATTGTATTGACCGGTACATTGGCAAAATACACACGCGACAAGGCCAAAGAAATCTTGGAACAAATGGGCGCAACCGTATCAGGCAGCGTATCCGCCAAGACAGACGCCGTACTGGCGGGTGCAGACGCAGGCAGCAAACTGACCAAGGCGCAAGAGCTGGGGATTACAATCTGGTCCGAAGAAGATTTTGATAAAATTATAGCTTAAAAAAAAGCCCCTTGTACGGGGCAAAGACATGAAACTGTGTTATAATTAACGATCGCGTGATACTGGTCTGTCAATAAACATCCATATTAACCATACCAATGCGGCAATACCGATAATCGCATATACAATGTTACTGGCCAATGTTGCTGGGCCAAATAAAAATGCAACCAAATCAAAACCAAAGATTCCAACCAACCCCCAGTTCAGGGCGCCGATAAACGTCAATGGCATCAGAACGTAATTTGTAAGTCCTCTCATCTATTTTTTCTCCTTTTCAAGGTTTACTGTGTCTTGTTATAAGACAAGGATATTATATTGCTTTTCTTATCCTTTTTCAACACGAATAAACCACTTAGGAAAAGGTACCTGAATCACGGAATTAAATCATATACAAGTACATATTGCCGTATATTGTACAAAAAAAATAAAAACCCGCCAATGGCGGGATTTTATTTACTTTAAATAAAAAGTTATAGTTGCAACAACACGAACCTTTTTGTTTATTGACTGACGCTCGTTCGAAGACCAGGTGTCAGTTGGATCGCGTGATTCGATACTAAAAACACCCTGGTTCGCGCTTTTTATTTTACCCAGACGCGCATCGGCATCCTGGGCAAACTGTTGTCCAGCGGCTGCGGCGTTTTTTGTGGCCTGCTCTATCATAGAAATCTTGATATCATTTAAACCATTGAATATATATATCGGACCAGAATAATCTTCGGTTATTGTGATTCCACGACGAACCAATTCACCCATACGACGCGATACACTGTCAACCAACATCACATCATTAGAACGAACCATAACCCCCGTTTCAATAACATAACGACCGTCGTTCTGTTGATTCTTTAATTCCGCATCTGAATAGCCCGCATATTTATCACGAACCTGGACACGCAAATTCTGAATATCAGCAGGTGCAAAGCCGGCATCTGTTAAAAACGAATTTATTTCAGATATATCTTCGTCTATCTGTTGTTGTAACACCGTTAAATCGCCACCAACACCGTTTATCTTGATATTCCAGACCGCAGTATCCGCAACAACATCACGTTCTGCCAAGCCCTTGACCGTTACGGTGCGACCAGACATGGCACGATATATGCCATTGCCGATAAAAAAGCCACCCAACGCAATACCAACAGACAGTATAACAACCCATATGCCAGATAAAGATTTTATTTGATTTTTTATTGCCATAGATAAACTCCTACATTTTACATGTCGCAATTCTAGTAATAATCAAAACAATTGTCAAAAAGAAACATCACCTGTTATGTATAAAATAACCCAATTCGCAATGTACAAGCCAAAAGCGCCAGTAACCGTAATTACTGATCCCAAATTCTTGGCATGACCGGTTACAGGTAATGGTGACTGAACAGAATACACCACAGGAAAATCAGGTAACGATTCCGAACGCACCAAACGACGAACACGCGCCGCCAATGGACAGACACTTGTTTGCGATATACGCCCCAGTCTGATTTGTGAAATATCGGTCTTGGATGCGGCACCCATACTGGATATAAATGGAATATTCCGCGCATGCGCCCATTTGTATAACGCAACCTTGGATTCAACGGTATCAATCGCGTCAACAACAATATCAGGACTTACAGAAATATCTGAATCCGCAGAAAAAAACATGTTATATGTATCAACAACAATATCCGGATTGATGTCATGTATTCTGGATTTTGCAACCAAAACCTTGGGCTGATTAAGGGTACTGTCCAGTGCAAACAATTGACGGTTTATATTACTTTCTTCGACCGTATCAAAATCGACCAGTATTAAATGACCAACGCCACTGCGCGCCAAAGATTCAATAACAAATGACCCAACCGCACCACAACCAACAACCATAACTGTGGCCGCACGTAAACGTTCTGTGGCAATGTTGCCAAATAATAACCTGGTTCTGTGTAATCGTGTCATGACCGTAACATCCGTGTTGTATTTGCATATATTATATCAGCCATTTTCCCAGGTGCAATCCCCAATATGTCCGAGATACCTTTTACAACGCTGATGACATTTTCAGGATTATTACTGTCTGTTTCTGCCAAAATCCTGTCCAGGGGCGTTGCAATTAAACGCACAGGATTTATCAAATCGCGGGGGCCATATGAAAAATACATATTATATCGATCGGATAATTTTTCTGTATCTGCAACCGGTCCTGTATAACCATGCGACAAAATAAAACGCGGCAACCCGTTCTGGTTCTGCTTTAATAAAAACAGTAATTTATCCCACGCGCCAACACAATGCAAACAAACACCACGATTTAATTTATGTGCAATATTTAATTGGATATTTAATGCGGCAATTTGGGCGTCCATATCAGGCCGATGTTTATCCAACCCAATTTCACCCAGCATCAATTCAGGATACCCCATCAATAAATCTGTCAGGTCCGCATCCCAACCATTATAAACAGATGAAATATGCCACGGATGAATCCCAACCGCCCCAAAAATATCACTGTTATCATCAATTGCCGATGCTATCGCACGCCAATCCGATGGCTGAACAGCATTATAAATCGCACCAACACCACAAATATGTGTATCTGATGATAAATGACAATGTGAATCAATGTATTTCATTTGCATACCATAAATCCAAAAAACCTGCGCAATGCGCAGGTATTATTTATTTTTCATCCAAACCCTGTAACAAGATTTCTTTCATTTCATTTGGCATCATACCTGTTGTAGAATACCCACAATCAACATGATGTATTTCACCGGTAACGCCACTGGATAAATCGCTGAATAAATACATTGCAGCGCCACTGACATCATCCAATGTCATATTACGACGCAAAGGTGTTGTTTCTGCGTTCAAACGCAACATTGCCTTGAAACCACCAACACCACTGGATGCCAATGTCATAATTGGCCCCGCGCTGATTGCGTTAACACGAATACCTGAACCACCCAAATCAGACGCCAAATAACGAACACTGCTGTCCAGGGCAGATTTTGCAACACCCATAACATTGTAATTCGGAACAGACTTTTCGCCGCCATAATATGTCAAGGTAATGATACTGCCACCATTATCCATCAATTTAGATGCGCGACGCGTTATATCAACCAACGAATACACAGAAATATCCATTGTATTCTTGAAATTATCGCGCGAAGTGTCCGCATAACGACCAGTTAATTCGTTCTTGTCTGAAAAAGCAATTGCATGCAATACACCATCTAAATGTCCCCATTTCTGTTCAATTGCAGAAAACAATGCATCCATTTGTTCGTCATTTTGCACATTGCATTCCTGGACAAACTGGGCACCGATTGATTCCGCCAATGGACGAACACGTTTTTCCAATGCAGGCATTGCATAGGGCATTGCGATTTCTGCGCCCTGCTCGGCCGCGCGCTTGGCAATTGCCCACGCCATTGACCAATCATTTGCAACACCAGTTATTAAAATCTTTTTTCCCTGTAATAACATAAAAAAATCCTTTGTTTGTTATTTTCTATTGGACACAACAAAATATATCACCAAAACCCCGCGTGCGCAAGTTGTAAAAAAACCGCCCATGTACTGGGCGGTGATATTATTCTGCGACCTTGAATTGCATATCATACAATGTTTTATATGCGCCGCATTCCAGCTTTAACAATTCGTCATGCGTACCAGATTCAACAATCTGTCCATGATTAATAACAACAATCTTGGACGCGTTTCTGATTGTAGATAATCTGTGCGCGATAACAAACACGGTCTTATCACGCATCAGGTTTTCAATCGCCTGTTGCACAACTGCTTCGGATTTATTATCCAGCGCAGATGTTGCTTCGTCCAGAATTAAAATCGGCGCATTTTTCAAGAACGCACGCGCAATTGCAATACGTTGCTTTTGACCGCCAGACAACAATATTCCGCGTTCACCAATCTGGGTATCCAAACCGTTTTCCAATTCTTTGATAAAGTCTTCCAGACACGCCATTTTGATTGCTTTCTTGATTTGCGCTTCGCTGGCATTTTGATCGCCCAACAAGATATTTTCACGGATACTGCCCGCAAACAAGAAATTATCCTGGAAAACAACAGCGATATTCTGACGCAGTGAATTCAATGTAAAATCACGAATATCTGTACCGTCAACACAAATTTGACCGCCTGTTACATCATAAAAACGCGGTAACAAACTGACCAGTGTTGATTTACCACCACCAGAATTACCGACCAACGCGATAACTTCGCCCTGATTCACGGTCAGGTTAACATCTTTTAAAACAGGCACATCCTTGATATATTCAAAAGAAACATTTTTGAATTCAATTTTCCGGTGTTTAGATGGCATTTTCTGGGCATCTGGTTTATCCTGAATTGCTGGGACTGAATCCAGAACTTCGAATACGCGTTCAATCGCCAAAAATGACAACAATACTGAATTATATGTTGAACCCATACTTTTCATCGGTGTGTACAACATGATCAATGCCGCCAAGAACGAAACAAAACTGCCGCTGGTGATTGTGCCATTTAAAATCAAATAAGAACCAAACCATATTGCCAAACCAATACCAAAAGACAATACAATATGCATCACAGGCGTTATCCAACGCGTACGCTGAACTAATTTTATTTTCAATTTAAATACAGAATCCAATACGCCATTAAATTTTTCTTCTTGGTACTGTTCCAAATTGTATGCAGAAATCGTCTTGTTGCCAGCATAAGATTCATTATACGCCGTCAACAGTGCAGAATCAGCCGCAATAGATTTGCTGAATACAGAATTAACCTTTTTCTTTAATGTCGCCATTGGTAACAGCGCACCAACCAACACAGTTACGCAAATCAATGCCAACTGCCACGAATTATAGAACAACACGAAAATCAATGAAATTGCGGTAAAAAACTTTTGAACCAAGTTCTTTAAATTGGTCAATAATCCAGCACATGCCATATCTGCGTTATTATTGAACATAAAGATAACATCACCTGAATTTTTCTTGTTAAAGAATTCTGTTTCAAAGAACAACATCTTCTTGTATAAATCCAGCTTTAACCCATTTGTTATCTTGGCGCCAGACCATGTATTCAGGTAATTTGCCATATATGTCAGCACACCTTGGACAACGGTAAACACAATGATAATTAATGGAATATACCACGCAGTCTGTACAGACTTTTCCACCATAACCAAATCCATATATGGCTTTAAAGACATGGCAATAACCGCATCCAACGAACCAATCGGAATTGCCAATAACAAAGACATTAAACCACGGAACCAATAAGGCTTGATATAAGGCCACATACGTCTGTAATTATTTACAAACATGTTACGCAACAGTTTGTTTTTTAATTCTTTTGATAATTTTTCTTTTGGTTTCTTGCTCATACTACTAATCTTTATATTTGTTACAATGCTGTGCTTTCTGCGACATATGGCAGAAAACTTTTTCAAATTATTGCGCAAGCATAAAAAAATGTCAACAGCTGATATATTGTTGCAACAATACAAAGAACCGCCCAATCGGGCGGTTGGTTTTATGGCATAAGACGGGTCGGGCCACGGAACAGGAATGTGGCCTCGCGCAGACTGGGCAGATCCAGCAATTGTTTGATAAATCTGGCGCCACCCATACACCAACCACCATGTGGTGGCACGCCATAGCGGAAGCATTCCAGATACCACTGCAAACCTTCTTGGTGTAATCCTTTTTCGCGCAGTTGTTCGCACAGTTTTTCGTACGACTCTTCGCGTTGGGCGCAGGTTACGATTTCAACCCCACGGTACAGCAAGTCAGCCGATACCGATATTGGTTGCCCATGCTCGCCAACACCCTTTTTATGATAGAACGGGCGACATTCCCATGGCCATTCGGTGATATAGACAAAATCTGAGCCATAATGCTCGCGCACATATTCACCCAACGCCTTTTCTTCGGCCGTTGTGATGTCTGGCTCTTCACTGGCGCAGCCCATTTCACGCAGGATTTCCTTGGCGCGTGCCATGGTGATGCGTGGAATTGGTTTCTTTAACTGAAACTCTGATATGCCAAAGTATTTTTCAATCTCACGCCCACATGTCTTTTTGATGGATGTCAGCATATAGCGGATTGCCTGTTCCAACTCTTGCATTACTTCTTCGAAGCTTTCGATATACGCCATTTCACCGTCAAACGATGTAAATTCGGTTGAATGCCGTGTGGTAAAGGAATGGTCCGCGCGGAATGCTGGCGCAACCTCAAACACACGTTCCAGGCCCGCCGCAATCGCCATTTGTTTGAACAACTGTGGCGATTGCGCCAGGTATGCCGTTTGGCCAAAGTATTCCAATTTGAACAGTTCTGCCCTGGATTCAGACGGTGTTGCCATGATTTTTGGGGTCTGGATTTCAATAAATCCACGCTTTTGCAAATATTCATGGTATCCGGCCGTCATCGCAGACAGCGCGCGCATTATCGTTGCGCCACGTGGGGCTCGCAGGGACAAGAAACGCCAATCCTGGGCTTTTTCAGGCGTGACCTCAATACTGCCCTTTGGGGTGACGGGGATTGGTGTAGGCTGGGCCAACGACATGATTTCCAATTCGGAAACGTGGATTTCAAATCCAGATTCCGTGCTGGGTGTTTTTACAACCGTACCTGTCACAGATATGACAGATTCTGTTGTGATTTGTTTTGCCAATTCAAAGGCCGCAGTTCCGCGTTCAATTACACATTGAACCGTGCCGGTGATTTCACGCAGGACAATAAACGCAATACTTGATTGCGCGCGAATTGTTTGCGCGTGACCTTTGACAGTTATTGTTTCGCCAACCTTTTGTGGAATTTCGGCGATATGCGTTCTTATTTTAGACATCTTTAACCTCCTTTTGTGTTCGTTGTTTCATGTTTTAATAAGAACACAAGGACGTTAAACGCATATGCCAGTAATCTGAAAATATGCGTGACAACGTGGTGCCACCTTGTTTCGCAACACTGTCGCCAGGGTTGCCTTTTTAACTCTCGCTGGGTTCGCCATACCATTAAAGAGT
>JAZQGC010000005.1:0-25544 GCA_045539815.1 Candidatus Enterousia sp. | reverse complement strand
TATTTTATATATTAACTTCCTTCTTTATCCTCCCTTGTTTGCTTATCATACAAAACCTCGGTAAGGTATGAACCACAGGACTTAGCTCATGTATCTTATTTTAACAAACTTTGTTTTCTTGAAATAGCTTTTCTCTTATCTGTCATCCTGTGGCTTGACCACAGGACCCAGGTAATAAAATCATATTTTTCCGCAAAGTTTCTTACCCAACAGATAACTATTTTTGTTATGTAATATATAAATATATGAATACACTACCTGGATCCTGTGGTCAAGCCCCAGGATGACAAGGGAACAAGAGTTTAAATCATAAATATGTTCTTAAATTCTATACAAAAAACACCCCAACTGGGGTGTTTCAAATTATCACAACCGATATTATTCAGCTGTTTTTTCTTCTGCAACCACTTCTGCAACTGGCGCTGCTTTCTTGGCATTTTCATCACGATCAACCAATTCAATAATTGCCATTGGTGCCGCGTCGCCATAACGGAAACCTGCCTTTAATACGCGTGTATAACCACCTGGGCGGTTCGCATAACGTTTACCCAAAACATCGAACAATTTCTTGACCGTTGCAGCAGAAGAATTGCCCAATTCAGACGCAGTCAAACGACGGTTTGCAACTGTATCAACCTTGGCGCGTGTAATCAGTTTTTCAACAACACTACGCAAATCTTTTGCCTTGGGCAAAGTTGTTTTAATCTGTTCTTTTTCAATCAAGTTTTTCGCCAAACCAATAAACAAGGCTTTGCGTGCATTTGTATCGCGATTAAATGTGCGACCTGCTTTCATGTGTCTCATCGATTACTCCTTTGTGTTTCTGCCCTGCCCCAAACGGACGGGATTTTTTTTCGAGACGCCCACAACCTGAATCATAAAATCCAGAACCATGGGAATTTAATTAACAAGAATAGTCACTACGACCGCCATCTTTTCCAAAGAGAATCATACGCAACAACTGTGCAACCACATTATTGCCCTGCATAAAAGTCTTCTTTTTATCTTTCTTTGTACTTTTTGACATGTCCAGCCCCTATTCTTATCATATTTCTCGCAAATTGCAAGAAATTAAATTATGTGCGACGAATGTTGGTGTCTCACAGTTCCGACATCGCCCCACTCCTTGCAGCGCAAGAAATTAAAAGATATGAGATTATTGGAAGTGTTCGCCGTTTCTCGCAATAACCCCTTTGCCCCTTGCAAAGCAAGAAATTAAATTATGTGCGACCAGTGGAAGTGTTTGACGGTTTGATGTGTAGTTGACCTACATGAAAACCGGCAAACAGAACAATGGCCCCTTGCAGCGCAAGAAATTAAAAGATATGAGATTATTGGAAGTGTTCGCCGTTTCGCAGTGTAGTCAACCTACATAAGAAACGGCGCAACACAACAAGAATCCATATATTTTAATTTATTTGTATGGGTCTTCGTATTTCTTGGCCAACTCTGCAATATTTTCTGGTGGCCAACCCGGTACTTCCATACCCAAGCCCAAGCCCATCGCTTCTAATTGAACTTTGATTTCGTTCAAAGACTTGCGACCAAAGTTTGGTGTTTTCAGCATATCTGCTTCTGTCTTTTGAACCAATTCGCCCAACCAGTTGATTTTGTCGTTCTTTAAGCAATTGTTTGCACGAACTGATAATTCCAGTTCATCAACATGCTTTAACAATTTTGGATCAAATGGCAATGTATCTTTTGCTTTGTCTTCTTCGATTGCGCCTGTGATTTGTGCAGGATCTTCAAAGTTGATAAATACAACCAACTGATCTGTCAGAATACGCGCAGCATATGCGATTGCATCTTCTGGTGATACAGAACCGTTTGTTTTTACCGTCAATTCCAATTTATCATAATCTGTTGACTGACCAACACGTGTTGGCAAAACATCACTGGCGACATTCAATATTGGTGAATAAATTGAATCCATCGGAATAACACCCAATGGCAAATCACCCGCATGTTGCGATGCAGGAACATATCCACGACCTGTACCCAATGTGATTTCCATATCCAGACTGCCACCCTTGTCCAAGTTGCAGATTTCTGTATCTTTGTTCATGACTTCTACACCACCAGATGTTTCAATCATGCCCGCTGTAACAACAGCTGGTCCTTTGACCTTTAAATAAGCCTTGTGTTGACCTTCGGTCAAGGCTTTGAAATAAACGCCTTTTAAATTCAAGATAATATCTGTTACATCTTCGCGCACGCCAGAAATGCTTGAGAATTCGTGTTGAACGCCATCAATTTTAATGTACATTGGTGCGCATCCCTGTAACGAAGACATCAATACACGACGCAATGCCGTACCCAATGTCAAACCAAACCCCTTTTCCAGTGGTTCCGCAATCAATGTCGCAACATTTGGATTATGTTCATCTGCTTTGATTGTCAATTTCTTTGGCTTAATCAAAGTCATCCAGTTTTTTTCAATCATTTAAATTTCCTTTTAGCTTAGTTTATCATTTTCGCCAAACGGCCGCATACAAAAACGTACGCAGATGGGATTCTATATTACACACATAAAAAAGTCAATAAAAAATACAAAAAAACCGCCCAAAATGGGCGATTTTTTTAAAGTCTTAAACTCTACGTACCTTCTTTGGTCTGCAACCATTATGTGGAATACGTGTTGTATCAGTAATGGACTGCACAATCAGACCAGCATTTGCCAATCCACGTACAGCAGATTCACGACCCTGACCAATACCGCGCATCAAAACATCAACTGTTTTCATACCCATTTCGGCGACTTTCTTGCCAACTGCGTCTGCAACGATTGTTGCTGCATATGGTGTGGACTTTTTTGCGCCCTTGAAATTATTTGCCCCAGCGGTTGCCCATGCCAAAACAGCGCCAGACTGGTCTGTGATTGTAATACGAGTATTGTTATTTGTCGCGACAACATGTGCAATGCCATGTGATACTTTCTTTACGACTTTCTTTTTAGCCTTTGTAACTGCCATTTTTTATATTCCTTTTTCGATGTCTTCAATTAACTGTGGTGTTAATCTCTACCTTAGTCTTAAATTTAAGAGAACATTACAGATGCGCGGTTGTTGGCAAGTGCAGTAAAAGTTACATAAACGCGCCAACAACAAGCAGATGTGATGTTTATTAAATTTATTTACCCTTGGTTGCAGAACCCGCAACTACTACACGTTTACCTTTACGTGTACGGGCATTTGTTTGTGTACGTTGGCCACGAACTGGCAAACGATTACGATGACGAATACCACGATACGCCTTTAAATCTTGCAAACGTTTGATATTCATCGCAACTTCACGACGAACATCCCCTTCTACTGTAAAGTTATCTTCAATATATTTAGAAATTTTGATAACATCCGCGTCTGTCAAATCTTTTGCGCGCAAACCGTCTTTTAATTTCAACGCTTCACAAATCTGTGCAGCCTTGGCTGGACCGATACCGTGAATATATTGCAACGCAATTTCAATGCGTTTTTCTGTCGGAATGTTAACACCTGCTATACGTGCCATTTTTCTTTTTCCTTTTTATTTAACCATGAAATGCCAAGTCCACCCAGCACTTCGATTCAAAACCCATGATTTTTTTTTACCACAGGCTATTTTATTTTGCCGATTAATTTTATACAAATATCAGCAAAAGTCAAATCTTGTTTTTATTTTCGTGATATTAATTAACCACGAAAACGCCCTTTCTTTTGTGTTTTTTTAACAACACCGCTATATTGCTTTGCAACAAGGTATGATTGAACCTGATTCACAGTATCCAATACCACGCCCGCAACAATCAATACACTGGTTCCACCAATTGTCAACGGCATCCCCAGATGAGTATTTAAAATGATTGGTAACACACAAACAACTATCAAATAAGCAACGCCAATCGCAGTTGTACGCGATACCACATTATCCAGATACTTAATTGTCTGTTCACCTGGACGAACCCCTGGGATATAACCACCTGCATTTTTCAAATTATTACTGGTCTCTTCTGAATTAAAGATAACAGCTGTTTGAAAATACGCAAAGAATGCGATTAACACCGTGAACAAGATAATATAAGACCATGTACCATATGTAAAGAATCCCATAATTGTCTGAACCGTCAAATTATCGCTTTGCACAAAACGTTGAACAAACGCTGGCAACATCATAATAGACGATGCAAATACCGGTCCCATAACACCAGACATGTTAACCTTGATTGGCAAATAAGACGCGTTTGTATTCATCACACCATTTGCCATAACCTGACGCGGATACAAAATCTGAATACGACGTTGTGCCTGTTCAAAGAATGCAATCAATGCAATGATACCAATTACAAATGCCAAAACCAAGGCAATCATCGCAGGTGAAATCTGTCCAACAGACCCCAAAGATACCAACTGTGCGATACCACCTGGAACCTCTGCAATAATACCCGCAAAGATTAACAGCGATGCACCCTGGCCGATACCACGCGCTGTAATTTGTTCTGCCAACCACATAACAAACACGGTACCACCAACCAATGCAATAATCGCAGATAATTCAAACGCAAATCCCGGATTAACAACCGCCGCCACACCATTAACAGGTGCCATCATTTCCAAACCACGAATAACCGCCCAACCCTGGACGATGGCTAAAACAACCGCCAGATAACGTGTATATTGATTGATTTTTGTTCGGCCAGATTCCCCTTCTTTGCGCAAATCATTCAGTGATTTACTGGTTGCTGTCAATAACTGCAACACAATCGAAGCGGAAATATACGGGAAAATATTCAGCGCCAATACCGACATACGCGACAAAGAACCACCACTGAACATATCAAACATTCCCATCATCCCATTATCACCCTGGAACAAATGCAACACAGCTGACGCATTTACACCCGGCAATGGAATAAAGGACCCAATACGATAAACAATCAGCGCCCCCAACGTAAACAGAATACGCTTCTGCAAATCGCTAAGATTACCGAAAAAGCCTTTTAAGAATTTCATGCGAATGAACTTTTAACCGTTGTCAGGCATCCATATCACAGGATGCCTGAATAAATTTATTATGATTAGTTGTTTTTGATGCTGCCACCAGCTTTTACAATCGCTGCTTCTGCTGCCTTTGACCATTTATCAGCAACAACATTAACCGCTGATTTAATTTCGCCTTTGGCCAAGACCTTCAAACCGCTCAATTTGCGATTGATGATTTTTGCCGCCAACAAAGAATCAATTGTAATTTCTTTTGACGCATCAATTTTACCACTTGCGATAAACTTTTCAATGTCGCCCAAATTAATTGTAACATATTCTTTTGCAAATGGGTTATTGAAACCAAATTTTGGGAAACGACGCAAGATTGGCATCTGACCACCCTGGAAAGTTGCCTGTTTACGTGAACCACTGCGTGCCTTTTGACCTTTGTGACCACGGCCTGCTGTCATACCAGAACCAGAACCCATACCACGACCAACGGGTGTTGCATTCTGACGTGCACCGTAATTATCCATCAAAGCATTTAATTTCATTTTTATTTCCTTTTTTATCCTGTAACTATTTATATAGTTCTTGTCGCATATAAACACTTAGTTGTTTACATACTCGGTTTAAAAACGCGCAAAGACTGATTACAAATATTTTGAATCAATCTTTGCGTTATCTCATTATTATTGCGCAATTTCTACCAAGTGAGAAACTTTTGCAACCATACCACGAACAGAAGCAGTATCTTCCAATTCTTTGGTTTTACCGATACGCCCCAAGCCCAACGCTTTTACGATTTTGACCTGAGATTCTGGGCGACCGATAGTACTTTTTACTTGTTTTACAACTATTTTAGCCATAATTCAAACTCCTATTATACCCAGATTATTTATCTTCTGTTGCAACTTCTAATTTTTTACCATCACGGCCTGCGATGATTTCTGCAACTGTTTTACCACGACGCGCAGCCACTGTTTTTGGAGAGTTCATTTTATTGAACGCCAAGAACGCAGCACGAATCATGTTGTTTGGATTATTTGAACCTTGTGATTTAACAACAACGTCCTGAACGCCCAAACATTCAAATACCGCACGCAACGCACCACCTGCAATAATACCAGTACCTGGAACAGCACTGCGTACAACCAATTTGCTGGCGCCATATTTCGCAGCACTATCATGATGCAATGTACGACCTTCTTTCAGTGGAACACGAATCATTTTTGCTTTTGCTGCTTTTGTTGCCTTTTGAACAGCTGATTGAACTTCCAAAGCCTTACCTTTGCCAAATCCAACACGACCTGCTTTATCACCGACCACAACCAATGCCGAGAAAGACATGTTGCGACCACCTTTTACAGTCTTAGATACACGGTTGATAGAAACTAATTTATCTACCAAGTTATCTGTCTGCAATTTTTTATCATCAAAACGTGCCATTATAATACTCCGTCTTATTCAAATTATATTCTAACACCGCCTGCACGGATTGCTTCGCACAGCGCCTTTACACGACCGTGATAGCGATAACCGCCACGATCAAAGTAACAATTTTCAGCAATGTTTGCTGCAACGACACGTTCAGCAAATGTCTTGCCAACCAGTTCTGCACCAGCAACATTCCAACCTTTTCCTGCAAAAGCTTTTTCTTTTGAAGATGCTGCACAAATTGTGTGCCCTTTGGTGTCATCAATCGCCTGAATTTCAATATGGCGACCAGAACGGAATACTGACAAACGAATCTTGCCAGGATTTTTTCTTTTCAACGCACCACGATTTGCCAAAGTGCGTCTTTCTTCTCTAGATAAATGTTTCAACATTTTCTTTTCCTTTTTTCCAATTTCCGTAACAGCGGAAATCAAAGTTAATTATTATTTCTTCTTGCCTTCTTTACGACGGATTCTTTCGCCCTTATAGAAGATACCTTTACCCTTGTATGGATCTGCTTTACGAACCTTGTGAATTTTATCCGCAAATTGACCGACCAAGCATTTATCCATACCTTGGACTGTAAATTCTGTTGGTGTATCGCCCATAACAACAGTCAAGCCTGCTGGGATATCCATGATAACATCATGCGAATAACCTGCAACCAAAACCAACTGATTACCTTTTACAGATGCTCTATAACCAACGCCTTTCATATACATTGGTTTTTCAAAACCTTTTGAAACGCCTTCTACTGCGTTACGAACATTGCGTGCCATTGTGCCCCACATTGTTCTGGAAGATTTTTCATCTGCATCTTTTGGGTTAATAACAACCTGACCTTCTTCGATAACGATATCTACCAAGCCTGCATTTTTTGTATCCAAGCTTAATTTCAATTCACCTTTTGGGCCCTTGACTACTAATGCGTTGTCAGCAATCGCTGCACTAACGCCATCACTCAGTTTAACTGGATATTTTCCTGCACGAGACATAATTCAATCCTCACTTTCTTATATAACCTTGCACAATACTTCGCCACCGACATTCATCAAGCGTGCCTTGTGATCAGTCATAACGCCGTTTGGTGTAGAAACAATTGCAATACCCAAGCCATTTAAAACCTTTGGCATCTTTGCACTGCCGGAATAAACACGGCGACCTGGCTTAGAAACAACTGAAATTTCCTGAATTGCACCATTTCCGCCAACATACTTCAATTCAACAACCAAATTTGAACGATGTTCATCGATTGCATCAATACGGAAATCCGCAATAAAACCTTCTTCTTTTAATACAGACAAAACTGCTGCACGCAATTTGCTGTTTGGTACGACGACAGATTCTTTACCAGCATTTTGACCATTACGGATGCGGGTAATCATATCGCCGATTGGGTGTGATAGTGACATCTTTTTACTCCTTAACATCGCGGGGCTTGCGCCCCACAGGGTTACTACAACTGCATTGTCCACAGTTGGGTTAAATATTACCAGCTGGACTTACGTACGCCTGGCAGTTTACCTTCACTGGCCATTGTACGAACCTGCTGACGGCACAAACCGAACAAACGAGAAAACCCGCGTGAACGACCTGTGACACTGCAACGATTGCGCAAACGTGTTGGGTTTGCATTACGTGGCAACTTTGCCAACTTTTTCATTGCATCAATTCTTTCTTCTTGTGTCGCATTAACAGACATTTTTGCTTTCAATGCCGCACGTTTTTTCGCATGCTTTGCGACCAATACTTCACGTCTTTTTTGTTTGTTTATTAACGCTAATTTCGCCATCTTTTTTTACCTTTTTTATTATTTCAAAACCAATGGCAAGCCGATTTTGGTCAGCAATGCACGTGCTTCATCATCTGTTTTTGCCGTTGTTGCAATAACGATATCCATACCGCGGATAGCGTCAATTTTATCAACAGAAATTTCTGGGAATATCAAATGTTCTTTAATACCAAAGGCATAATTACCACGACCATCAAACTTAGATTTTGATAAACCACGAAAGTCTTTTACGCGTGGCAAAGCAACAGTAATCAGTTTATCCAAGAAATCATACATTCTTTTACCACGTAATGTAACCTTGGTACCAATTTCCTGACCTTCACGCAGACGATATGTTGCAATTGATTTTTTTGCACATGTCTTGATTGCTTTTTGTGCTGCAATCGCTGTCAAGTCAGCAACCGCTGCGTCCAACTTCTTTTTATCCGACACGGCTTCACCAACGCCCATATTCAAAACAATTTTTGTCAGTTTTGGAACCGCAAATTTATTTGCATACCCAAATTCTTGTATCAATTCAGGCACGATTTCATTTTCATAAATTTCACGCAATCTGCTTTGCATTTCTTTTTTCCTTAATGTTGTGTTCCCGTAACAGCGGGCAACAATTTACCTTTGTTATTATATTTCAGCACCAGATTTTTTTGCAACGCGAACTTTCTTGCCTGCTTCTACCTTGTAACCAACGCGTGTTGCCTTCTTTGTTTTTGGATCAACCAATGCAACATTGGAAACATGTACAGGTGCTTCGCGGTCAATAATCTGACCTGGTTGTTCTTGTGTTGGTTTCACATGCCATTTATGACGATTGACACCTTCGACCACAACACGTGATTCGGATGGGCGCGCTTCCAGCACTTTACCTTTGACGCCTTTGTATTTTCCCGAAATAACTACGACTTCGTCGCCTTTTTTAATTTTCATTTTATGACCTTCCATCTGTTATTAGATTACTTCCGGTGCCAAAGACACGATTTTCTGAACATCGTATTTACGACGAACTTCACGGGCAATTGGTCCAAAGATACGTGTACCAATTGGTTCAAAATTGTTTTTATTAATCAAAACAACTGCATTATCGTCAAAACGAATAATTGAACCGTCTGGACGTTTTACAGGAAACTTTGTACGAACGATGATTGCACGTTGTACTGTACCTTTTTGAACTTTACCACGTGGAATGGCTTCTTTAATAGCAACAACAATCTTGTCGCCAACTGTTGCATAACGACGATGAGAACCGCCTAAAACCTTGATACACATTGCTTTACGTGCACCACTGTTATCTGCAACTGTCATAACTGTTTCATTTTGTATCATAACTTTAATCCTTTTACCTGCAAGCGGGGCAATCCCCCACCGCTTTGTTATAGGTTCCGACTGTCGCCTTTGTATAAACTTCCCGAACCGACCTCAAAGAACCTGTTGATTATTAGTCAACTACTTCTACTGCACCGTCTTTGGATACACCAACGTGCCCTTTTACAACCCAAGACTTTGTCTTAGAGATTGGACGATGTTCTTCAATTGCAACGATTTCACCAACTTTATATTCGTTGTTTTCATCGTGCGCTTTATATTTTTTATTCTGCTTAACGAACTTGCCATACAATGGATGACGGAAACGACGTTCCACTTCTACAACGACTGTTTTGTCGTTTGCTGTACTAACAACTGTTCCTTGCAGTATACGTCTTGGCATAACTATTATCCCTTATACTGTTGTTTAACCTATTGATTTTACATGCATTTTGCATAAAAACCACCAGATTAAATTCTGTTTGTCTTAACTCTGACCCTGCCTATGATACCTAAATTTTTAGAAATCTCAACAAAAATCAGCAATTTTTTTTATTTTTTTGCCGCGTTCAATTTTGTTTTTACGCGTGCAATTTCACGACGGGTCTGACGCATAACATGTGTTTTTGGCATCTGACCTGCTGCATGTTGAAAGCGTTGATTCATTTGTTCTTTCTTCAAATCAACCAATTTGCTTTCCAATGCTTCCATCGTCAATTCTGTTTCAACTTTCTTTTCTGCCATTTTTAGCTACCTTTTTTTTGCCCTGCCCCAAGTTTCACCTGGGGCTGCAATTTAATTAGTTAACTTTACGTTCAACAACTTTTGTTTTGACAGGCAGTTTTGCCGCCGCCAATGCAAATGCTTCGTATGCAACTTCTGGTTTAACACCGTCTAATTCGAACATGATACGACCTGGTTTAACACGGCAAATCCAGTATTCTACCGCACCTTTACCTTTACCCATACGAACTTCGGCTGGTTTTTTAGTAACAGGAACATCTGGGAAAATACGAATCCACAATTTACCCATACGGCGCATATGTCTTGTTATTGCACGACGCGCAGCTTCTATTTGACGTGCTGTAACACGTTCTGGTGACATCGCTTTCAGTCCAAAAGAACCGAACGCCAATTCACTGCCACCCTTCGCAACGCCATGGATACGCCCCTTGTGCTGTTTGCGAAATTTTGTTTTCTTTGGCATTAACATAATACTAATCCTTGGTTTCTAATAATTGTTACATTATTATTTGTGCTTTCTTTCGCTGCTGCCGGCATATTCTGTCGGACGCGCCATTTCAGAAGCCAATTTTTCTTTATTAACAACATCACCAGTATAAATCCATACTTTCACACCGATAACACCATATGTTGTTTTTGCCTGAATTGACGCATAGTCAATATCCGCACGCAATGTATGCAATGGAATACGACCTTCGCGGATTTGTTCGCTACGTGCGATTTCAGCACCATTTAAACGACCAGAGCACATAACTTTGATACCCTGTGCGCCTGCTTTCTGAGCATTTTGCACAGCTTTCTTCATTGCGCGTTTAAATGAAACACGACCTTCGATTTGCTGTGCGATATTCTGCGCAACCAATTGCGCATTCAGGTCAGGACGGCGAACTTCGTAAATATTTACGACAACTTGATCATTTTTGACCAATTTTTTGATATCGTTACGCAATGTTTCGATATCTGCACCGTTCTTACCAATAATCATACCAGGTCTAGAGGTATGAATAGTCACAACCACCTTCTTTGCAAAGCGTTCAATAACAACCTTCGCCAAGCCGGCTTTCTTTAACTTTTTTTCAATAAACTTGCGAATTTTTACGTCTTCTGCCAACAGGGCTGCATAATCTTTTTTACCTGCAATCCAGCGAGAATCTGTAATTTTATTAATAAATTCGCGCAATGAAATTGGTGATACTTTCTGTCCCATTTTCTTTTTTCCTTGTTATTTTGTGAGGGCGTTCTTGAAGCACAATCGCTTTATTCAGGAACCGCTGATTCCATACCGCCCTTCACACATTTATTATTTTGCTGTTTCTTTTTTTGCTGTTTTTTTCTTAGATGGTGCTGCACCTGATTCCAAAACAATTGTCAAATTTGAAAAAGGTTTCAAAATCGGACGTGCACTACCACGTGGTCCAGCCATAATACGTTTCATTGTTAATGCTTTGCCACACCAAATTTCTTTGACGAACAAAGTATCAACAGGCAGATTTTTGTTGTGTTCTGCATTTGCAACCGCAGACAACAAAGTCTTTAAAACTTCGCCAGATACACGTTTCTTTGAAAATTTCAAGACATCAACAGCGCGTTCTACCGGCAAACCACGAACCATGTCGCAGACCAGATTCAGCTTCTGATGGCTAACGCGAATCATTTTATTAAACGCGCGAACCTGATTTTCTTTAATTCCATATCTTGTCGTTGTCATAACTACTTACCCTATATTATTTTTTGCCTGCTGCGGCTTTCTTGTTAGCTGCATGACCTTTAAATGTACGTGTTGGTGCAAATTCACCCAATTTGTGACCAATCATATCTTCTACGATTGACACAGGGATAAATTTATTACCATTGTGTACTTCAAATGTCAACCCAACCATCTGTGGTATAATTACACTACCACGAGACCAAGTTTTAATTGGTTTACGGTCATCATTTTCAATCGCTTTGGCTGTTTTTTTCAAAACAGAAGGATGAACATAAGGACCTTTCCATACTGAACGAGACATCATTTACTCCGTTTATTTCTTATTATTTCTTTTTCGCCAAATGTCTGCTGCGAATAATCATCTTAGCAGTACGTTTATTGCTACGGGTACGATATCCCTTGGCTGGAATACCTGTACGTGATACCGGTTCGTGGCCCTTAGAGTGACCATTACCACCACCCATTGGGTGATCTACTGGGTTCATAGCCATACCACGAACAGATGGGCGAATACCCAACCAACGTGCACGACCTGCCTTACCCAAGTTGACATTGCGTTGATCTGGATTAGATACGCTGCCAACTGTTGCCAAACATTCGGAATGAACTTTGCGCAACTCACCGCTGTTCAATTTAATCTGTGCATAAACGCCGTCTTTACCCATCAATTGAGCATAACAACCTGCACTACGTGCCAATTGTGCACCTGCGCCAGGTTTCAATTCAACGTTATGAACGATTGTACCGATTGGCATATTCTTTAATGGCATTGCGTTACCTGGTTTAATATCTGCGTGCGCAGCCGAGATAACAACATCACCTGCTTTTAAATCACGTGGTGCCAAAATATAAGAACGCATACCATCTGTATATTCAATCAATGCGATAAACGCTGTACGGTTTGGATCATATTCCAAACGAACAACTGTTGCTGGAACATCTGTTCTTTTGCGTTTAAAATCAATCAAACGATATTTGCGTTTATGACCACCACCCTGATGAGGAACAGTCACATGACCAAAATTATTACGTCCACCCTTGGACTTCAAGCCAACTGTCAACGCCTTTTCTGGCGCACCACGATGCAATTCACTGCGGTCAACCTGTGTCAAACCGCGTGTACCTGGTGTTATTGGCTTATAATGCTTCAATGCCATTTTTTTTTACCTTTGTTTATACCTTGGCACTAACATCCATTTATTTTGGGTTCTCTGCCAAGGTTATTTATTCTACTATATATTTGCTGACAAATCCAGTTTTGCATCTGCCGACAAAGATACATATGCCTTTTTAACAGTGCGTTGTGTGCCTGTGCCACGACCACGGAAAGATTTTTCCTTGCCCTTTACAACAACGATATTAACCTTAACTGGTTTAACACCGTAAATTGCTTCGACTGCACGTGCAACATCTTCTTTGGTCGCAGAAACTGCAACTTCAAACGCAACGCCGTTGCTTTCAGACAGTTTTGCTGCCTTTTCCGAAATGATCGGACGACGCAGTATATCATAAATACCAGCGGTCGCAACGATTTTTTTATCTGCACTTACTTTTTTTTCTGCCATTTTGTTTACCTTCAATTCTTTAAGATTACGCCAATCTTGCTTCGACCGCCTTGATTGCGTCCGCTGTCAAGACCAATTTGTCATGTTTCAAGATATCTAAAACATTCAAACCGATTGTTGGCAACGCGTCAATATTAGCGATATTTGCAACAGACTTTTTAAAGTTTTCATCCAATTCTGTTGCGCCTACAAACAACGCAGATGCAATATCCAATTTTTTCAACTGTTTTGCAAACGCATTTGTTTTTGCAGAAGCCAATTTTTCAGAATCGATAACAACCAGGCTGCCGTCTTTTACCTTGGAAGACAAAGCCATCTTCAAACCCAAAGCACGGATTTTCTTTGGCAAATCGATTGCATGATCACGAACAACTGGTCCATGAACAACGCCACCGCCACGCATGTGAACATTATATCTTTCACCCTGACGTGCATTACCTGTCTTTTTCTGTTTGAACGCTTTTTTGCCGCTGCCCGCAACATCAGATACTGTTTTCACAGCGTGTGTTCCGGCACGTTGTTTTGCACGTTGCCATGTAACAACACGATGCAAAATATCTGCGCGTGGTTCCAACCCAAAGATACCATCAGTCAATTCAACAGAACCGACTTTTTTACCATCAAAATTAATAATATCTAATTGCATTTTATTTACCTCACTCTTGCTGTCGCTGTTAATTTAATTATTCTTCTACAACAGCTTCTGTTTCGGTTGCTGTTTCAGCCCCACTATTATCTGTGGATGCAGATTTTGTTGGAACTGGTAAATCTTTGTGTTCTTTTTTGATTGCGTCTGTAACCAAAACAAATGTGCCATTTGCCCCTGGAACTGCGCCTTCAACGAAGATTAAATTTTCAGCTTCGTCTGTACCGAACACTTTCAAGTTCTGAACAGTTACAGTTTCATTACCCATCTGTCCAGCCATCTTTTTACCTTTCAAAACACGACCTGGCCATTCACGCATACCTGTACCACCGATTGAACGATGCGCTTTCAGAACGCCGTGGGTTGCTTCTTTACCGCCAAAGTTATGACGTTTCATCGCACCCTGGAATCCCTTACCTTTGCTTGTTGCTTGGACGTCTACGAATTGACCGGCAACGAAATGTGATGCCAACAATTGTGTACCTGCTGGGATAACACAATCATCTGACACACGGAATTCTACAACCTTGCGATATGGCTTAACACCAGCTTTTTCTGCTGCAACCAATTGTGGTTTTGCCACATGTTTTGCCTTTGCTTCACGCAAACCCAAGATATTTGCGACATAACCATTTTTTTCTTGCGTACGATTTCCGATAACTGCGCAATCCCCGACAGACAACACTGTAACTGGGTGTGCGACACCGCCATCATCATACAAACGCGTCATTCCTATTTTTGTTGTAATTAATCCGCTACGTTTCATTTTTTTGCCTTTTATTTTGTCAGTTGGTTGGCACGGTTCAGAATAATCCCAGACCAACACTAACAGTTATTATTATTTTTTACAATTTAATTTTTACATCTACACCAGAAGCCAAATCCAACTTCATCAAGGCATCTACTGTCTGAGGGGTTGGATTAACAATATCTACAACCGCTTTATGATTGCGGATTTCGAACTGTTCACGAGACTTTTTATCAACGTGTGGAGAACGGTTGACTGTAAATTTCTGAATCAATGTTGGCAAGCGAACAGGACCGACAACGTCTGCGCCAGTACGCTTTGCTGTTTTAACGATTTCTTCGACCGATTCCATCAAGATGCGATGATCAAACGCTGTTAACTTGATGCGAATTTTAGATGCTGGTACCATTACTCGTTTTCCTTATATTTATCTGGGCGGTAATCACTGACACTTTTAATTCAGTTACACCGCCCAAGATTGTTTAATTATTTAATGATTTTGGATACAACACCTGCGCCAACTGTGCGACCGCCTTCACGGATAGCAAAGCGACGACCTTCGTCCATAGCGATTGGTGCAATCAATTGCACTGTGATACGGACATTGTCACCTGGCAGAACCATTTCTTTGTCTGCAGGCAGTGTGATTGTACCTGTCACGTCAGTTGTGCTGAAATAGAACTGTGGACGATAGTTGCTAAAGAACGCTGTATGACGGCCACCTTCTTCTTTTGTCAAGATATAAACTTCAGCTTCAAAGTCTGTATGAGGTGTGATAGAACCTGGTTTGCAGATAATCTGACCGCGTTCTACATCTTCCTTCTTTGTACCACGCAGCAACAAACCTACGTTATCACCGGCTTCACCCTGATCCAACAATTTACGGAACATTTCAACGCCTGTAACTGTTGTTTTCTGTGTTGGGCGCAAACCAACGATTTCGCATTCGTCACCAACTTTGATAACACCAGATTCAACACGACCTGTAACCACTGTACCACGACCTGTGATAGAGAACACGTCTTCGATTGGCATCAAGAATGGTTTATCAACTGGACGTTCTGGCAATGGGATATATTCGTCACATGCTTTCAACAATGCTTCGATTGCTTCTTTACCCAAGCCGTCGTTCTTTTCTTCTACTGCAGATACAGCTGAACCACGGATGATTGGTGCATTGTCGCCATCGAAACCATTTGCAGACAACAATTCACGGATTTCCATTTCAACCAATTCCAACAATTCTGGATCGTTTGCCAAGTCACATTTGTTCAAGAAAACAATAATCTTGCCCATACCAACCTGACGTGCCAACAATACGTGTTCACGTGTCTGTGGCATTGGACCGTCTGTTGCAGCAACAACCAAGATAGCACCGTCCATCTGTGCAGCACCAGTGATCATGTTTTTAACATAGTCAGCGTGCCCTGGGCAGTCAACGTGTGCATAATGACGTTCTGCTGTTTCGTATTCAACGTGTGCAGTATTAATTGTAATACCACGTTGTTTTTCTTCTGGTGCATTGTCGATTTGATCAACGCCTTTTTGTGCATCCGCACCAACACCATAGTAATGAACAATAGCCGCTGTCAATGTTGTTTTACCATGGTCAACGTGACCAATTGTACCAATATTGACGTGTGGTTTGCTTCTTACGTACTTTTCTTTTGCCATAGTTTTCTCCTTAGGCTTTTGTTTTGTTAATTTAAACTTCTGTTATTATTTCGTCAGCTTTTTGATTACTTCGTCAGCAACGTTTGATGGGACTTCGTCATAGTGGGACAATTCCATATATGGATTTGCACGCCCCTGTGACAAAGAACGCAATGTCTTTACGTACCCGAACAAGTTTGCCAATGGAACAAATGCAGAAATCAATTGGTTACCAAATTGTGTTTCGATACCATTGATTTGTCCACGGCGACTGTTCAAGTCCCCAATGATGTCACCGACGTATTCTTCCGGTGTATTAACCGAAAGCTTCATAATCGGTTCCAGCAATTTTGGCGACGCTTTTTTCATAGCTTCTCTGAAGCATGCGCGTGCCGCAATTTCAAAGCACAATACATTAGAGTCAACTTCGTGATACTTACCATCTACCAATGTAGCTTTGAAATCTACTGTTGGATAGCCAATCAAAACACCTGTTTGTTGTGCTATCTTCAAACCTTTTTCAACACCTGGGATGTATTCTTTTGGAATTGCACCACCAACGATCTTGTTTTCAAATTCATAACCCTGACCAGGTTCTAATGGTTCAAATTCAATCTTTACCTGTGCGTATTGACCAGAACCACCAGACTGTTTCTTGTGAGTATATTCTTCTGTAATTGGTTTACGGAATGTTTCACGATACGCAATACGTGGTTCACCAACATTAACGTCAACCTTGAATTCACGCAGCAAGCGGTCAACCAAGATTTCCAAGTGCAATTCACCAACGCCAGACAAAATTGTTTGACCAGATTCTTCGTCAACAGATACACGGAACGAAGGATCTTCTTTTGCCAATGCTTGCAATCCCAAAGACATCTTTTCAATGTCAGCCTTGGTTTTTGGTTCAACAGCAATACTCATAACAGGCTCTGGAACATGGATGGATTCCAACAAGATTGGATTTGCTTCATCACACAATGTGTCACCTGTAATTGTTTCCTTCATACCAACCAATGTGATGATGTCACCAGCCGATGCTTCTTTGATTTCTTCACGATTATTAGAATGCATCAACAACATACGACCAACACGTTCACGTTTATCACGGTTAGAATTATACACATAAGAACCGGAAACCAATTTACCAGAATAAATACGGATAAACATCAAGTTTCCAACAAATGGGTCATTTGCAACTTTAAATGCCAATGCACTGAATGGCTCCTTGACATCCGGTTTACGTTCGTCAGCTGTTTCACCATCCATTTTTGTACCCTGAATCGCAGGAACATCCAATGGGCTTGGCAAGTAGTCAACAATCGCATCCAACAATGGCTGCACACCCTTGTTCTTAAATGCAGTACCGCACAACACAGGATTAAAGTTTTGTGCAATTGTTCCCTTGCGGATTAATTTTTTAATAGTTGCTGTATCTGGAACATTACCTTCCATATACGCTTCCATAATTTCATCATCCAAGGTCACAACTTCTTCAATCAATCTTTCATGCAATTCTTGGGCTTTTTCTTTCAAATCATCTGGGATTTCAATAACATGTGGATCTTTACCCATATCGTCTTCCCACACAATTCCCTTCATTTCTACAACGTCAACAACGCCGCGAAAATCAGATTCTGCACCAATTGGGAAGTTCAACACCAATGGATTTGCACCCAAGCGTTCACGAATCATATCAACACAACGGAAGAAATTACCGCCGATACGATCCATTTTATTAATAAAACAAAGACGTGGAACCGCATAACGATCAGCCTGACGCCATACTGTTTCTGTCTGTGGTTGTACACCAGACACAGATTCAAATACAGCAACCGCACCGTCCAAAACACGCAACGAACGTTCCACTTCCATTGTAAAGTCAACGTGCCCCGGTGTATCAATCAGATTGATACGATGATCACGCCAGAAACATGTTGTAGCAGCAGAAGTAATTGTAATACCACGTTCTTGTTCTTGTTCCATCCAGTCCATGGTCGCACCACCATCGTGCACTTCACCAATTTTATAAGTTTTTCCTGTATAGAACAAAATACGTTCTGATGTTGTTGTTTTACCCGCGTCAATATGGGCCATAATGCCAATATTGCGGTACATATGTAAGGGAGCGGTTTTTCCGACTGACATTGTGTCTTTCCTTTGCCTTTGTATTTATTACCAGCGGAAGTGAGCAAACGCCTTGTTCGCTTCTGCCATTTTATGTGTGTCAATTTTCTTTTTAAATGCACCACCTTGGCCATTTAAAGCATCACGCAATTCGCCGAACAAACGTTCTGTCATTGTGCGTTCACCACGCTTACGTGCAAACATTACCAACCAACGCAACGCCATTGTTTGCTGACGCACTGGTCTAACTTCTACTGGGACCTGATATGTTGCACCACCAACACGGCGACCTTTTACTTCAACCGAAGGTTTCAACGCATCGACAGCTTCCAAGAACAAAGCCAATTCATCTTTACCGTCTTTTACCAAGGCCTTCAATTTTTCAATTGCGCCATAAACGATATTTTCGGCTACTTCTTTTTTACCGTCCCACATAACAACATTAATACATTTCGCAACAACCAGATTATTATACTTGGAATCTGGTAATATTTCACGTTTTGCTGCTGCTTTACGTCTTGACATTTTATATTTTTCCTTTTATCGCTTCATCTGTATTTTTACAGATTACTCACATACATTACATATGTGTGGTTAATTTAATTATTTCTTTGTTTTGGCACCATACAAAGAACGACCCTGTTTTCTGCTATCTACACCCTTGGTATCCAAAACACCGCGGATAATATGATATTTAACACCAGGCAAGTCCTTTACACGACCGCCACGAATCATAACAACACTGTGTTCCTGCAAGTTATGACCTTCGCCAGGAATATACGCTGTTACTTCACGGCCGTTTGCCAGTTTTACACGGGCAACCTTACGCTGCGCCGAGTTAGGTTTTTTCGGAGTTGTCGTATAAACACGTGTACAAACACCACGTTTCTGTGGGTTCTCCATCATGTCAGGCGCTGTACTTTTAACAACGACTTTTTTACGAGGCTTCCGAATCAGTTGGTTTACTGTTGGCATTCAAAATTCTCTTTCTTTTTTCTACCTGTTTTTAGTCTGCACAAAACCCGCCTATCAGACTTATTTCAACGACTTAGCCGGATTATAAATCTGAAAAACAAAGCGGTTTTTATGTGTTTTTCTGCTTTCCTTGTTTACACAGAAAGCTAACATACTATAACCACCGCCCCCGGCATTGTCAAGAAAAATCTGGGAAAAAATATAAGATTTTAGCCAAAAATCAACAAAAAACACCACAATCCAACCAATCAAAAAAAGACAAAAAAAACAGCCGTACCAAGACGGCTGAAAACTAAAACTCCAGACCAAAATTAACACCAACATACATCGGCGCATCATCAAAACTGCGAATTACATCTTTAGACAAATACACCCCCAAATATTTACTGTTGTCAAAATTATAATTCAAGCCCAATTTAAAATCCAGTTGTTCTTCATCATAATACTTGTCAAACAAATCATAGTCAAACATCAACCCAGCAATAATATTCCAATCAGAATCAATTAAATACTGTCCCTGCAACCCGACGCTCATCGCCCACGCATCGTGATTATAATGCGCCAAGTCGTCTTTGATATAATCCACCTGAACAACACCCGCCACGGTCCATTTGTCTGTCATACGCCCAACACGCGCACCAACTGTCCAATTATACGCAATTGTTTCCAGACCATCTTTCGTATCATACAACTGCTTTCCCCTGCCATAAACTTCTGCAATAATATCATCTTGATGATACAAAGACCAATCAACCCCTATTTCTAAATCATTCCATGCCCATTTACCAAACTCTGGCTCATCCCCAGAATCATACGAACCACTGGTTGAAAGCATTATTGATACATTATCTGTTATCCCATACCCAAATTCATCACGCATAACAAAGCGTTCAAATTTTGTATTAAATTCAATCGGCGTAAAAACATTATAAAAATCCCCAGCCCCAGGATGATAAAACGGATTTCCATTTATTACACTTTCCGCCCACGCCCCACCAGAGGCCAACACCAGCGCACCAATCACGAACATATTTTTCATAAAAACTCTCCTTTCGTTAAAAAAAGCATTGGTTTACACCAATGCAATTCTAAACACAAAATTACAAATATATGAACAGGAACAAAATCAAAAACACAAAATTCATGAAACCACAGACTGTTTTTTCCATAATTTGTAATATTTTCCACGCATTCTCAACAGCTTAGCATGCGTTCCTTGTTCTATTATCTTGCCATTATGAAGCACTATAATCCTATCCATCTTTCTCAACGTAGATAAACGATGCGCAATCACAATAGTTGTTCGGTTTTTCATCAGTTCACTTAAGGACTTTTGTATCTTTGCTTCTGTACCAGAATCCAAGGCCGACGTTGCCTCATCCAAAATAAGTACAGGAGAATTTTTTAATATCGCATGCGCAATCGTGATACGCTGGCGTTGTCCACCAGACAGAACAATTCCACGATCACCAACCTTTGTATCATATCCATTTTTTGTCTTTATTATAAAATCATGCGCTTGTGCCAGCTTAGCTGCCTCTACAATACGCTTCTTTACAGCAAAACGTACACCATAGGAAATATTTTCCGCAAAAGACCTATTAAACAACATCGCTTCTTGTGGCACAAAAGAAATCAACGACTTCAAAGCCTGTTCAGACATACACCTAATATCAACCCCATCTATTTTCAAGACACCTTTTGTAGGATCATATAAATGCATCAATAAATTAACCAATGTCGTCTTTCCCGCCCCACTTGTACCAACAATACCTATTTTTTCACCTTTTTTAATAGACAAATCTATATTTTTTAAAATCCATTTATCATCATACTTAAACGAAACATTTTCAAAAACAATTTGTTCATCATACTTACACAAATTATTACCATACTGCACACACCCCTCTTTTGCCACATCTGTTGTTAACAACTCGAATGCCTGACGTGCAGAAAAAAATAATTCCAAGAAATCCGGAAATTCCCAAACCGCATCAGAAACACACTTACGCAAATTAAAAAACGCTGTCAAAACAAACGCAACCTCTGCCAACGTCACTTGTCCATCAAAAAACATTTTTGACAACAACACCATTAGACACGCTAACACAACATATTCCAACATCAACGGCACATTAAAGAAACCAAGTTGTTTCATAATTCTATCTTTTTTTGCAATGACAAAATCATCATAATATTTCCCTAAATACTGCTCTTCCTGTTGCTTGTCGCCGTATATTTTTAAATTTAACACATTGGATAAAATATCGACATTTCGCCCACTTATAACAGACTTTGACTGCGCAACACGTACATACGCCCGTGACAGTTTCGGAATATACAAAACCCCATAAACAATCCGAAACAACATCGCAAAACCAATAACACTTCCAAATATCCAATTTAATTCAAACAACAAACCAAAATTCAACACTAAACCAACAAACACAGCTAAAAAATATCCAGGAAAAGCAAAAATCAATCCCCAACACCCAGCAAGAATATGTTCAACCTGCGATGCAACATACCCAGAAGAAAACATCTTAAAAAAAGCAAAAGGCTTATTAACCAAATATTTATACAATCGAATATGTAAAAATTTATGTATAAAAGGTTCCGACCTCTTAAGAACAAAAAAACGAGCTTGCTCGCACACATTATATAAAACCATCCAAGAAATCAACAAAGACAACACCAATGTCACATTCTTACCTGATTCTAATGCACCAACCAAATATTTAACAGCAACAGCAGGCAACACATACGACGTAGCAGAAACAAACACACGCATCAAAATAAATAATGTTATACCAAAACTCTTTTGCCTAAAAGCCTCAAAATACAAACCAATAACTGTTTTTGGAAAAGCCATATCCCCCTCTATAAAAACAAGTGCATTATATCAGAAAAAAAACCTATTAAAAGTTTTTTCATCCTCATTAATATAAACAGGAACAAATCCCCTTTTTTCTATTTACGCGCCTGTTTAATCTTGCGCCATGCGGCATGATTCTTTTTATGCTCTTCATAATTTTTGGAAAAAACATGTCCACCCTGCCCGTCGGCAACAAAGAACAAATAATTTGTATCTGCCGGCTTCAAGACCGCCCCAATGGCCTTTTGTCCAACATTTGCAATTGGCGCCGGTGGCAACCCGGCATTTCGATACGTATTATATGGACTGTCTATTTTCAAATGTCCACTTAACAATGCCGCCCCCTGCATATCCCCCAACCCATCGGTCAAGGCATAAACGACCGTCGGATCGGCCTGTAATCGCATCCCCTTGTTCAAGCGATTTAAATATACACTGGCAACAATCGGCATTTCACGAACACGCGGCGTTTCTTTTTGAACAATAGACGCCAACACAACAACATCGTCCCATGTTTTTAATGGCCGCGGATAACGCCGGTATGTTTTATGCATCGCCGCCTCTAACGCCTTCATCTTTTTACGCATTAATTCCAGAAATGCCAAGCGACTGGTCCCACGTGCAACAGTGTAAGTATCTGGAAAAATTTGACCTTCTTGTAAATTACATACAGGCGCCGTCTTGTTTTTTACACACTCTACCCCACCTGTTAAGCCAGAATTTTGCAACAACAACTGCTTTATCTGTTTTACCGTCAACCCTTCGGGCACAACAATCGTAACAGTCGCAACATGCCCATCTGTAAACATATCCGACATGCGCCATACAGATGCCCCCTTGGGGATATCGTATTGTCCGCTTTGAATTTTTCCACCCTGTAATTTCACAGACAATTTAAACAATTCCGCGGAATCTATATATCCATTTTTTACCAATCGATTTGCAACACTGGAAATACTGTCGCCACGAACAATATCAAATACCACAGGCGCTTCAACCGACGACCGCACAAATAACATGTACCCGCACAGCCCCAACACCGCAACCACAGGCGCCAACACCAACCGCCACGCGAAACATTTTTTCATAAACCCAACACGACATTTCATAACATTAATTATGCCAAAGCGACATCATATTTTCAACCAACAAAACACAACACCAAGATTATTTTTCTTCGTCCTTGCCCAGACCGATTGTATTTTTTATTGGATCAACAATTGTTTCTTTGGCGCTGTCCAACGTACGAATTAACGCACGACGGATTTTACCACTGATTGTCATTGGCAGACTGTCAACAAATTCAATAATTCGTGGACACTTGTAATGTGCAGTTTTATTTTTTACAAAATCTTGCAATTGACGTATCAAGACATAATTCGGCTGAAAATATTTATTCAGAACAATTGTTGCCTTGACCGCCTGGCCACGTGATTTATCAGGCACCCCTGTCACCGCAACATCACGAACAGACGGATGTTCAATCAGAACACTTTCAACCTCGAACGGGCTGACACGATAACCACTTGTCTTTATCAAATCATCATTTCTGCCAACAAACCAGAAATATCCATCCGCATCTTTATATGCCATATCGCCTGTATGATAAACACCATCACGACAAACAGCCGCGGTCCCCTTTTCATTTTTATGATAGCCCTGAAACAATCCCAACGGTTTACCATTTTTCAAATCCACACAAATTTCACCAACCGTGTCAGCATCTGTAATTTCACGACCACGCTCGTCCAGCAATTTAATATTCCACCCCGCGGCAGGCATTCCCATTGATCCAGGTCGCGGTTCAATCCATTGATTTGTAAACAACAGTACAGATGTTTCCGTCTGGCCAAAACCTTCGTGCATTTTAACGCCAGTCCGCGCCAAGAACTTTTCATAAATCTCTGGATTCAAGGCCTCGCCCGCGACATCTGCCTTTTTCAACGCTGACAAATCATACTTGTCCATATTGGTATTGACAATCATTTTATACGCAGTTGGTGGCGCACAGAACGAAGTTACACCAAATTCAGAAATCGCGCTCAACAAATCATGCGCAGTAAACACACGCGAAAAGTCATAAATAAAAACAGTCGCCCCAGCCAACCATTGACCATACATTTTACCCCAAGAACATTTTGCCCATCCCGATTCAGACAAGGTAAAATGAATATCATTTTCATCCAATCGCTGCCAGAACAACGCAGTATTTATATGCCCCAACGGATACGCGAAATTATGCGCCACCATTTTTGGCATATCTGTTGTACCACTGGTAAAGTAGACCACCATAGTATCTGTATTTTCGTTTTGCACACGTTCAAAATCACCAGGGTACTTTTCACACGCATCTGTAATCTGGGCACAATCAATCAATTTGACATCTAAACCGTCAATTGCATTTTGTATTTCACCGACAACAACACCATCATCAAAGGCGATAATTGTTTTCACATCTGCCATATTGACACGGAATTTAATATCTTCTGCCTTTAATTGATTGGTCGAAGGAATTGGAATTATACCCACGCGATGCATCGCCATCATCAATACCCAGTATTCCCATCTGCGTCGCATAAACAACAAGACCGTATCGCCCTTGCCCAATCCTTGCTTGACCAAGAAGTTTGCAACCGCATTTGACATACGCGCCAAATCACGAAAAGTTATTATTTTTTTATCCCCCGAATCGTTTACCCACAATATTGCGACTTTATCTGGCGTTTCTTGCGCGATTTCATCAATAACATCATATGCAAAGTTAAAATTATCAGGAACAATCGGCGCCGCATTTTGAACATAATCATCATAAGAATCAAATTTTTCTTTCTTCAAGAATCGTTTTGCGAACATTTTTATACCCTTATTTTTTCACACAGTAAATATGGTACATATCAAAAAAAATACAAGTATAAAAAGTAAAAAAATATTGCATTTTATCTTAAACAATCGCATAATACAACGCACAACCATCGGAGTATAGCTCAGCCTGGTAGAGCGCTACGTTCGGGACGTAGAGG
>JAZQGC010000004.1:0-17489 GCA_045539815.1 Candidatus Enterousia sp. | reverse complement strand
CAGATGGATTATAAAATGGTGCAGGGATGTATTAATCATTTCAGCGATATGTTGGGGCGGACATGTGGTACGGATATGAATTGTTTGCCATCAGATGAAACAGTTGCAGCATTAACGGCTGATCAGTTGTTGGGGGATGATAATAAGCTGGTGTCTGAGAATATTACAAAATTGCGCAATACCGTGCGTAAAAATGCTAAAACAGCAGTTGACAACTTCTTTATAAAATTTGAAAATGAAACCACTGTTTTAGCATGTAAAAGTGCGATGACGGATGTTATTGATGCAAAACAAAAAGGCAACTCGATTGGAGATAGTGTATTTTCAACCGCAAAGATTATCGCAGAAATCAGTGCAGAAAATCGTGCGTTGCGTGCCTTGGAAACCAAGATTGCAGATATATCGCGTCAGGCAGATATAGATTCTGCACGTAAATTATGTTTGGAAACATACAAGGTCGAAACACCTGATACGGACGCAGAAAATAAAAATTACAGCTATATAAAAAGTGTTGCGTTTGAACCATCGTTAAGAAATTGCCATGTTTGTCGTGTTCAACAGGTTTGTGAAACAGGTGGTGAAACACAGGCATCGGCAGGCTTGAAATCGGCAGCAGGTGGTTTGGCCGCGGGTGCATCCATGGGAACAATGATCAGCCCAGGGTGGGGTACCGCAATCGGTGGTGCAATCGGTGCAATCGGTGCAGGATTGGCCGGTGGTCTGGGGGCAGGTGAAGAAGAATTCTGCCAACAGATTGAAAGCTGTGAAGATGTTAATATGTAAGGTTTGTTAATACGGAGAGGGAACCTGATGTCTTGGAAAAAAATATCTTTGTTGTGTATGTTTGTTGCGGGGGTGGGGCTGATGTATGATGCCGTCGCCGCAACTGCCAAGGTTGCAAAACAGTCTGCAATTCAATCTGGGACCAAGGTTCGTACCAAGGTGGAAGTAACAGGATTATATGACCAAGAATGTTATGATTCTTTCTATGGTTGTATGGATCAATTTTGTATTTCAGATAATGAAAATGGTGGCAGTTGTGCCTGCAGCGATTTAAATGCTGAATATGAAACGCAACTGGCCGAGATAAAAAAGATTCTGGAACAGGCAGAATATATCAGTACGGTCGAAGTTGAAAAAGTTCAGGCAGGTGCAGATGCAGATATTATCTTCAAGGGTACCAGACAATACGATGAAGATGGTAATTTGATTGATGTTGATGAATTAACCGAAGAAGAAAAGAAAAAACAAAAACGTGAAAGCCTGATGGCTTTGTTCGAAAAAAATTACGATGAAGACGAGGATGTTTTTTCTGATGATTCTGATGAAGATATTTTTTCAAAAACAGGCGCCGCATTGCACAAGGCAGCAGAAAATTTATGCATACAACAGGTGCCAGAAAAATGCGAGAAAGATATTGCTTTCTTGCGCCAGGTTTACGGGCGACAAATAACATCTGATTGCAAGGGATTTAAAAATAGTCTGGATGCGCAACGCAAAGATGCTGATAAAAAATTAGCCAGTGCCGAAGCCGCTGTGCGTTCTGCGTTGAAAGATTCTTTGGCGGAATCGAACAAGTATGATTTGGGTACTTGTATGGTCGAATTTAAAAAATGTATGTTGACCGATGATGCGTGTGGTAAAGATTGGACAAAATGTGTGTCAACAATCGCAGATGTTAATATGCAAGGTATCAAAGAAAATGATATTTTTGAATCCGGAAACATGTCAAAATCTGCCCAGAAGGCGTACACTGGCAGCACTTATGGTATTGCGGCATCCACGATGGAGGGATTGGATTCCAAGCGTTTGATTTGTGAACGGGTGTTGGACAAGTGTGTGGCGGTGCGTGACCAGGTTTGGCCCGCGTTCCTGCGTGAGGCTGCGCCAACAATCAAGGTTGCAGAATTGTCCGCAGAATCAAAAATGCGTCAGTCTTGTTTAACTGATATTTCGGATTGTATCCAAACCGCATGTAAAGACGATATCGAAGGCAAGGGTGTTGCATCGATGGATGCCTGTTTGGCACGACCAGATATGGCGCGCAGTTTCTGTAAGATTGAAATTGAAAGATGCGAAAAAATGGAACCGCAAATCTGGGCGTATGTTACAGATAAATTAAAGGCAATGCGTGTCGATGTTTGTACCCAGGAAGTTAAAGATTGCTTTACAGCAGATACACGTTGTGGTGCAAATTTCCAAAATTGTATTGGTATGGATTATGACTATATCCACGATATGTGCCCAATCGATTCATTGGTTGTTTGTAAACAGGATAATCCAAACTTTTCTATGTCAGATTTGGATTCTATGTTAATGGGATTGTATTTGAATATTGATAATTCTGCCTTGGATCAATGTCAGGCATTGGTCGATGCAAAAATGCTGGAAATTTGTGGCAGTACAACCGACTGTAATAAATTCGCCGCAGATGATGTTATCGGTACGGGCAGTTTGCGGTCGCAAAAAGATGGGACAATATATCGTGTAACAGGTATGATTTCATTTGGTTCTATTAAAATGGGCGATGCGTTTGGTACAACTGATAATTCCAAGGTTTTGAAGGCGGGACAAATCGGTGTCGAAGATTACCTGGCACATGTGTTAGAGGTTAATAAAAACGTACCTGATAAAGATGCGATTATTTCGTCAATAGAAGCGGAATTGAATAATATCGCAGGTACAATTAATCGTACAATTCAGATGATTGAACAAGATCCGGAAATTCAGTTCTGTGTCAATGGACGTGATTTGTCGCAAATCACGGGAAATGATGGCGAAAAAACAACGGCGCGTTTTCCGAATTTGTTGAATTCTGTAAAAATGCAGATTGCAACAGCTGCCTTGCGTCAGGCCCAGGATAATTATAATAAAAAATTCACAGAAGCTGTGGCCCAGGCAACCAAGGATGCGTCTGCGGATATCGCACAGTATATGTGCCAAATGTTGCCAACAAATCATGGTGCAACAATTGGTGGTGTCAGTGATGAAAAAACAGAATTGACGGCGCCATATGCAATTAGTTACGAGGTTGGATCTGGTTTGGAAAAAGCGTTGTTGGCCCAGGGTGGGCGTGGCAGCAGCGCAACCAGTGGGACAGCGGTTATGGAATCTGGTCGTGACACAGGCGATGCTGAAAACATTATCAGTTCTATCTTGACATTGGGATGGAGTACAATAACTGGTGATAAAGTCAAACAGGAAATCCCAGGTGGAACACGTGAAATGTGGTCTGTGTTTAACCGTGAAACCAGAATTTGTCATTTCTGTACTTCTACGGTAACCAAGACATGCAAGACAGTTCATAAAAAAGGATTTTTGGGCATCGGTGCAACCGATGAAATGGATTGCAAGGAATCACAGCCAGTTGAAAAGTGTGAAGATATACCAATGTAAACAAATCTGGGGCCGTGTGGCCCCAGTGATAACATAAACAGGGTGGTGAAATGGAAGTTTTGGATAAATTAGAAATAGAAACATCCAGTATCGAAGCGATTTTATCTTCGTTGGGGGAAATCGTAGTTTCGTTTGGGTTAAAACTGGTGTCGGCAATTGCGATTTTGGTCATAGGTATATGGTTATCAAATCGTTTAATGCGGACCTTGCGACGTGCAATGGAAAAACGTAAATTTGATGCGTCATTGGCAACATTCCTATATTCGTTTATCAATATTTTGTTAAAAGTTTTTGTTGTTATTATCTGTTTGACAACGGTCGGCGTTCAGATGACATCTATTGTTGCAGTCTTGGGGGCGGCGTCTTTGGCGGTTGGTATGGCGTTGTCTGGGACGTTGCAGAATTTTGCCGGCGGTATTGTGATTTTATTATTCAAACCGTTTAAGGTTGGGGATGCGATTGAAACTGCAACCGGTAAAGTCGGTGTTGTGAAAAAAATTATGATTTTTACCACAGAACTGCATACATTTGATAACCAGGTTGTTTATCTGCCAAATGGTGCGTTGGCAAATGGCGAAATTACAAATATGTCAGATGGTGCAATTCGTCGGACTGATTTGAATCTGTCAATTGCATATGGTGATAAAGTTGATGTTGCACGTCGTGTGATTTTGGATTTGTTAAACAAAGACGAACGTGTTATGCAATCGCCAGAACCAATTGTTTTTGTGAAAAATTTGGGGGATAGTGGGGTTGAATTGGTTGTTCGATATTGGTCTAAGTATTCTGATGTGTTGTCCAGTTCAATGGATTTGTTAGAATTGATTTATGAAACATTACCTAAAAAGAAAATCAGTTTTCCTTTTCCGCAGATGGATGTGCGTATTACAAAATAACCAATCCCCGATTGGGGATTTTTTATTTTGTTTTGCTTATGCGGCCTGTTTCATATCTGATTTGATTTGGCGGATATATTTACGCAGTTCATCGATTGGAACCAATGTACCGTCTTGTTTTTGGGCAGACCAATAATCCCATCCGTTAAAACTGACGCTGCGTTGCATTTTTGCAGCCATGACGTGAATTGATGCCTTGCCATATAATTGGTGTGTTAATTGTCCGTCTTGGGTTATCATGACGCGTTCGCCGCGTGGGCTGACCAATGTTTGGCCCGTGTATAATAATCCTGCGTCCAGTAATTCTTTGAATGCGACACGGATTTCATCGCGTTTTGGTTTTGTTACTTCGATATCAGATAAATCTAGTTTTTGAATATTAGAAATTCGCTTGCGTGCCGCAGAAACATATGTTTCGTCGCGTTCAATACCAATAAATTGACGTCCCAGTTCCAATGCCGCGGCGGCCGTTGTGCCAGAACCCATAAAAGGATCCAGTATTATATCGCCAGGTTTTGTTGATGCCAAAATAATACGATGTAACAAATCAAGTGGCTTTTGCGTGTTGTGCAGGCTTTTGCCGTCGGCGCCCTTGACGCGTTCTTCGCCCAGGCATATGTTCAAGTCCCAGTCAGATCGCATTTGTTTGCCGCCATTTAATTTTTTCATTGTTTCATAATTAAATGTGTATTTACCGGTCTTGGTGGGGGTTGCCCAGATTAATGTTTCGTGTGCGTTGGTAAAGCGTGTGCCACGAAAGTTTGGCATTGGGTTTGTTTTTACCCAGACAATGTCATTTAATATCCAAAAACCCATGTCTTGCAGTGCGCTGCCCACACGGAATATGTTGTGATAACTGCCGATTGTCCACATGGCCCCGGTCGGTTTTAATATGCGTTTACATTCGGCCAACCATGCACGTGTGAATTCATCATACGCCGCAGATGATTCAAATGAATCCCATGCGTCGCGTACCGCGCGTGCCGCTGTTTGATCTTCGGGGCGATATAATGTTTTTGCGCCCAGTTGCAAGTTATAAGGTGGATCTGCAAATACTGCATCAACAGATGCGTCTGGAATTGTACGCATCAGTTCAATGCAATCGCCATGCAAAATTTTGTTTAAATATTTTTTCATCTCTCTCTGCAAATCCTTGGTATTCATTTTATCATATTTTTTGGCTTAAAAAAAATTGCCCGTGCGGAAAAAAATAAATAAAGCACTTGATTTTTATAAAAATGTATTTTTTTTTATAAAATAATTTATACTTGCCAAGGCTGGATTAGATTGCTAACCTATACCAGTATGAGATGTCCTTATTGTAATTCAACAGACAGTCGTGTAACAGACTCGCGCCCAGATACGGAAGATGCGATTATTCGTCGTCGTCGTGTGTGTGAACAATGTGGCGCAAAGTTTACAACCGTTGAACGTATTCAGATGCGTGATTTGATGGTGCGTAAAAATAATGGCAAGTTGGAAGCGTTTGATCGTGAAAAACTGCGTCGCAGTATTAAATTAGCGTGCAGAAATCGTGATGTCGGTGATGAACAGGTTGAACGACTGGTTACTTCGATACATCGCAGACTGGAGACCGAGGCCCCAGATGATACAGTCAGCAGTGCAACTGTGGGACAGATGGTGTCGGATTCGTTGTTGAATTTGGATCCAATTGCGTTTGTGCGCTTTGTATCTGTGTATCGTAAATTCTCACGCGTGGCAGATTTTAAAAAAATTATTGATCAAATCCCAGAAGACGACGATATGGCGGTCGTTTGTAAATTGCCAAAAAATTCGCTGTTCTGATAAGATATGAAAAAAATTTTTGCATTTTTTATTGCGTTTTTGATGCCGCTGGGGGCGGTTGCGCTGGATTCTGTGCAGGTGCTGTCCAGTGTTGATGCCAGCCTGTATAAACAGATTTTTGAATTGCAAGACAGGGAAAAAATAAATACTGCAATCAAAATAGAAAATCAAATCGCAGACAGATTGTTGATGAACGAAGTGTTATATCAACGATATGTGTCTGATTCTTATCGTACGCGGGGCGCAGAAATCGCAAAGTGGATGGAACAATATTATAATATGCCCGGGGCCAAGCGTATGGAAAAGTTGGCAAAGATAAAAAAAGCGGTTGTTCGCAAGGCGTCTGTACCAAATATTATCAGTGGGTCAGAATCTATTGAGGCCGCACAATCTGAAACATGGACCGCAAAAAAGTATTCAGGTAACGCAAATAAAAAGATAAACGAATTTAAACGCGCAATCAGGACCGGTTCCACCAAGGTTGCAAGACAAATATTAGAAGAAAAATCTTTTAAAAAAAGTGTGTCTGAATCAGATTATGGCAGATTGGCAGGACGCTTGTCTTATTTATATTATACAAATGGCGAAGTAGAATTGGCAAAAAAATGGGGATTTGTTGCATCTGATGCAAATTCTGAATATGGATTGTGGGCAATGGGATTGTTATATTTTAAAGAAGGAAATTATATCGAGGCACAAAAATATTTCAGTCGTATATTGGATTTGCCACAAATAAATAATGCACGTAAAACAGAAGCCGCTTTTTGGGCGGGACGGTCCGCTGATTACAAGGGGGACAGGGGGGCTGCAAAAAAATATTGGCGGATTGCTGCAACTTATCCAATGGCGTTTTATGGCGCGTTGTCTGCAACAATGTTGGGCGAAACACCAAAGTATGAATTTTTTGAAACCGATGTAACCCCAGAAGATATTGATTATCTGGCCCAGACAAAATATGGAAAAATGGCATTGGCATTGTTGCAAATTGGGCGTAAAGACAGGGCCGAAGAATATTTGCGTTATTTGATTACACCAAATGTCCCGGACAGGGTGTTGCATGCGGTTAATTCTGTGGCGTCAGAATATGGATTGCCACGGGTGTCTGTTCAGTCTGCGGGATTGATTAAAGACAGGGGAATATTGGAAATTGATGACGATATTATTTATTCTGCACAATATCCGTTGCCAGATTGGGAACCGTTGGGTGGATGGTCTATTGACAGGGCATTATTGTTGGCAATTGCCAAACAAGAAAGTAATTTCAGAACAACCGCAACATCAGGGGCAGGGGCAAATGGGGTTATGCAAATTATGCCCAGTACCGCAAAACGCGTTGCACGTGCAAATAAAGTCGATTTTTCACAGATGGATATGTCTAATCCTGAACATAATATGTTCTTGGGACAACAATATATTGTGGACTTGTTACAGCACCCCAGTATCGAAAATAATATTATAAAAATGTTGGCTGCATATAATGCCGGTATGGGAACAATGGTTAAATTTGAAAAGTCGTTTTATACATATGATCCGTTGTTGTATATAGAAAGCTTTCCGGCATATGAAACGCGCAGTTATATAAAACGTGTTATGTCTAATTTGTGGTTGTATCGTGCCAGATTGAACCAGCCATTGTCTTCGATGGGGGAATTGGCAAATGGTAATTGGCCATTGTATAACAGTGAAGATGAATATGTTCAACAGCAAATCGCAGAACGTATGTTGATATAGTTTTTTGATATATATATATTTGCATGTTTTTATTGTTTGATATATAATTACTGTGCCGTGGGGTGTTTCCCATGGTGGGGTGTCGAAACCCGTCCATAGCGTCAATGTACATTTATTTTGTGCATGATGAGAATATCTCCTGATGTTTGGTCAGGAGGGCTGTGAATATATTGAATAAGCACACAATTCTATGGATTGTTTCGAACCTCCTGACCGCCTTGAAAAATATGGCGGTTTTTACATGGGGGAAAATATGAAAAAGTTTTTGCTTTTGTGTTGTTTGTTCGTGCCGTTTTGTGCATCGGCCACAGATATGTGTGCGCGTGATGATGTTATGATTATGGTGTTTGATCCAAATGTTGGAGGTAGCGGCAACAGTAATGCGCTGGATTGGACGTGGCATACGAATTTTGCGTATGGTCGTGTTGCGGGTGATGCGACATGTCTGTCCAAGGATGAAGGTTTGGGCCGTACATCAGGCCAGGGGGAATATTATGGTGTGGATGATTATGCAAATTCTTTTATTGATGCGGTAACAGGTTTGCATGGACTTGATAATAATGGTAATGCACGTTTGTATTGTTGGTGTCGTATGACACATCCTGTGTTGTCAAAGTGGGTGTATAATATGTCGTATGGAACGGCAGATAGGTGTAAATCCGATTGTGTTAATCATTGTGGTAGAAATGTTCCCAGTTTTGGTCAGACTCTTAATTTGCGGGTCGGTGCGTTTAATTCAATTGGACTGTAAAAAAATCCCCGTTTGGGGATTTTTAAATTTGTTTATCTTTGTATATAACTGCCTTGTATATATCAATTGTTTTTGGGCTTTTTATCATCGCCCATGTTCGTAAATATTCAAGATTGTCGTTTTCAATGCGTTTGGTAATTTTACGTTTTTCATATTGATTAAATGATATTGCCACGGCACTGAACAGAATAATCGCAATGTGTGCGGGCAATTTTTCAAAGTTGCCATCGCTTGCGGATATGATTGCGTCAGCCAACGTCGGCAAAGAAATCCCAGAATATAAGATAGTAGATATGGTTAACAGCAATTTCAGATTCTTGGATTGTTTTAACTGTTGTTCCAGTTTTGCCTGTCTGTTTTGCAGTGCGGCTGGTGAAAATGGGTCTGGGGTTGTATTCATATTTGTTTACCGTTGTTGGTTTTGTTGTTTTGTTATGTCAATGATTGGCATATTCTTTCTGTTTGATTTTATGAATGCCAAATCTGTTTTTATATCTTCGATTTTTGTTTTTATATTTGCAATCTTTTCTTTATATTCTTTTTGGGTGTTTATATTAATGATGGTTGAACCAATCGCAAGCAGTAAAATTAATGCAGGGGTTGGTGCATCGGAATAATTATCTTGTGAAAATGCCGCGCCTATTTTGGCAGAATTCGTAATTGCTGCAACAATAGTTATAATATGGGCACCATTAAGTACATATTTGTCCAGGACATTGTAAAATTTTAAAAGTTTTTCCTGTTGTTTCAGTTCTTGCAACTTTTCATCGTATTCATTGATACGTTTGTAGATAAAAGTAATCATAATGTTTTTCCTTGTGTTTGTTGCGTGTTGCTAAATTTGGATATTTTATCTGTTATAGATTTTATTTTTGTTTCATGTTCTTGTTTATCTATTTTTGTCTTTACTTTGATGTATTGTAAAGTAGCGCCCGCACAAATTGCAACCATAGAGCCCATTATATGTACCGGGCAATACATTAAAGTATTGTATTCAATGTTGCGTGCCAATGCACATATATTAAATGCCAGTATCGTACCAAGCGCAACCTGACCCAGGTACGTTGTGTTTATCAAATATCGACATTGTCTGATATTATTTTCCAGTATGGATAATTCTATTTTATTAAAATCATTTGCAAGTTCTGATATTGACATAATTTTTACCGCTTGTTTTGTTGCGATTGCATTTCTTGTATTTTGATTTTTGTTTTTTCTATTTCTGTATCAAGTTCATTTATCTGCTGTTTGTTTTTATTTTTTATATACTGGTTTAATACAAACAATAAGGCAGCTAATGGGATATTTGTTGCTTGTAAATACATCCATAAATCGTTGTCAAAATCCTTGATAAACAGTGTTGCTGATGCAATGCCAATTGAAAATACGCACACAGCCTGAGCAAATTTTATGCCCTTGATTGTCTGTTGAGACTTTTGCTTTTGTTGTCCAAGCCATTGTAAATGGTCTTGATTTATTTTGATTAAGTAAAAGTTTTCATCTTTATGCATGTTTCTATCGCTGTTTTTGATTGTTGTTGTTTATCTTATCCATGAATTTTTGATATCCGCGTTGCGCACAGTATATTGCCACCCACAGAGATAATAGTGTAAATTTTATATTGGTTATGGTTGCGCCATCGTTTATCATTTCGTTTACGCCAGCAATTGTTAGACCAGTACCGATTCCAGATAATATACTGTAAGAAGAGATAACCAAATCGTAAATATCATTACGATTTGGTCTGTTATTATTGAAATTCATATTGTAACTAGCCATAGTGCGTTAAGTATATTGTAAAATATATTTTTGTCAACAAAAAAGAGTTTGTGTTTATTTGTATTTGTGCTATCTTGCGGGGGATGAAAAAAGATATTCCTGATTTTGGACCAGATATAAATTCTGGCTATGAAATTGTTGCCGGCGTGGACGAGGTTGGACGCGGTCCGTTATGTGGACCTGTGGTTGCGGCGGCAGTGGTGTTTCCAAAGCGCGATATTGAAATCCCGGTTGTAATTCGGGATTCTAAACAGATGACACCGCGTCAGCGTGCGGCGGCGTATGATTGGATTGTACAAAATACTATCTGGGCGGTCGCAGAATGCAGCCCGGCCGAGATTGATGAATTAAATATTCTGTGGGCGTCGATGTTGGCGATGCGTCGGGCGGTTGAAAAATTGAACTGTGATGTGCAGTATTGTCTGGTTGATGGTAATCGTGTGCCAGACGGTATAACGGGCATGTCGATTGTCAAGGGTGATGCAAAATCCGTGTCAATTGCGGCCGCGTCCATTGTGGCCAAGGAAACACGCGACAGATATATGGCAGACCTGGCAAAACAATACCCGCAATATGCATGGGATAAAAATGCAGGGTATCCAACAAAATCTCATTTACAGGCGATTGAAAAATATGGTATAAATCAGCATTACAGAAAATCGTTCGGACCAGTTAAAGAAAGGATAAAAAATGAAACTTCGCACAATTGAAAATATTGATGTTCGTGGCAAGTTTGTCTTGTTGCGCGATGATTTTAATGTACAAATTGTTGATGGTGAAATCACTGATACTTTTCGTATTGATCAAAGTATGCCAACAATAAATGCGTTGCGCAGCGCAGGTGCAAAAATTGCAATCGTTGCGCATCGTGGTCGCCCAAAGGGTGAAAGAAATATGGAATATACGTTGCAGCCAATCGCAGATTATATGAAAATTCCATTGATTGGTGATTGCTTGGACAAAGATTTCTTGGGCCAGATGCAAGATGGCGATGTCGTATTGTTGGAAAATGTTCGCTTTTATGCAGGCGAAGAAAAAAATGATGTCGAATTTGCGGCTGAATTGGCGCGTGGCTATGATATTTTTGTAAATGATGCGTTTGCGGTGTCTCATCGTGCACACGCCAGTACGGTTGGTGTTGCAGAAATTTTGCCATCTTTTGCGGGTAAATTATTGGCGGATGAAATTGAACATCTGTCTGATGTGATGGAAAATCCCCAGCGTCCATTGTTGTCCATTGTCGCAGGCAGCAAAGTTTCAACAAAAATCGGCGTGTTAAAGGCGTTGGCAAAATTGTCTGACACATTGATTATTGGTGGCGCGCTGGGTACAACATTTAATTATGCATGCGGTGCGCGTGTTGGTAATTCTTTGTACGAAGCAGATCAGAAAGAAACTGCGTTGGAAATACTGGAATTTGCAAAACAAAACAATTGCCAGGTTCTGTTGCCATTGGACAAAGGTGTTGCCAAAGAATTTGCACGTGATGCGGTGCGTGAAAACAAGAACTTTGATGAAATCCAGGATGATGATGTAATTATTGATGCGGGCGTTGAAACAACCGCGCGTGATGTTGCGGCGATTGAAAATGCACGTACTGTTATTTGGAACGGGACAGTTGGTATGGCAGAATGGATGCCGACATGGTCGTATGGTTCGTTTGCGTTGGCCAATGCGATTGCGAAACAGACACGCGATGGCAAGATAACCAGTGTTATTGGCGGTGGTGATACGGTTGCCGCATTAGAGGCATGTGGTGTCAAAGATGATATAACATATGTTTCGACCGGGGGTGGTGCGTTCTTGGAATTTATCGAAGGGCGTGTGTTGCCGGGAATTGCGATACTGGCAGACAAATAAAAAAATCCCCCAAATGGGGGATTTATTAATTGATTGCCACGTTCATTATCATTTGTGATTTTTCTGTATCCAATGGGTGGTATTGGAACGGAACTGTTGCAAAGTCTATTTTTGACATGTCCAGTCGGCGTAACATACGATTGTACATTGTGTGATAATATATGATCTTGTTTCGTAAATCGGTTGCGATTGTCCATTGGGTTGCAGATGGCATATCAACGCCGGTGCTGCCCGGGGCGCGCTGGGCACCCAGTGGCACATCAAAGTTATTCAAGATATGAAATGCCTGGTCAATGGTGGCGTACGCTGTTTTTTGTGGCAGTGCAGATGTTTTCAAAAATGCCGCACGAACAAAACGTGATGGTGGTGTAAAATCCCCGGGCAGACCATGAAATCCAGATCCAGACCCAAACGCGTTCAATGTTATTTCACCGAACTTTAACGGACCAGCGCCACCAGAATGCAGATTAACATAATTGTTCAGGTTTGTCATATGCCATTGAAAGCCCGGTGAATTTGTTAAAACGCCGATTTCATTTTCATAAAAGTTTGGTACACCATCAATAATTTCCAATACAACCTGGCGGCCGGATGGTTCTGTGATGCGCCAATGCACGGTCGAAGATCGTTTGTCTACATTTATTATGCGGATATCGTTGATTGCGGCTTTGACCTGGTCGATGGTGGCAAAGCGCGACAGTATCCATGATACAACCTGGAAATCAGCCAGCGATATGTCCTTGGTGTTTTCGTTGTATTCTTGGTATTCGCCGTACTTTGGAAAATAGAACAGGGCGGCAGACAGGCCAACTTCGTTTGTGCCGTCAATAACAAATTCTGGTTCTTCGACCGCCAATCCCGCATATCCATACAGCGACACAAACGACAGGCCGTCCATTGTGCCATCGGGTAACATAGATTGCTGGTTATGGCCGCGCGGAACAATTGTGTACATGCTGTTGTTTTCAGAACCAGACCAATCCATTGTGCGTGCAACAATGGTTGCGTTGTCGCCTGATTTTAATGTTATCCCGGTGCATGCATTTGCATTTTGTACCAGGACACAACATAGTGAAAGTGCTGAACAGAAAAGTATTTGTTTTATCATGGCGTATCCTTTGTTTGTCATGATTTTATTATGATTAATTTGTGGCACAGAATCACTAGGAACCATTGGATAAAAATAAGAAAAAAATCTGTTGAGTCGTTTATAACAATGTAATATAATTACACAGACAACTGAAAATCAGGTGTCGGGGTGTCACAACCTTAAAAAAATCACTCCGTCTGTGGGTATGCAGACGTAAAAAATAATAAAACTCCAACAAACAGGTTGGAGGGCTCGTGAATATATTGAATAAGCGGCACAATTTTTTGAGTGAAAAATTGTTGTGAACCTCCAGCCACCCGATTTTGGTGGCTTTCTTTGTGTGGGGGAAATATGCGTCGTATATTATTGTGTGTGTTTTTTGTTTTGTGTGCCGTGGGGCGCGCTGCGTTTTCAAATGTGTCTGAATCGATTGATATTAAATGGATTGTTGATGGAAATCTGTACAGTCAGTCAACATGTGAATACGGTGGTGATGTGATTTTGCCAGACGCCCCGACCAAGCGTGGTCATACATTTGTCGGCTGGCGCCGAAATTATGTTGAATTGGAATATCTGGAAAGTGATTCAACGGCATATATTGATACGGGAATTAGTGGTGGAAATGATAATTTGGCAATAAATGTTATGTTTTTGATTTCAAAGTTCGAGGCCAATGGTTATGTGTATGCAAATTATATTGAGTCAGGTTATAATGTTACAAGGTTAAAGTTGTATAATGGTCAAACGCAATTGAATACAAGCTTGAATATTATAAATACTAATTATTATACTATTTATACGTCAGTTATAGGTAAAAAAATGACGATTTATCAAGATATGAATCAGATAGTCGTTGACGGAGTGGGGTATGTGGCACCAAATAGAGATTCTGGGAAAATAAATACTGCTAATATTACGTTATTTAATCGCTCAATAGAAAATCCTGCTTACCGTGATATTGGTTTACGGGTTTATTCAATGCAAATTCTTGATAATGGCAATCTTGTTCGGGATTTTATACCTGTTCTGGACCCGTATGGTGTGCCGTGCATGTATGATCGGGTGACAAATGAATTTTTCTATAATCAGGGTACGGGGCAATTTATTGCGGGGCCGATTAAATCATAATGCGTGCGATATTGGTTGCGTTTTTTATGTCTTTTTCAGCGACATATTTATATGCCGCGGAATTAATTACAAATACAACGGAAAATGTTTGTACAACCGATTATTTGGGGTATCGTGATGGACACGATACTGTTTTGCATGCCGTGTTTCAGCCGAATACTTATGATTGTGGGGCGGGGTACTTTTTACCCGCCAATGGAACAGGTTGCGCGCCGTGTCCGCTTGAACATTCGTGTCCCGGTGGAACATATACTTTTAATGAAAATTATGCCCAGGGGATTGTTTATTCTGATTATGTAACCCGGGATGCGAATAATTTATGTGCACCAGATTTTATTGCAAAATCAGATGCCCAGATGCTTGCTGTATTTAAAATAAATACTTATGATTGTGGGGTGGGGTACTATTTACCCGCCGATGGGGTTGAGTGTGCGCCATGCGATATGGGGCATTATTGCGTTGGCGGAACATATGCGTATAACGAAAGTATGGCCCAGGGAATATCGGCATGCCCCGATGGTTTGTTTTCGCCAACGGGTATGTGGGATGCGTCGCAATGCGGACGTAAATTGCATGTTGGCGAAGATGTGGTTTATTTACATGGCGTGAAAAAAACAACGCCGTCATTAAATGTTGATATGAACGGTGATGGCGTGGCGGATTTCTGGGGAAATATGACAACGGTTCCAACAAATATGTCGCGTGATTCAACGCATAAATTAAAGATATTGTATAATGGCGTTGTTATGTATGTTCATGACGATACCGTTACACCAGAATAGTCTGTGGTGATTTTGTTCATGCAAAAAAAATTGGTCATCCGTTATGGACGACCCGTATGTATCAGTGTTGCTGTTCCATTAGATAATAATAATAGGCAATATTAAACAGTTCTTGTTTGATTTGATTTATGTTTTTTATTTTTCCATTTTTGTCGCAATATTCTGTTTTTATTGTATCGTTGTCATTTGCATTTAATATCGCGTATCCGTTGCTGTCAAAACAAATGTCGTTGTTCGGATCGATAAATGGCGAAAGGTACAATGTTTCTTTTGAAAATGGTTCTTTGGTCGCGATTTTGTTGTCTTTGGCGCGCCCCATGTTCGTAATTCCCTGATAAGGCATGGTACATATCAATTTGTTTGATTCTGGGAATTTGCAACATGTGTTGCCGCCGATGGTGCCTATTTCTTGTGGTGGTGTAATGTTGAATTTGTTTTGCAAGATTGTATAGAATTCTTGTAATATCTGTGGGCTGTCGTACCACATGTATAAATGTGTTCTGTTTTGATTTATGGTTTTGTTTTTCAAAATCCAGTTTGCAAACGTCGCGTTCGCATTCAGTGCATCTGTGTGATATTTGTCCAAAGATAAACGAAATACTAACATTTGTTTGTTGCTTTTGATAAATTTTTCAAAATCAGAATAAATCATATCTGCCTGGTCGGACAAAGTCCATCTGGCATTTGTGTTAAAATAAACGTCGTATTCGTTTTTGCCGCAGTATTTTAATAACTGTGGGATATAATGACGTGATTTTGCGGTGTATGCCATCGTTGGTTCGCCGCCTGTAATTGTGACAGCATTAGAAAAGTTTTTGATGTGTTTAAAGTCTTGTAAAATATGTTTTAAATCAGATAATTCAATAAACCTAGGGTCGCAATTCGGGCCACTGCGTTCGCAACAATGCGGGCAAAAATTGTTACACAGGTTGGTTATTTTTAAAAATGGTGCCCAGGTAAATCTGGTTTCCAGGTGTTTAATGAATTCTTCTTGGGATTTGACTGCGGTATGAAACATGCTGTATGTCCTTTTTTATTCTGGTGGTTATATGTATTTTTGTAACAAGTCTCTCCATGCCTGGGGGGCATCAACCTCATCAAAGTAATGTTGCAGAAAATTAACAATAATCTGGTGCTTTTGTTCGGCGTATTTGCGTCCTGGTTCGGTCAGGCACATGTCGCGTAAATGAAATATTTTAACAAAAAAATGATTTACACATGGGTCGACCTTTGATTTTCTGTATGTTTCGGCATCCATTTCTGTGGGAAAGCAATCTGGGTCAAAAAATGGTTTGCCTGTCCCTGAACGATATTCAATACATCGTAACATGCCCGTGCATCCGGATGCATCACACATGTCTGCGTCGGATACAATGGCGCCTTCGATACCGTATGCAGCGATACCATTTAACCGTTTGCTGTATCCAATGGTTTTTACAATGTTGATACATTTTTCACAGAATTGTGTATCAAATCCAGAATCAGATAGTATGCGTTTGGTGTTGGTCATCAGGCGTTCTGATTCCGTGCCAAACAGTTTGTAATCATCACAATCATGCAATAATGCCGCAGCCGCCACCAAATCACGATTGGCAGATGGTATCTGGTCACAAAATTTCATCGCAGTGTTGTAAACGCGAAATACATGCTTGTCGTCATGCCCGTTGGTATTGTTTTTAAGTAATTCAAATACCGCGTTTTTTATGTATTCGATACCTGTCATGTGGGTCCTTTTTTTATTGTGCAAGCAAAGTGATTTTTTTCAGAAAGTAACTGCTGCCAGTAATTTTTATTTTTCTTACACAACCATTATACACATTTATAGACACTTGTCAAGATGATTATTTGTCAATTTGCAAGCCAGTTTACAGAAATTAATCGCCATCGGACATGAAATAGAACAGTTGAAAGACAGATTAGGTTTGATGAGTTTACGTCCCGAAAACAACTTGAAAACATTTTAATGTTTGATTACGATTGGTATGTTACAGAAGGGTAAAAAGATGTGCTTTTATAGAATAACAAATTTATTCCATTCGATAATCATAAAAAATAGCTTGAAACATAAGAAACCCTATATAATCATACCTTTTGGAACATATTGTTTACCTCGTGTAATAACTACATTATCCAGCATTAAAGCAAAAAAAGCACAAGGGGAAAAGTCTTTCCCTTTTGATCTTGCTTTTTTCAATAATATTGATGCTAATATAGATTTTTTGGATAACAACTTTAAAGATTTTTTTAATAATATCAATTATGATAAAAAA
>JAZQGC010000003.1:0-29582 GCA_045539815.1 Candidatus Enterousia sp. | reverse complement strand
CGGTTCAAAAGCAGGCGCAACCACAGGCAAAACAGCAAGTGGCGGTTCAAAAACAAGCACAACCACAGGCCGAAAAGCAAGTGGCGGTTCAAAAACAAGAACAAGACCAAGAACAAGAACAAACAAATACCGCGCATCAGCCGACCGCCCAACCACAGGCCGAAAAGCAAGTGGCGGCCCAAAAGCAAGTCCAACCACAGGCCGAACAGCAAGTAGCGGTTCAAAAGCAAACCCAACCACAGGCCAAACAGCAAGCAGCGGTCCAAAAGCAGGCGCAACCACAGGTCGAACAGCAAGTGGCGGTTCAAAAGCAAGCACAAACACAGGCCGAAAAGCAAGTGGCGGTTCAAAAACAAGCCCAACCACAGGCCGAAAAGCAAGTGGCGGTTCAAAAACAAGCCCAACCACAGGCAAAACAGCAAGTGGCACCCCAAAAGCAGGCCCAACCACAGGCAAAAAAAGTTACAAGAAATTCATACACTACAATATATGTAACTTATTACCTGAAAGCAAATATCAACCTGAATGTGACAAACCATATAACAAGGAACGAATATTATATAACACAACGAAACAAAGCCCTGTCACAGGTGCAACCACAAAAACAAAACAAGGCCCTGCCACAGGCGCAACCACAAAAAACACTGAATCATATCCAAGCACAAAAAAATGTGATAAATATGATTGCGCTGAGGCAAAAAATGCAAAACACAACACTATAAAACAACACAGGACACAAGAGCATGAATATCGATTTCGACAAAACAATGGCTATGCTGAACGCACAACCCGTTAACAATTTTATAACCAATCAGCTGAGCCGACAAGACAAAGCACAAATAGACAACGCGATTGAAATGTTATTTTCTGGGCTGTCTTTGAAAAATTGGCTGGATGGCGGAACACTGGGCGAAGCATGGACCAAGGCATTAGACACCGTGCGCGATTTTATATTTTCAATATCATATAATAATCATGCGGTCGTGTACGCCCAAGAAGCAACATTTAGACACAGAACAAAATGGAAAAGTCTGATTGTAATGTCTCATGACGCAACAAAAACAATAAAATGCCCCGACAACCAGCGCAACGACTGGTACGCGCAAGCGGACGCAAAAATACAAAACGCCGTTGAAATTATACGCCAGAAAACAACCCTGACAACCCCAGGAACAAAGGCACAATCATCAGTCGCTTACCAAAACCAAACATCAAAAAAAATGCAACAAATTCTGATGCGCGAAAATGAACACGAACATGAACGCGAACATGAACGCGAAATATAAAAAAAATCCCCAGTTGGGGATTTTTATGCATTAATCACAGCCCCCCTATCCCATATTGACAAATAACAATTTCTGATTTATAATCGCGAACACTATGACATATACAGAAGCATTAAAAATTTTACAATTACCCGACAACGCAACACCAAACGAAATCCGTTTGGCGTATCGTAACATGGCAAAAAAATATCATCCAGATAAAAATCCGAACGATAAAAATGCCGAAGAAATGTTTAAAAAAATAAATTTGGCAAAAAATATTTTAACAGGTCATGATCGTGTGTACAACGAATATAAAACACCACAACCTGATACAGATACCGAACCACAGGATTTACAAAATGCAAAATTCAGCGAAGTTGAATATCTTGTAAACAGCTTTTTTGCAGAAATAGAATCAAAAAATATTGATGATGCGATGCGCGCCAAACTGGACACGGCAAAAAAACTGTTTCGCACAATCAAGACTATGAACCGTTTTGTAAACTTTTCATATATCTCGGCGCTGGTTACATTGCTGTCTATTAATGCCTATAACTTGGTATTCGACCGATTACCCCCATATGTTGGCATGGTTGCATATCCAACCATTGGCGCATTGGTTACTGCCGGCCTGTTGACCAAGGAAAAATTAGAAAAAAAAGCCAATATTTTTGTAAATACTGTGAAAGATTTGAAACAAAACATAAGATAACGACAAAATCCAGCCTCATGAAATGTTCTTATGTATACTCTTATGACACAAAAGATTCTGTTGCTATCGTACCAACAGACACACCTGTATTCGTAATGTTTAACGGATATAAGACTGTATCACCCAAGATTGCCTTGCACGATTTACGCAAATATGCGGATTTATTAGATAAAAACAATATTAATGCAAAAATGTATGGTATTTCTTATACAATACCGAACATATGCAGTACAATGCCAAAAAAATTTAAAGAATTCGTTCTTTTATCAACACTCTTTATGTCACCAAGATATTTTCGTAAATATATAGATAATATTTCAGATGTTCTTGTCGTACCAAGAATAACATCTGAACAAGGACAAAAATTACCTGTTGCAGTGGCAGAAAAAAACATGCGTAATTTAACCCTGTTCGCATACAGTTATGGCGCACATGTCGTGAATTGTTTGTATAAAAACATAGACAAACGCATGAAAGATTTACATTATACAGATGATGAAATTAACAAAATATTAAAACAAATGGTTGTAATCGCGCAATCGCCGGTGCGTATATTATACAATAACAAAATCACATCACTAAATTTTGTATCTGCAAAAGATATAAGGGTATTGTACAGAGGTGCCTTTAACGGCATATCACAATTGACATATTATCCTGAATATAACACGATGGTACAACCACAAGTTTTTAATGATGAATACATATCAGAAAAATTAAAATCTAACATAGATGTAGAACACATATTATGGGAATACTGTCCAAGCAAACATGTTAAAGATTATACAATAACGGAACTGTTACGAACAGTGCTGTGCAGTGCAACAAAATCTGAACAAATAACAAAACACACTGCATTGCTGCAATCAGATACAGACTATTCTGTTCAACACATAAAAAACCATAACTTTTTTATGCAAAAAAACCTTATAAAATCATACATAACGCGTTTTATGCGATAATAAAATAATATAACGATAACATACTGATTTATCAGCCCACGCAACACATCGCATGTTCCCAAGCCTTTATTCAGTTCGCACATGTTTATATTGGATTGTTTGCGACAAATATGATAAAATTCCGTGCATGAAAAAAAGCAATAAATCTCTATCGGTAAAACGTGGTCTGCGCTTGTTGCGTATCGGGTGGTTCTTTCACAACTTTATGCCGATACTACCTGTCATTGTTTTGGTTTATACAGGGCGTGGCATTACCGTTGGTGATTTCTTTTTAATCCAGGGTATTTTCAGATTGGCGGCATTTTTGTTTGAAATTCCATCGGGGTATTTATCTGACCGTTTCAGTCGAAAGCGCGTTATGATTTTTGGTGCCCTATGTTCAATTGTTGGTTTTGCGACTATTGCTGCAGCTTATGGGTTCTGGGCAATTGTCGCAGGCGAGGCTTTATTAGGTATCAGCAGCGCGTTGTTCTCTGGCACGCTGGAGGCGTACACGTACGACCTGATGAAGCGCAACAGAAGCCAAAAGCAGTTCTTGAAAGAATTCGGCGAAATTATGACTTGGGCTAGTATTGCAGAGTTTATTGCATCTATTCTGGGTGGTTTCTTGTTTGTTGCGCTTGGTGCGTCTGGCCTGTTATGGTTGCAGGTATTGTTTGCTATAATGAGTGTTTTTGCGTTCGTGTTCCTGCCAGAACTGTTAGAGGTTAAGCGTACGGTCAAAAACAAGACAGCGGTTGCTGATGCCGTTGGGATAACATACCGGACATTGCAAAATTCTAAACTGCGCAATTTGATTCTGTTTCCGTCTGTATTTGGTGCATTTACGATTGTGCTGTTATGGATTATGCAGCCAATTATGGAAACTGCGCATGTTCCTGTGGCTTTGTTCGGACTGTATTTTGCCATCAGCCGATTTTCGGGCATATTCTTTTCCAAGTACGCATACAAGATATGTGAAAAACTGGGCGAAATACGCACATCTGTAATAACAATCTTTGCAGTTATTATTGCAGCAACAATGGGTTTGATTGCGATACATGTATCAAATATGATTGTGGTTTATGTTGCATGTGCGATTATGGCAACAGTTCCATCGATTGCGCGACTGAATAATTTGCAGTATAATACGCTGATACATCATAGTATTCGCTCTGTTGAACGTGGTACGGTGTTATCAACACGCACCATGGTTAGTACATTGTGTGGTGCACTAATGCTGATAATTGCAAAGTTCTTGTTGGATGGGTATGGAATTGCCACAACATTAGTATTCTTGTTGGTTATGTCTGGGATATTATTTTGGATTTTGAACAATGTAAGAAAAGTTATCAAATAAACACCGCCCATCTGGGCGGTTTGTTATAGGTATTCCTGTTTTTGTATGTCGGTTGGCACGTGTTCCAATGCGATTTTGATTTTCTTGCGCAGAAATGATATATATTCTTCTGCTTCGTCCAGATTTGTGTGGGCGTATTTTGCATCGTGGCGCACGAAATCCGGCACACCACCGTCTTTATGAATACCACGACACATCATTTTTGCAATATGAACCACATCTTCCAGTTCTTGCAGCGTTTCCAATATGCTTAATTCTTGGGTGGTAAATGTGTTGTTGTCGGTGTATTTCATTTTGTGTCCTTTTTGTAAATCTGTTTTTTATCTGTCTGGTGCGTTTTGGGATTTTATAAATAAATATAACCCGATGCCTACGCCACTGCCCTGATAGAATGATGCCTGTTCTGTTGGTTGGTACCTGTACGCTGTATATAAACCCAAATCTTTCTGATCGGGGGACATATAATATTTTTCTTGGAACAGCATTACTTGGTTGTCAATCATGCCCATTTTAGGATTTTGATAATCTATTCTATGATTGTCTTCATGTACAATAGACGCCAAGAAATTTGCAAGTGGATATTTAAATTCGGTAAAGTCAGTTGATAATGTGATTGTTTGCGTGCTGGGCGTATAAGAGTTTTTTTTGTCTTTTTTTACTGGACCACTAGTACCAAATTTTTGTCCACTGGCATCTAAAATAAGTTTTGCAAATTGTATTACCTCTGTTTCTGTTAGTTGTTTAAAGTTTTTTGCCATATTTAATATTTGTGGATTTGAGAGAATAATATTTTTATAAGCCTCTAGGCGTTCGCCAGCAACAAAATCACCATTTCGTAAATCAATACATTCAGACATTGTTTTGATGTATTTAGTAATTAAATTATTTTTGCTTTCTTCATCATCTGGTACAATTTTTGCCATTTCCTTTTCAAATTGTTTTTCTATTTTTGAAACTTCTATGTTAAATGTTGAGTAGTTCGTGTATGTTCCATTTTTTAGTGCAAGCAGTTTTTCATATTCTTGTACCAAGTCCGGAAATTTATCTTTGTATTGCTGATAATTGTCCATATTGATTTCTTTTATGCCATATTTGTTTACCAGTTTGTACACGGTGTCGTGTTGTCTGTAAAACTTTGTATATATAGTGTTTAATTCGTCCCACGTCCTCCAGTTTTTTACTGTCGATTGCATCAGTTCTGTATCGCCATTAAACATTGCTTTGAAATCTTGCCAAGTGTGATTTCTGTTGCCATATTTCTTGTATGCTTCATAAAACACCCGGTCTTCGGGTGACATTTTGTCGACTTGCATAATATAATCCAAAGTCGGTATTTGTTTCTTTACTGATTGTATTATCTGTTTTTGAATATTTTTTGACGCGTTCTCAAACGTTTCTGTTTTCATGTTTAACTCATTTTTTATTTTCCCATAAATTATACCACAGGCAATCACACTTTGCATCACATTTTGCCTCACATAGCATTTTGATAAAAAATGTGATAAAATACATGAAACAAATTAAAGGCAATATAATGGAAATTCTAACAAACAAATTTCCGCGTAGTATTGATATGGGTGATTTCCGGTTGGATAAGTTAGAACCAACGGTGGAAAATGCGGAACGCTTGCTGTCGGTTATAAATGCCAATCGTGAATTCCTGGGCGAATTCTTGGAATGGGTTGACGGTTATACCACAACCGATAAAACATTGGCGAATATTGAAAAATCGTTTGACGATGATAAGTGCGCTTACTTTATCATGGTGGGCGATGATATTGTCGGCAAGATTGGGTTTGTGGATACAGACGACAATATGGGCGAAATCAGTTATTGGTTGGCACATGGCTTTAATGGCCGTGGCATGATGACACGCGCATTAAATAAATTGACCGAAATTGGTTTTACTGACATGGGCATGAACCGCATTCAACTGACCTTGGACAAGCAAAATATTCGTTCTGCGGCGGTGGCGATGCGCTGTGGTTATGAATGCGAAGGTGTCTTGCGCAAATATTTCATCCTGCGTGGCGAACCGCGTGATATGAAAATGTTTGCGAAGGTGGCAGAATGATTTTTTTATCATTCTTATTTTGTTAATATTTTTTTTGTTTTTCTTGTTCCATGTATCGGCGAACGATATTTTCGTCAAAAAACTGTAATCGGCCGCTGGGCAACATTAACATTCTGTCTATGCCCAAGTGTTTCAAAAATTCTAAGTCATGGCTGACTATAATCAATGTACCACCGTATTCTGAAAAACTTTGTGCGATGGTTTTCTTGGTTGCCACATCCAGGTGATTTGTTGGTTCGTCCAATAATAAAACATTGGCGCCACCAAGACATAATTTGGCCAGTTCCAGACGGCTGCGTTCGCCTGGCGACATTGTTTTTACGCTTTGCTTTACCTTGTCCCCAATAAAATTAAAGTGATTTAAAAAAGAACGCAGTTTTGATGTACTGATATTTGTTACACTTGATGCGTTTTCCAGAATTGTTATATTTGGGTTTAATGTCTCGTATTCCTGGGCATAGTACCCCAGATCGGTCTTTTTACCAATACGAACAATGCCAGAATCAGGTTTTAATATTTTGTATAATAATTTTAACAAGGTCGATTTACCTGCGCCATTTTCCCCAACAATTAAAAACTTCTCGCCCCGATTTAATGAAAATGTAAGATTTTTAATTACTTTCTTGTTGGCAACGTATGAAAAGTTTAAATTTTCCACCGTGATTGGCAAAATATCCGCTTCGCGATTTGGACTTAGTTCCAAATCAATATCTTTCTTTTCGGGTGGCACGACCGCCAAATTTGCGCGCTTTTTTTCCAGTAGTTTTTCACGACTTTGCGCCTGTCTTTTTGCCCTACCCGATTTGCCACGTTGACTGTCTATAAAAGCCTGAATTCTATTTATTTCTTGCATTTGTTTTTGTAGCAAACGTTCCAAACTCTCGTTTGTTTCTGCCAGGGTTCTTAAAAAACGTTTATACCCAAACCCATATAATGTCCCGGTATGCATCATAGCGTCTAAATACAGAGTCTTATCCGCAACCTTGTCTATGAATTCTTCATCGTGCGATATAAATATTACCGACGCATCTGTTGCAACCAGATAATCTGTCATCCATTCACGACTGGCCGCATCCAGGTGGTTTGTTGGTTCGTCCAAAAATAAGACATTGGGGCGTGAATATAGTGTGCGGATAAATGAAATCTTGGATTTTTGACCACCGGATAATTCGCCCAACTTTTTGTTCAGATTTTGACGATCAATGCCCATCTGGTCTATCATAGTTTCTAATTCAGATTCCGCAGTATATCCATCCCAGTATTCAAATTCAGATTGACACACCCCCAATTGCTGTAACAATTCTTCTGAATCATCACCGTCGGCCATTTTAGTATATATTTCCGTCATACGTCGTTCTATTTCGGCCAGCGGTCGCCCCGAACGCAAAAAGTCATAAACAATAACATCGTCTGGCAGATTTAATTCGTCAATGGTTTGTGGCATCCAGCCAATACGTGGACTTTTGCCCATATAAAATTCACCTGCATCGCTATCAATTTGATTTAATAAAATTCTAAACAATGTGGATTTTCCGGCACCATTTAACCCAACAACAACGACTTTTTCACCGTCCTGAACAGAAAAATTCAAGTTTTTGAAAATTACATTACCATCAAAAGATTTTTCAAGATTTTTTACAATCAACATTTTGCGTACCCTTTTTCAGGTTAAAATGACACAAAAATAAATCAAGTTATTTTTTACACGGATAGCACACCGCATCACAGTTTGCATCACATTTCACATAACATAGAATTTTAACAAGTATTATTCAGCTTATACTTATTGATAATCATGATTTTTAATTGTATAATACAGCTATGAAAAAAACTTTATATATCTTTCGTCATGGTGAAACAGATTCAAATGCCCAAAAGCGTATGCAGGGGTGGCTGGATGTGAATTTAAATGCAAATGGTGTGGCTCAGGCGCAGGCGTTGGCGCAAAAATTGGCAGATGTCAGGTTTGATGTCGTATATTCATCGCCATCATCGCGTGCGTTGGATACGGCGCGTACGGTGGCCCGTGACCAACAGATTATACAACAAGGCGATTTGCGTGAATGGAACATGGGGGATTTTTGTGGACATATTGTTCGACTGACTGATAGCCCCGCGGATACACCAATTGATATGTCAGGTGATATAATTTATGCACCGCTTGCATTGCTGTCTAATGACGATTATGTCCCACCAAATGGCGAAAGTTATAATATGTTTATTGCACGTGTGCGTAAAGCAATATTGGATATTGCAAAAAATGCAGACGGCAAAACAATCGCCATTGCAACACATACGGGGGTGGCGAAAAATATAATCAAACAATTCACAGATGTAAAATGGCCACGTGGTGGCATGCCAAATGCAGAATATTTTAAGTTAGAATATGATGGTGAAAAATTCACACTGATTGATACGCCGGATTGGTTGTCGCCAGTGATGTTGAGGGGCGATAATAATCCACTAACCGTGTATCATGGCACGTATTATGATTTTGACTATTTTCGTCCGCTGGCACACTTTGGTCCGGAAATAAACGCAAGAACTAATCTGAACGAAGGCAAGTGGAAACGTGACCCAAACATCGATATTACCAAACCTAAAATAATACCGGTCAATTTGCAGGCGGGTCGCTGGGATGAAATACCCGATTTGAATGACCACAGTATTCAGAACTTTATGGGCATTTTATTTCAATACATGTGCGTTGATAAAATATCAGATTTTGTTCGCGTATTGAATATTCGTGACGAATATGAGTTTCGCAAACAGATTGTATCCGCCCGTCAGGCAGTCTTGGATATGAATATAGATGTGCCATGGCAGTTTGATTGGGTGTGCGAACCGGTTGTCGGCAATTTGTCCGCCGATGCGGTACGCAAAGAGCTGGGGTTGGAAACACTGTTTGATATTCACAGCCCCGAAAATCTGTTTTTTCAACGTATGATTTTATATTTTGAATCAGTCGGCCTGACCGGTTTCAAGTATCCGAATTTCACCGAAGGCCCCGGTGATATGTCGTATATAAACCTGCGCCAGAATAATATTGTGCGTTTGGATAAAGAGTTGCCAACGCCCCCAATGCCCACAGCGGAACAGGTGGCGCAACTGCGCAAAATGCGTACAGATTTTGCAACGGCGCACACTCCGCGCAAATTCACGACGGCAGAAAAAGAAATGCTGACTGCGGAATTGATTGGCTTTGCAGAATTCAGATTTAATGAAATGCGATTTCTTGCACAAAAATCCTGGGCAAAAAACAATGGCCAAAACCACATATAAAAACCGCCCAATTGGGCGGTTTTTTTTATTCATGCATCATATTTAGCCTCACATAGCATTTTGATAAAAAATGTGATAAAATACCCAGGATAGCAAAAGGAAAAAAATATGACAAATCCGATAAAAAAATTACCTAAAATCATCAAAACAACACGACTTGAAATGCGACAATTAGATGTCACACCTGAAAATGCACAAATTATTTTTGATGCGGTAAAAAATGAAAATCCAGCAGATTTTTATTATAATCAAATTTGTAATAATTCAGTGGTCCCAACTAGTGCTGACGAAATGCTAAAACAAATGCAAATAGAATCACAGTGGGTTACGGATAATGGTGTGAATCTGTATATATTTCATAACGAAAAACCAATTGGATATCGCCGGTTATTCTTTCATGATAACCCAACCAAGACATTACAGATATCTAATGTTTGGCTGGTACGTTCTGCATGGGGGAACGGCTTTGCACATGAAACATCCGATACAATTGAAAAAATAGCGTTTGAAACACTTTGTGCCAATCGTATCACAGTGCAATGCAGCATCGATAATGTACGCAGTGCAAAATCCATACAATCGTCCGGTTTTCATCTGGACGGTATAGCACGCCAAGATGGTATATACCCAGACAACAAACTGTATGATAATATGATATGGTCAAAATTAAAATCAGAACACAATAAATAAATACCGCCCATCTGGGCGGATTTTAAATTTTGTTTGTGCTGGCGACTAACGCTAACTATATTTTACATATCTTTGCCGGCAATTTGCTGTCGTTGTAAAACCATTTCGTTTTGCAGATATTGAATTATCTTTTGTGGTTGAACAATTTTATTGTCGCCTGTTTTTCCGTTTGATACAGCGGTTTGGTGTGCAACCTCAAAAAAACGATGTGGTGTCAGATTTGGTGCAATTTGTTTAGCCAATGCATAAACTCCAACTAAATATGGCGTTGCCCATGACATCCCACTATTTGCTCCGCAATATATGTAATCATCGTAGTCTAAGAATCCGGCGATTGTACGCCCCCCAGCAGGAGCTAACAAGCGTTCGTGCAAATTGTCTTTGTTTGCTTTCCAAAATCCTGCGTCATAAGATTTTATGTCGTCGGGATCAGATTTTATGTTTCTATCTATTGTTGTAAATGCTGCTTTGTCCCCATAGAAGCGAGATGAGTCTGTTGTTAAAACCATTACACCACTTTCAATTAATTGTTTTATCAGTTTTGTGCTTTCTGGATCTGTGCCTAACAATCCCCAACTGATTGATACAGCAGATATTTTTTTATCTTGTGGTAATCTGGCATTCATAAACAAGATTTTGCGCAGTGCGTTGGCTCTGTGGGTAAAGTCTATCTCGGTTTGTACAGAAAAGGCTTGTTCTTTTATATCTGGTGGTAAAATTGCAATAATTTGGTTTATTTTATGCCTAAATTCTTCATCTGTTTGATGTCTGCCATCAAGTATGTCCTTTATTGTTGCTTCAAAATTTATGTTTTTTGGAAAGTATTGTCGCAAGACTTTTTGGAAATTTTCGTCTGCAATTGCCATTTTTGTTTTTGTTCCAGGTGCTGCAAAATAAACAATTTTTGCATCTGGTGCGACACCGCACGTTTTGCCGGCTAACAAACTTGATACGGCCGTTCCATGAAACTGTGCTTCTTTATGTTCAGGATAACCTGCTGATTCATAGTGAATTATGTTGTCCTTTATTTCGATGTGTTCTGTATTTAATGGTTGGTCTATAATCGCAACGGTTATACCTTTTCCTGTAATTCCCATCGCGTGTAAGTCAGCAATGTTTAAACCTGGCGCTTTTCCGTTTTCTAATATTTGTTGCGGATCAAAGCCCTGTGGCATTTTGTCAGCGGAAGGAAATTTTGTTTTGCTGTTAAATCTTATGCATGGTAACATATTGCCAGCGTTTGAAAGATCAACACCAGATGCATCGCCATATAGTACAAAAGATTCCGCATCTAATTCATGCGATTTGTTGTTAAAGTCTGGAACTTTAATATTGTTTTGCACAATCGGTTTTGCGCCCTTGTTTTTCTTGAATACCGATAAAAAATCTTGCATAAAAACATCCTCTTTGTTCTATATTATTTCCCACAAATTATACCACTGGCAATCACACTTTGCATCACTGTTTTTGGTGGTTTGGGCGCATGTGGCGGGATTGGGTTGGATTTGTGCGCCCCGAATAAAATGAAAATAGCCCGCCCCGCATGAACCTAGCTCCAAGCGCAAAATTCAAAAGAGCAGGAAAATCCAACAAAAAAACGCACCGTTTGGCCGCCGTTTCATTATAATTCATCTTGTTCTTGCGGAATTTCCAATAGGCCTCATTAAAGTTTCCACCTTTGGTATATTTTATTTACAATTCCCTTGCTTTTACCTTTCTTGGTCTTTTTGTAAGCAGGTTTTCATATCTAAACCAATTGCGACAGGAATATCAAGATAGTTCGAGGCCAGTTCTGTTGGTTGGTTGCGATATATATCGTATCCATTAACAGATACTTTGTTTCGTTCTAGGTAATTTTCATCTTGCCACAACATAATTTGGCTACCCAACATACCCATATTGGGATTTTGGTGGTCGATTCTGTGTGAATCTTCATGTGCCATAAGCCGTAAAAATTCGAACAGCTGAAATTCGTCTAGCGAACGGTCAGGATTTAATGATATAATTTTATTAAATGGATTATAAAAATTTTCAGTGCCAGACACAACATTTCCAGATGTGCCAAATTTTCTTCCACTGGCATTCAGTATCTTGGTTGCAAATTCTGTTCTTTCTGCATGTGTTAAAGAATCAAATGACAATGCCATATCCAGAATCTGTGGGTTGGATATAATTATGTCATAGTATATTTCCATGCGTTCCCCAACAACAAAATCTGCATTTCGCAGGTCGATTATGTTACTCATTTTATGAATGTATCTGGCCAGTAAATTTGTTTTTTTAAACTCGTTTTCTGGTGCGATTGTTGCTTTTTCTTTTTCAAATTGTTTTTCTATTTTAGCTATTTCTGGGTCAAATGTAGAATAATTCACATGAGCCATGCGGTACAATTGATTGAATTTTTCATGGGCTTGTATCAAATCAGGAAACTTGGTTTTGTATTGCTGATAGTCAGATTTTCCAAATTCTTTTATGTCATATTTAATCATTAGGTTTCGAACAATATCTGATTGTTTATGCAATTCTGAAAAGATACGGTTTATTTCATCCCATGTTTTCCAATGTTTAACGGTTGTCTGCATGTTTTCAATGTTGCCATTGAACATCGCTTTGAAATCTTGCCATGTGTGGTTTCGATTGCCGTATTTTTTATATGCTTCGTAAAAGACCTTGTCTTCTGGCGACATTTTATCAACTTGCATTATGCTGTCCAATGTCGGCATTTGATGTAATGCCGATTGAAATATCTGCTTTTGTATATTTCTTTGTGCACTTTCAAATTGTTCTTTTTTCATAAAAATCCTTTATTTCCCACAAATTATAGCACAGGCAATCGCACTTTGCATCACAGTTTTTGGTGTTTTTTGTGCATGGGGCGGGATTGGGTTGCGTTTGCGCGCCCCGAATAAAATGAAAACAGCCCGCCCCGCATGGGTATTGCGCCCAATCCAAAAATCAAAAGAGCAAGAAAATCCAACGAAAAAACGCACCAAATGGTGCGTTTTTAAGCGGGCAGCCCTTGTCGGGATGCCAAGGCGAGTCCAAAGCCCAAGATTTCCAATGGTGGTCGGCCTACGTATATTTTTGCTTGTATTATGTGATTTAATGAAAATCTTACGTTTTGTATCTTGTATAGTATTTGACCTTTGTTGTTTTTTTGTGTAAGATTCGAATTGAATCCAATGGGAATTGGACTCGGGCTGTCGTAAGCTCTGATAAAATCCGGTGCATGTTTGCATCGTTTCCGATATGGTGCGACTGCACCGTTTTTGCCCCGCTCTTGTGGCCGGGGAGCTGTTGGTGCATACAACAAGGGAAACCGAAAGACCAACAGAATCTATTGATTTTATCAGATTTACGAACTCCCCGACTGCCATCCTATTGGCGGTTTATTTTTTATAAAAACAAGGGAAGTAAAAATGAAAATACTTTATTACAACTGGGTGCCATATGATTATAAAAAAATAGTTGGTGGCGGTGTCCAAGTATATCAAGCAAATGTTTTAAAGCACTTAGTTGAAAATAATTATAACGCAGATATATATTTTTTATCTTCTGGTTTTAAACACAATCCTTTCATCAAAGGGACTTATTTCAGAAAGGCTAAAAGTTCAAACAAGAAAGTTAAAAGTTACGAAATTATAAACTCCCCTATTTTATCGCCAATGGTTTATGCAGGAAGTGATATAAAAAAATACACAGACGATAAAACGATTGTAAAAACTTTTGCTGATTTTATTGATTATTGCGGTGGATTTGACGTGATTCATATTAACAATTTCGAAGGAATAACACCAGCATGCATGCAAATAAAAGAAAAATATCCAAATACAAAAATTATATTTTCTGTTCATAATTATGTTCCTATTTGCCCGCGAGTACAGTATTTTCAAGAAACAAATTGCAAAATTTGTGATGATTTTAAAAATGGTAAAGAATGCGTAAAATGTTTTAAGCGAGAATGGTGTGCAAATAGGCAAAAAATTCATAATGTATATGCTTTCTTTAAAAATTTGTATTTGCCACATTTTATTCAAAGGTGGATAATAAAAATATTCAAAAAAAATATAAACAGATATTTTGTTAAGACCAATATCTCAACGGCATCTGATTTTAAAAAATTTAGAGAAACTAATATAGACTATATAAACAAATATGTTGATGTGGTTTTGGCGGTATCTAAACGAGTTTCTGATATTTGCATATCGCATGGTATAAGACCAGAAAAAGTAAAATGTTCTTATATTGGCACCAAGTTTGCAGACAATGCTTTATACAGAAGACGCAACCCAAATCCAAAAGACGGATTGACAATATGTTATCTTGGTTATGCCAGAAATGACAAGGGATATTTCTTTATGTTAGACGCTTTGTCTGAATTGCCACAAGAATATAAAACGCAGGTAAATATTATTATCGCTGCAAAGGGGGCGCCATGTTTAGAACGGTTATCCAATTTTAAATCTGTAATAACTTACGACGGTTATTCGCATAAAAACCTAAAAGAAGTATTATCCAATGTTGATTTGGGGCTTGTTCCTGTAATTTGGGAAGACAACTTGCCACAGGTCGCAATAGAAATGTCAGCACTGGGCATTCCTATTCTTGCCAGTAGTTTTGGCGGCGCATCAGAATTAACAAGATCTGATTTGTTTAAATTTAGGGGTGGCGACAAGAAAGATTTTCAAACAAAATTGATACAATTTATAAAAAATCCTGATTTGTTGGATGAATATTATAAGCATGCTAACAAGTTGCAAACAATGAACGGCCATATTAAAGAGTTAATGAATTTTTATACCGATTTTCATTTCCATCATAGTTTGCATCATATTACGCATCACGATTTTTAGCACATTGGTATGCAGCCCTTTTTTTACAATATATAAGTCAAACAAAAAACGCACCATTTGGTGCGTTTTTAAACTGGTGCCGGTTGTCGGACATGCTGTTTGAAAGCCATCGGACAGCCGTTAGAATGCTACAGAATGCTCTGATTTCTGCGATTCTTGTTATATTCATCTCTTCATTTGTACCGTTTTCTGTATCTTCGAAAGTGGTATCAAATTTACATCACGTATTATAGACCAAAAAACGGTAAAAGTCAAGCATATTAAGGCGTGCATGATATTGCGGTATAATAATCAGATGTCGGACTATATGTTATCGGTACAGCTTATTATCAATAATCTCTGACATAAAATGATTCATTGTGCTGGATTTTATGGACATTCCAATCGTTCCATGGTTCAAGAAAGGGCTAAGTACTAAAAATGGTGCCCAAATAACGTCGTGTGCAGAAACAGGGACAGCGGATGAATAAACTTCTTTGCCTTTCTTTGTAACGAACATGGTAATATCGATATCATAGTTTATAAACACAGGGATTAAAGTTAGGGTCAAACCGGATAGCGTTCCTGCCAATACCTGATTGCTTTCATCTGTACCGGTAACCTTGATGTCAAAATGATAGTGATGGTTGCTGGGCTCATCTTTTGGTACCCAGTGGACTTTTCCAAACAGTTTAGATTCCTTGAATACGTCTTTGATTTTTTCTGCCATACTATCAGCACTCAAGAAAACATGGTCACTCATTTGTTGGTGCACAGATACGGAAAAGGTTATGTCTTTGCGTTTTTCTTTTTCAATCTGAACTGCATTATAGTCAGGTTTTGTCCCAGATATGTCAGACGAGGATATGGTTGCACAGCCGAATAAACTAAAAATCATCAAGGCGGTCAGTAATTTTTTCATTTTGTATCCCTTTGACTATATCTTTTTAGCTAAGAAGTATGCAACCTGATTGAATACGGTTACATTATAGTTATACGAATAATACTGTGTGGAATGTGTAGTAGAAACGCCAGAATAAGATGCAGAATATGGTGAATTCCAAGAGTTTACATAGCCATGATGGTACGTTGTATTTGTTTGAGGTATGGCGACAGTATTTGTTTTTGTTCGTGTGCCGGATACATCAGAGTTCAAAATAACAACAGTTGCACCTTTTTCTTTGGCGGTCTGTATCGATTTTGAAAATGGTTCATATTCGCTACTAAAACTGGATGTGCCTATAACAATATACCCTTGCTTTTCGAATTCTTTTACCTTTTTATCCGGTTCCATAGTGTCAATTAGCTGGACTTTTTCACCCTGTTTCAGTGCGATAAAATCTGTAATGTCATACCCTTCGTCATTGTAATATGTTGAAAAGCCATTAGTTGCACAGCCAGCAAGTAATAATAACCCCAACAGTCCCAGAATCTTTGCCATAGCACCATCCATTTTCTGTATATTGTCCAGAATATCGTGTTATGGGAATAAAATCAATGAATAATGCATCCGGGGGTCAATTTTGAGATTTTTTCTTTTTTTGAGAATAGTGCTTAAGAACAAACTTAAGCACTATTCTTCGCAGAGGGCCTTTAGGAGTTTTTTATCACTAGTAAAACACGAATTGCAGTACGTCTTTTGATAATAAAATCCCCGTCCCAATTGTTAGTTTGTGGATTTTTTATTGTTTTTTGATTTTGATTTCAAATTTTTATATCATGGTTTTCATTAACAGTGACCGAAAGTCGAAATTTTCTATCTTTTCGTATCTTCCAATTCCTTCCTTCAGACCCTGGTTGACAGTACATAGTATTATAGAGAGGGGGAGAAGGCAAAGATTCAAACTATTGTCCCAGTTTATAATATTTTTTGCAGTTGCTTTTACTTTCTGCTTGAATTCCTCTATCAAAAACAAAGTTCCCTTGAAAATAGTTCTGCAAAATTTACCGACCTTGTAATAATCTCTTTGTAAACCAAATAATCTTATATCAATACATTTTTTGTAATAACGATAGTATGAGGAGTCTGTGGATTCAGGTAAGTTGTTGAAACGACAGAAGTTCAAATAGTGTACATAACCTGGTTGGTCAATTTCTAACTTCATACAAAAAACCAAATAAGTGGCAATAGATGCAAAAGTTTCCTTGTTTGGATGTTTTTTTATTTCAGGTATATTGTTCACCATAGCCTGGATGTTAGATACCATTTCCTGATATTTATTACCATTTTTCAAATATTTTCTTGCGTTTCTTTTGTGGTTCTTTGCATAACATATTATCTGGTCAATCAGGTCATAATGGTTAGTTTCAAATTCTGGGTATTTCAGCATAAATGTTTCAATATCATTTATCTTTAACGCAGACAGTGCACGCATCATTTCGGTATGACCTTTAGAGCTTTTCAGTATTGTTGTGCGATTATTATCTTTACTTTCTGACAATTGTTGTATGTATTGGTCTGCAGCAATCTTAGATATTTTTGTGGTTAGTGATATCTGTGCATTGCCCAATTTCCAGCTTTTGGTGCGTATTTTTGCTTTTGCATATTCCAGTTTTTTCACTTCTTCTGCTTTTTTGTACTCCTCCATTTGTTTCTGAGAATTGTTTGTTTTTGCTTGTGCCAAAAAGGTTGCACAGGTCGGATAGATAATCGGCTGTGCATTGTGTGTAACGTGTTGACTCAATCGATGGCCAGTTATTTCTACATTCAAAAGAGAAATGAAGTGATTTACATCTTTTTCGTTGTATGTATAGTGGTCAAACCCAGGGATGCCGATGGCTGTATGGCGGCTTGAATTGAAAACATCAACGTGACCGCCCATCGTTTCAAAAATTTCTTTATATTTCTCAAGGGTGTATTTGTCTTTTGATAAACAAAAAACATGCATTCCATAGAAATCCGGTTTAGTACCAATCAGTAAATCTGGATTATTTTTTAGCTCGTTATAAAAAGATTCTATCAGTATATTCAGTTCTGCCTGATTACTGTGATTATCGAAATCAAAAGCATGCATATCTGGGTGGCCAATTGATGATATTACATTGCCATGCTTTATGTTTTTGTTCTTTAAGGGTGTTCTAGGGGTATCAAATTCTGGTTCGTGTCCAAAATGAGATTTCATCATTTTGTTGGTTGGGGCCGCATAGTATTTTTTACCCTTTTTTGTGTAGCGAGCTGTGTCCACAAAATCAATATTATCGTATTTGAAATAGCCAATTGGTTCGTTGTAGACATTCTTTCCCTTATTTGAATAACGGCCAACATAAAAATTATTATGCCCAATTCTGAAGCCAAGTTGTGCCGCAAACAGCATATTATTGTTGAATGTTGCCCATTGTTCTTTTGAATATCTTGCTTCTGCCATTTCCTGTACCTTTACCTATAAAAAGAGCCCCCACACGAGTCTTCGGGGGCATAGTTCTAAGGTGTTGACTCGTGTATATTTTATAGAACTATTTTGTTTTTCGTATTATGACCGATTTGTACATTAAATCAATGTTTAATGTAGTTTTTTTGTAGATTAATAACCTCTTTTTGCACCTGGAATTTACTTGATGTCTAACAATGCGAAAAAATCAAATTATCCGTTATTTTATATGCCAGAAAATAATGTTTTGTGAGGTCTGTGGGTTTTCTTGACTTATTTATATGAATTTTGGTATATTTTCAACATAGGATAAGGAATCTAATCAATGGAATATGAAATTGATATCAAAGAAAATATGATATTGAAGAAGTGGCCAGAACTTCTGGATATTCTGTTGTGTGACCGTACCTCTAAAAAAAACATATTCTGGGCAACCGATATTTACGAAAGAAAAGATGACCATCGGTATGCATTTAAGGCCCCAATAACCCCTGCATTGATTACAGGATACAATGGAAATATAATCAAACCACGTGTTGCAAAAAGTAAAAAACAACAGCTTGCACGCATCAAAGATAAGGCAGAAGTTTTTACACCATCCTGGATATGTAATAAACAAAATAACCTGGTTGATACGGATTGGTTCGGACGTGATGTGGTTTTCAATGTAGAGCATGATGATAATACCTGGACCAGCGTGCCAGACAAAATCGTGTTTCCAAAAGATAAAAGTTGGGTTGAATATGTTCGTGAATTGCGTATAGAAATGGCGTGTGGTGAGGCACCGTATTTGGCCAGTCGGTATGATACAACAACTGGTGATTATATTACTGTTCCAGACCGTATTGGATTACTGGACCGCAAGTTACGTATTGTTGGCGAAAACACAGCTACAGAGGCAGATTGGTACACCATGGCAAAGTGGGCTTATAAAAGCATTTATGGCTATGAGTGGCAGGGTGATAGTTTGTTATTGGCACGAGAGGCCTTGTTGTTTACGTTTATGGATTACTACGAGTATATGTTCAACAAAGAGCCAGCATTAGAGCAATTACGTGAAATAGCAGAAATCATATCATGGAACATTTGGCAGATGGATGGCATTCGTGGGGTTTTGCCATGTTCTTGTTGTAATAGTAAACATTCTGACTTGTTGGGCGAAGCCACGACAAGTTGTTGCGTTGGGTGCAAGACAGGCGACATTTTCAGTCATAATGGAAAGTATTGTTATATTCGAAACTGGAACAAGTTGACCAAGGCCGGAAATCCAACAAAAGTAAAATATATTTCATTACTAAGGGGCAAAAAATGAGTACGTTTGAATCTGCATTCGGTGGCTATAAGTTGATATATGTTTTTCGTATGCCGTACAAAGACCATGAGGGTGCGTTAAAGGTCGGTGAGGCCACGGTGTATACAGACGATGCCCCAGAATCATTGCAACCAGATTGCCTGCAGTTACAACAGGCGGCTAACAAACGTATCAAGCAATACACACAGACTGCTGGCTTGAAATATGAATTATTGTATACAGAATTGGCCATTACAAATAAAGGCAAAGGTTTTACAGACCATGATGTGCATAAAGTGTTGGACCGTTCAAATATTAGACGAAAAAAGTTTGAAGAAGTCGACGGCTCAAAAGAATGGTACATGACAGAGCTAGGGGTGGTAAAAAATGCGATTGCTGCGGTCAAAGCTGGTCGACATTCATTGAATCCAGATGAAAAGATAGCTGATTGCACACCGATAGAATTACGTAAAGAACAAAAAGATGCAGTAAAAAAGACAATCAAACGTTTCAAGTCTGGTCATAATCGTATGCTGTGGTATGCCAAGATGCGTTTTGGTAAAACCTTGACTGCAATGTCACTGGTCAAAGAAATGGATTTCAAACGTACCATTATTATCACGCATAGACCGGTTGTGAAAAAGGGCTGGTTTGAGGATTTTGAAAAATTGTTCTGTGACAAACGTAACGAATATAAATTTGCATCCCGTACCGTTGGGGAAAAGTTTGAAGATGTAGAACGTGATGCAAAACATAATCGTTGTAAATATCTATATTTTGCATCAATTCAGGATTTGCGTGGTGCCGAGGCCGTAGGTGGAAACTTTGATAAAAACGATGCTATATTCAATACAGATTGGGACCTGGTTATCATTGACGAAGCACACGAGGGCACACAGACCGATTTGGGTAAAAAGATTGAAGAGCTGTTGGTAAAAGAAAAAACTCATTTATTACAACTGTCCGGTACACCATTCAATCTGTTGGAAAATGTTGATGAAGATGAGGTTTACACCTGGGATTACATTATGGAACAGCGTGCAAAAGCCGATTGGTATAAAAATCATATTGGTGAACCGAACCCGTATGCTGGGCTGCCTAAAATGCATATCTTTACATATGATATGAGTGAGGTTGCCGGTGGACAATACGCAGAGTTTACAGAAGATAAATATTTCAACTTTTCTGAATTTTTCAAGACGGACCAAAACGGCAATTTTGTTCATCATGATGCCGTGCGTGGTTTCCTGGACCGATTGGTTGAAGAAAACAATAACAGTAATTATCCATTTTCGACCCAGGAATACAGGGACAATTTCAGACATTCACTATGGATGGTGCCTGGGGTCAAGGCTGCCAAAGCATTAAGCAAGATGCTGCACGACCATCCCGTATTCCAAAACTTCAATATTGCCAATGTTGCAGGCGATGGTGACGAAGAAAAGAATTTCAAAGATGCAATGGAAGAAGTACGTGCTGCAATTACAGACCAACCGCATCGTGCATATTCTATAACCCTGTCTTGTGGACGTTTGACAACGGGGGTAACTGTTCCCGAATGGACGGCAGTCTTTATGATGGCCGGGGCTAATTCAACGGCTGCATCAACGTATATGCAAACAATCTTTCGTGTTCAATCGTCTGCCAATATAAACGGCCGTATCAAGGAAAACTGTTTCGTATTTGATTTTGCCCCAGACCGTACATTGAAATGTGTTGCAGATTCAGTAAAGGTTTCAACACGTGCTGGCAAAACCAAATTGACTGACCGACGGATTATGGAAGATTTATTGGAATTCTGCCCGATTATTTCCATTAGTGGGTCAAAAATGAACCCATATAACGTCAATGGTATGTTGGAACAGCTGAAACGTGCATACATTGACCGTATTGTTCGTAATGGATTCGAAGACCCGAACCTATTCAACAATTACATGTTATTGCAACTGGATAAATCAGCGGTTGAAAAGTTTGATGCATTGGGCAAGTTGGTTGGCGGAACGGGGTCTAAAAAGAATGAAACAGAAAAAAATAGAGAGGTAATTCTGGCAGACAATGGTATGAATCCCGATGCAGGTAAACAGGCCGACCCAGACGAACCAAAACCAGAATTGTCTGATGAAGAAAAAGACCGTCTGGAAAAATTGAAAGAAGCAAAATCAAAACGTGAAAAGGCATTAAAGGCACTAAAGGGTGTTGCAATCCGTATCCCAATGCTGATTTATGGTGCAGATATTGATGTAAATACTGATATCGATATGGAAACCTTTGTTGACATGGTTGACCAAAAATCATGGGACGAATTTATGCCCAGCGGTATTGATAAACAGGTATTCAAACAGTTTATTCCATATTTTGACCGTGATGCATTTATTGGTGCCGGCAAGGAAATCAGACAGCGTATCAAACGTGCAGACCGTATGGAACCAACAACACGAACACGCTTTATCACCGCACTGTTTTCAACGTTCAAGAATCCGGACAAAGAAACCGTATTGACCCCATGGCGTGTGGTAAATATGCATATGGGTGATTGCGTTGGTGGATATAATTTCTATGATATTGAATACAAACATCCAATCCCAGATACCGAAGATGTCAGATATATGGATATTCCAGAGGTCACCGATGCTGTATTTGGTCCAGAAGATACCAAAATACTGGAAATCAACTCAAAGTCCGGGCTGTATCCGCTGTATGTGACCTATACGATATGGCGTAGACGTTGTGCAGAACGTGGTATTGATATAACCCAGTTGATTGATAATGATGAACTACATAAACGTGCCGTGGACGTTTGGGACGAAGTACTGCAAAAGAATGTATATATCATCTGCAAAACCCAAATGGCGAAAAGTATCACGCAACGTACCCTGTGTGGTTATCGTGACGGAATAAAAATCAATGGACATGCGTTTGAAAATCTTGTTACCATGATAAAGGACGGCAAGGCACAAAAGTTTATTGAAAAAGCCAAGACAGGTTCAACATATAACACCCGAAACAAGGAAACTAACATGAAGTTCAGTGCAGTAGTCGGGAATCCTCCGTATCAGGTGGATGATGGCGGTTTTGGTGCCAGTGCAACACCTGTATATCAGCATTTTGTGAGCCAAGCGAAAGAACTTGCACCAAGCTTTTTATCTATGATTATTCCTAGTCGTTGGTTTGCTGGTGGTAAGGGGTTAGATGATTTCAGAAAAGATATGTTGAATGATGAACGTATACAGGTTTTGCACGATTATACGTTGGCAACATCTGTGTTCCCGAATGTGGAAATAAAAGGCGGTATTTGTTACTTCTTGTGGAATCCGAATTATATAGGCGAGTGCCTTGTTACGACTCATAACAACGACGGAACCAAGGAAAGTTCTAAACGTAAACTTGCAGACGCTAATGTGTTTGTCCGTTATAAGGCTTTGATGTCATTGTATGAAAAAATAAGAACTGTAGAATGTGAAGACTTTTCATCCATAGTATCGTCGAGAAAACCCTATGGACTAAGAACTGATTTCTTTAAGTCACCTGAAAAGTATGGGCTGCCTACTATAAGTGAAATTGCTAAAAAAGATGGGATTACTATTCATGGACTGCTGAACCTCAAGCGTGTAGAGAGGTTTGTGCCCAGAAATTATCCTGTTCCTATTGGTCATGATTCTGTCGATAAATGGAAACTGTTTGTCCCCTATGCGTATGGCTCAGGGGCTTTAGGCGAAGTTTATCCAGGTATAATTATAGGTAAACCAATGAGTATAGCCACAGAAACTTTTTTGATGATTGGGCCTTTTGATGATAAGGCTGTAGCGGAAAGGGTGTTGAAATATATGAAATCCAAGACATTTCGTGCATTGGTTAGTGTAAAGAAAATTTCTCAGCATACCAACAAAGAAACGTATCAACATATACCTCTACAAGACTTTACGGAACATTCTGATATTGATTGGACTAAGTCTGTGGCAGATATTGATAAGCAACTGTATGCCAAATATGGCTTGACCCAGGAAGAAATTGACTTTATCGAAACCAAAGTAAAATCGATGGAATAAGGGGATGAATATGAAAATGCATAATATTTTGATGTTTGGATTGGGGGCGTTAATGTTGGCCGGGTGTTCTGAACCGGCACCGGAATGTTGGTCGCCATCGGTTAAAAGTTTATTGAAAGACATTGCCAAAGAAAGCTACAAGAAAGAAATTGTTGGTCTTGAAGAAATTGTAGAGATGGAGGTTTTTACCAACGTTACGCCACAACGTCGTGCATGTTCTGCCAAACTGGTAACCAAATACAATGAAAAAGAAGGCACATACCAGTATTTTGAGGTAGATTATGTTGTCAGAACCATCCGTGGTGAAAATGATACATACTATACGTCAGTAACAGATATGCACAGAAAAATATTCTAAACAGGTAAAATAAATATGAAGATAGAAATAGATTTTGTTCTGAAAAACGACCCAGATGGTAAACTACATGATTTGATAAAACAAAGATTTATGGATGTGTATAAATGGGAGGAAATGGATAATGGCAGAGGGCTCACACACTATGATGAAATGTTTGATAATACCAAGTCTGCCCTAAAATATGCCAGAGAGCTGTTTATAAGTGTTACTCAATACGTCGCTGCTGCCGAAGGTATATCTTTGTTTTTTGATAAGGCAGTATTTTCTGTCGATAACCATATAGAAATAGATAATGCACCGTATAACCCAATTTTGAATGTTCGACCATAGTAAAACACCCCGTAAAATGGGGTGTTGTTTTTACCAGTGTCGGAATCCGAATTTATCTATTCTGACTCTTTTGCCGGTGGACGTTATAACAACTAGGTCGGGTTTGTCATGGTATGCACCCTGAGCGTTTTTGAAGGTATCAACAACGTTGCCATTTTTACGTCTAACCACGATGTCTTTGTCACGCTTGCGATAAGATAGGTCGGCCATATTTTTATCCTGGGGTTGTGTTCATTTGTTAGAACTGCTGCACCGGACATAAAAAGCACAAACGTTATTTTATGGCTGGAAAAATAATGGATAATTGCTATGATGTACCCATGATAAAGAAGTCCCAAATACGAAATACTATCGCCAATGTAAATCAACACGTTATAGCCATGTATCGTGCCCGGGTTGAAAATATCGGCCGGTCCAAAGCAACGGCCACAGCTATTTTTGACCTGTTTTGCAAAAGTCCACGTATGACCATCACGCAAATTGTTGAAATGACCGGTCTGCCACGTCCAACAATCACCAATACAATCAAAAAAATGGTTGATGTTGGCATATTGCAGGCGTTAAACAATCAAAAATGGGGGCAAGTATATTGTTTTGGTGCACTTGTTGGCTCTGGTGAAGATTTTGCAACATCAACCACACAGACTCAGCAGAAAAGCGGTTGTTATATTGGTTTTGCCGGCAAGGATTATGCAGTACGTTTGGCAGATTTGCCCACAAAAACACGAATAAAGCCAAACAAGACCCATAATGACCAAGAAATCAATAAAAATAGCCCAGATGTCTTATATGTTGGGGATAATCTGGACATAATGAAACTCTTGCGACAAACGCACCAAAATAGCATAGACTTAATTTATTTTGACCCACCGTATGCCCAACCATCAACACGTCAAATACGGGCATATAATGATTCTTTTGATGGGCATTGTGATTTTCTGGCTATGATGTATCCACGTTTGATATTGGCACAAAGATTGTTATCTCCAGATGGTTTAATCGCAATCTCCATAAGCGAACACGAAATTGCGCAACTAAAAATGCTGATGGACGAAGTTTTTGAAGCAGAAAATTTTATAAACAATATAGTAATTGAAACAGGATTGGCAGTCGGGGTTTATACAGGTTATTCTAATAAAAGACTGCCTAACGTCAAATCATATTTACTGGTCTACGCCAAAGACAAAACGCAAATCAATAACCTGGCACGAATTTATGACCCAGTGGATGCTAAATTTGCCAGGGAATTCAACACAATCATAGACGAAAATTTGCACAAACACCCATTGAATAAGTATTTGGGCACAATAGAATGGGTAAAAGAACTGTTTGAAACCAACAATATGCAAATCACCGTTGGTAACATAGAAAAAATGATGCAGATGTCGGAACGTTTTGAAAGATACATCTATGAAGAAATTGCCCCGATGCTGTATAAAGTTACAACCCCAAAGCAAATGTCATCCAAATTGCCATTAAATACCCCAAAGGGCCAGATTTTTATTCATGACGGTATGTTGCTGGAAAGTCAATCTGATGGCTCTGTCCGGCATTATAAATCGTTTTTGAATAGACTGCAGGAAACAGATGCCGGTGAAATATCAAACAGTTATATTCGTGGTGATATTTGGAAGGGGGTACACAAAGAAAAATCCAGAATTCAGGCCGAGGGTGGTGTAGAATTTTCGGCTGGCAAGAAACCTGTACGATTGCTAACCGACTTATTGACCTGGATAAATAAGAAAGATGCGGTTGTATTGGACGGATTTGCTGGTTCGGGCACGATGGGGCATGCTATATGGGCTCAAAATGCACGTGATGGTGGTTGTCGGCAGTTTGTTCTATGCCAATTACCGGAACAGGTTGCACCTAACAGTATCGAGGCCACGCAGGGATTCAAAACCATTGACCAAATCACCAAAAAAAGATTGAAAAATATCACGCAAAAATACGGCACTGGATTCCAAAGTTTTACCGTCGCCTGACAACCTTTTATTGTAATTTATTTTTATCCAGTTAGCAACAAAGAAAAGTCGTAAAAACAACATTAAAGACGTTGATTGCAACCAAAAATAAGTGATAATGAAGGCAAGTAAAACAAGATAACCAAAGGGGGTGAAATGGCCGGATAAAACGAACCAAAAGGATATAAAATGACAAAATTCGAAGTCGAAGAATCAAAGTTCCAGTACAAGTTCACCTTCAACGGTTATACAAAAGTAATCGTTAGCAAAAACAAGCTTGATGAATTTATAGAAAAAATGGACCAAGATGCTGTGATGTGTGATGGTAAAAAGACAATAATTTTCTCACGATACCCCGCACAAGAGTACACCGAAATGCTTGTTGCACTTGACGGTAAAAAACAGTCGTACAAACTGTGGGCAAGTGAAAGAAACAAGATACTCAACTGGTACAAAAGCCAACGATAAAATCCATAATATTCATATCCGCCTGTATTTTATGTATAGGCGTTTTTTTATCTTGTACTACGTATGCCATTGGCAGAGAACACAACCTGTTGCCCGGTGTTACCAATGACCACAACTTTATCTTTTTCATGATACGCATCCTTAGCATACATTACCCGACCACAATAATTTCCATACACTGTTTCGACTACAACGTGCTCTCCACACCACTTGAATCTTACCGCCATTTATTTCTCCTTTGGTTAGTATGTTATGTTCAAATGTTCTAATTCAAACGGCAATTTACCACCAAACAACAACCCCAGATGTGGATATGTTATTTGATTGACTGCCAGTATCATCTTTGTGGGTAACCGGCTGAAACTCTGTTTGTTGTAGACCCTTGATGATAAACCACGGCCCGATGGTCTGTTTCCTGCGATTGCCTCCAACATGTCCTTGCTTATTGTCAAATCATTATGACTATAAAATGATTCTTTCAGACTATGCATGTCGAGTAAGAACTTAGCAGATGCATCAACAGGTTTTATCCCCAATACGATAAATAACGCATTCACCGACTCATTAATGCTATATGGTCTGTATCCCTCACGATTCTTATTACGTACAACTTCTTCAAAGATAAAAGAGTTTGGACCATATTTTTTACGTTGTTCTTTCAGGTAGTCCAAAAAGCCCAATTTTACCAATATATCTGCAATTGGCACTTTGCGTTCGGATTCTGTTGTCTTTAATCGTTTGCATTTTTCACGTATATCATCTCTATTTACCAATGATTGATTCTTACAAATACTTATAGTCAAGTTTTCCAGGTCGATGTCGTTGTGTCTGATAGTTGTTGTGGCCCCAGCCCTAGACCCCGTGAACAAACAAATCAAAATACACCATACAAATGCTTGTGGATGCTTTAGAACACGATTCAGATACTGTTTTTGATATGATTTTAGTTTGTGATTGACCAAGAAATCTGTGTCACCATTCATCATACGAAACAATGCGTTAAACAAAATTTCAAAATCTGGTTCTGCCAATGGTTCCCGGGGGGTTGATTGACTAAAACCTTTTATCTTACGTATGGTCAACCGGTTCTTCAGTTTGTATGCATTTTCAATCCAATCACGTTCCTCTGCATAGTTGATAATTTGTCGCAGGTGCATGATGTATTCTTTGATTGTTTTTATCCCCAGTGTCTGCCCCTTACTTCTGCCGGCCTTTACCCTTACTTTTCTAAATTTGTCCAGCATGTCATACACTAAATCAGGGTTCTCATCCAGGTCCTCTATATATTTGCATCCCAGAAACTTGATAACCCTGTCCACGCATGATTGTGCCCGGGCTTGTGTCAAAGGTTGTCCCCCGTGATAAATACTGTCCCAAATATCTGCCATCTTGTGTTTTTTCTTTGTATTACATTCAACAGATTTAGATTCTTCAACAGGGCATTCTGATTGAATTTGATTGATGTGTTCGCTTGTTGGTTGAAATATGGTATCAGTGGTTTTATTTTTTGATTGTTCTTTTTGCCCAGATGTAACCGCCAGGGCCTGACGTAATCTGTGAACTGCCAGGAAAACATCATCAGTCTTCAAGGATTTCAACACACGTTTACCACCGACCTGTTTACGATAATAGAAGACCCCATTTCGTTTGCACAGATTTTTGATATTTGGCGTAAAAGTGGTATCAAAATCATTAGTAAAAAAAATAGTTTGCATTCTGTCCTCGTGCTTTCTGCAGAAAACAGGCAAACTATAAGCAATTCTGGTGCCGGTTGTCGGACTTGAACCAACGACCTACTGATTACAAATCAGCCGCTCTACCAGCTGAGCTAAACCGGCGTTGCCATGCAATTATACATATATGAAAATCAAACGCAAGAAAAAAATCAAAAAAGTTGAAACTAGCCTAGTTCAAAACAAAAAATTTAAAAAATCAACATGTTTATGATATAATTACGTGGAAATTTCAAAGGAGTAGCTATGTTTTTAGTATTTAATAAGCAATACCGCCAAGAATCTAATTTAATTTCTGATTTAGCAAAAAAAATCAAAAAAACGTCATCGTTAATCAAGGAATTTAAAGGAAATTCTGAAATTTATATACTGGACAGTATTATCATAGAATTTGCAATTATGCGAGACGTTTTAACTGTCACAGACAGGAACAAAAATGTGATTGTTACATTGAACTGTGCTTGGGCACAGGACGAACTGCAAGAGGCGCGTTATTATATGTTTTCTAACTTGTTGGTACAGGCGCGCGAAACGGCGACTGAACGTCTTGAAAAGGCGAAAACTATTTCGCAGCCCACCAAAGAACTGCAGACCAAAAAGGCACAATTGGATAAAGCGGCACGAGATAAAGCCACAGCTGAAGCAGCAATAGCCAATGCGCTCCAAAAATTAAAAAGTTTATAAAACACAAACGGGCAATCGCCCGTTTTTTGTTTTGATAATTTTCTTGCCTTTGGATTTTTTTCAGGCACAATATGAAACATGACAAAAAAATTACCAGAACTGTTGGCGCCGGCAGGTACGCTGGACGCCTTTAAAACCGCCATTTTATATGGCGCTGATGCTATTTATGCGGGACTGCCGG
>JAZQGC010000002.1:0-81644 GCA_045539815.1 Candidatus Enterousia sp. | reverse complement strand
AATCCATACTTCCTTGTCATCCTGGGGCTTGACCCCAGGACCCAGGTAGTGTGTTCCTTATAATAAATTATTTAAATCTTCGTATAAATCGCGCCACCCAGGATTAGTGCGTTCTATCAAATCTTTTTTCCAGTTGCGTTTCCAGTATTTTAATCTTTTTTCATGTTTGATGGCTTCGTGTATATCAGAAAAGCGTTCAAAATACACCAGTTTTTCAACATTATATCGGCTTGTAAATCCTGGTAACAAATGGTTTTTATGTTCAAAAATTCTTTGTGGTAAATTACTTGTAACACCAATGTACAATGTGCCGTTTTTCTGGCTTGCCATTATATAAACATAATAATATTTTTGATAACCGTACATGTTTTATATGATACATAACCTGGGTTCTGGTGTCAAGCACCAGAATGACAAGGAAGTAAGGATTTAAACGAATAAAAACAGTTCTTAATTTTTATTTATGGAATAACCTGGTTCCTGGGGTCAAGCCCCAGGATGACAAGGAAGTGGGGGTTTAAACGAATAAAAACAGTTCTTAATTTTTATTTATGGAATAACCTGGGTCCCGGGGTCAAGCCCCAGGATGACAAGGAAGTATGGATTTAAATGAATAAAAACAGTTCTTAATTTCTGAGTGTGTCTGTTGTGGGGAATCGTTCCTGTGTATTACTGTGCGGGTGGGTGATATAATCATATACACCAAGGAGGAAAAAATGAAAAAATTTTTTAAATTTGTTTTGGCGATGATTATCGCTTTCTTGCCGGGAATATTCGGTATATTGTTTACACCACAACACAGTAATGATGCATGGTATAATGCGTTGAATAATTCTGTGCTGACCCCAGATGGTTGGGTGTTCGGTGTCGCGTGGACAATATTGTATGCGCTGTTGGGTGTCGCGTTGTTCTTGATTATGAATAACGAAAAAACACGCGTAAAGAAAACTAAATCTTATGTGCTGTTCGTTGTGCAGATGATTTTAAATGCAGCGTGGACTTATTTGTTCTTTGGTTTGCATTTGGTTGGGGCGGCGTTGCTGTGTCTGGTTGTGCTGATTGCGATTTCTGTGTGGATGTTGCGCGCGTTCTTGCCAATCAGCAAGGCGGCATCTTACCTGGTCTGGCCGTATGTTATATGGATGTGCTTTGCGTTGTATCTAAACGGAACAATATTGTTGTTGAATTAAATCTTTAAAATCTTGACCCCAGGGTCGCCAATGTTCAGATATTTCAGCCCCAGTTCAGAAACATAATCGGGGCTGTAATTCTGTAATAATTCAATGTGATGTTGCAATGTATCCAATGCCGAACGTTCCGTGTCCAATTGCACGTGCGCGTTGTGTATGCGCCATATGTTCATGCCAAAACGCTGAATATTAACGTCACCCCAAAACAGACCAATAAACATAAATCCCGCAAATAACGCCAAACCCAGGCCGCATTTGCCATAAATGCCACCACACCATGCGCGTTTTATAAATGTAAATAATTTTTTGATTTTTCCTTTCATCAATGGCATTATATCATAAATGTTTACTAATAATCAAATCTTTGCTGCACCGTTGGCAGGAATTTCTGATAAACCATTCAGGCAAATGGTGCGTATGTTCGCGCCAGATGTGTCAATGGTAACTGAAATGATTTCGTGCCACTCGCTGGTTGGGGCACATAAAAACTGTCTGCGAAATTTTGACAGGTATGACGACGAAGGTAATGTCGGGGCACAAATATTCGGCGCAGACCCTGAATTAATGGCCGATGCCGCAAAAATACTGGCCGATGCCGGGGCGCGTTGGATTGATATTAATATGGGATGCCCCGTGCCCAAGGTCGCAACACGCGCCGGTGCCGGGGCACACCTGATGCAGGACCATGCGTTGGCAGAAAAAATTATGCGCGCCGTCGTGCGGGGGGTGGATATCCCTGTGTCCATTAAAACCAGATTGGGCTGGGATGCAGAACATCAAAACTGGGCTGATTTGATAAAAATCGCCGCAGATTGTGGGGTGAAATTCGCCACACTGCATGGACGAACACGCGCCCAGTTATATGTCGGACCCGCAACGCTGCCAGTCATTGAAAATATGCCAATCCCAATCATCGCAAATGGCGATATTAAATCAATCGATGATGTAAAACGCGTGGAATCTGTGGGATACAGTGGCGCAATGGTCGGACGGGGACTGATGGGGGCGCCGTGGTTGTTGGCAACCCTGACCGGGGGAAATGCGCCACAAAATGTCGGGGATGTGGTGCTGAAACATTTACAGTTGGCACTGGATTACTATGGCGAAAAAACAGCAATCCCAATGTTTCGTAAACACGCCGCATGGTACAGCGCAGGTATGCCAAATTCATCGGAATTTCGAATAAAAGTGAATCAAATCACAAATAAAGACGCCTTAATTGTTGCAATTCAAGAATTTTGGGCTATTATCTAGGGGAAATAAAACACCAAGGGAATTTTGTTATGACAGAAAATCTGGAAAATAATGAAGTCGTTGTTGATACGCCTGTGGAATTAACCGCAGGGGAAATGTTGCGTAATGCGCGTACAACTGGACGACGTAAACGCGAAATACCAACAATATCAAAACAATTGTGTATCCGTGAAGAATTCTTGGAAGCACTGGAAAATGGTGAGTATAATGTTATACCAGAAGTGGTATATATATTGGGATTCGCACGCAATTATGCAATGGAATTGGGGTTGAATCCTGATGAAGTCGTTGCAAAAATTAAAAAAGAAATGGGCTTGCTGGATGATGCCAGTGCCAAAGATGACGAAGATGTGTCCGCATGCGCAATGCCCAGTATCAAAGAAGAAAGCTGGTGGAAAATATATTTTATCAAGGCGTATCAATTTATATACCAAAATTGGAAATGGTTCGCAGGTGCGTTGGGACTGATTGCGCTGGTGATTGTGCTGATTGTGGTATTTTCTGGGGAATCTGACAGCAACCAGACCGTGGCCGCGACGCCCGTGACCGTGGTAGAGGCCGCGTCAGAACCAAAATATAAACAGACCGTGCGTGAAAGATTTGGCAGCGCAAATCGCGATAAAGCAAATGTTATCTTGCAGGCAGAACAGGAATCATGGGTGAAAATCGAAGATGGACGCGGAAATACGGTGTTCAGTCGTGTTCTGGTCCCAGGGGATGTGTACTATGTGCCCGCAGGCGATAAATACAAGGCGACATTTGGAAATGCAGGTGGAATTGATGTCTGGGTAAACGGAACATTAATACCAGATGTTGGTGGTGATCATGTCAGAAAAACTGGGATATCAATGGCGCCAGACAGCCTGATGTCGGGAAAATAAGTTTGTTTTCACAAAAGGGCGAAAAATTTCGCCCTTTGTATTGATTTTTTTTATCTTTTATCTATATCTGGTTTTGAGATGGCAAATGTTATAAAAATTCGCGGTGCACGCGAAAATAATCTTAAAAATATAGACTTGGACATACCAAAGAATAAATTGGTGGTCTTGACCGGCGTGTCCGGATCTGGAAAATCGTCGCTGGCATTTAATACAATCTATGCCGAAGGACAACGCAGATATGTGGAATCACTGTCCAGTTATGCAAGGCAATTCTTGGATATGCAGAAAAAACCAGATGTCGACCTTATCGAAGGGTTGTCGCCAGCCATTTCAATCGAACAAAAAACAACATCAAAAAATCCCCGATCTACGGTCGGCACCGTTACGGAAATTTATGATTATTTGCGCCTGTTGTGGGCCCGTATCGGGGTGCCACATTCGCCTGTGACGGGATTGCCAATCAAATCCCAGACCGTGGCAGAAATGGTCGATTGGACAATGAAAATCCCCGCAAATGTCAGAATATTTATCCTGGCGCCACTGGTGCGTGAACGCAAGGGCGAATATCGCAAGGAATTGGCGTTCTTGGTTAAACAGGGGTATCAGCGGGCAATAATTGATGGTGAATTAACTGATTTGTCCGTGATGCCAGTGTTGGATAAAAATAAAAAACATAATATCTTGGTCGTTGTGGACAGATTACAAATGCCAACAGGGGATGATACAGATGATTTTCGTTCGCGACTGTATTCGTCGTTCGAAGGCGCGTTAAGATTGGTGCCAGGGGGCGTGATTGTTCGCAGATTGGATACAAACGAAGATACATTGTATTCGCAGACTTATGCATGTCCTGTCAGTGGTTTTACCGTGCCAAAAATAGAACCACGGTTGTTCTCGTTTAATGCGCCAATGGGGGCGTGCCAGAACTGTGATGGTCTGGGGGTTCAACTGAATATGTCGCCCGATTTGGTCGTGCCAGACCCAACAAAAACAATACTGGGGGGCGCAATCGCACCGTGGTCGCGTGGCGGAATGCTTAGCCAGTTTGAACACTTGTTGGATGCGTTGCATAAAAAATTTAAAATCCCGTTGTCAAAACCATGGCACGCGCTGACCCAAGAACAAAAGGATTTGGTGCTGTACGGCAGTGGGGATGAAGTAATAAAAATTAATTGGAACGGGTTCGTCTATGAAAAACCATACGAAGGCGTTATCCCAAATATCGAACGACGCTGGCGCGAATCTGAATCAGAGGCAATGCGCAACGAACTGGCCAAATATCAGGCAGAAAAGCCGTGTCCTGTGTGCCATGGTAAACGACTGAATATCCACGCGTTGTGTGTGCGTATTAATGGCGCTGATATTATGGATGTGTGCGATATGTCCGTGGATGATTCTTTGGTGTGGTTCCAGAATTTGCCACAATATTTGTCGCAAAAAGATAATGAAATTGGACGCATCGTGTTGCGTGAAATCACAGATAGATTACAGTTCTTGCAGAATGTCGGATTGGGGTATTTAACATTGTCGCGTATGGCGGGGACTTTGTCAGGTGGGGAAGCACAAAGAATTCGTTTGGCATCGCAAATTGGCAGTGGATTGTCCGGGGTGCTGTATGTGCTGGACGAACCGTCGATTGGTTTGCATCAAAGCGATAATGATAAACTATTAGATACCTTGAAAATGTTGCGCGATAAAGATAATACCGTTATCGTTGTTGAACATGATGAAGACGCAATGCGGGCGGCAGATTATTTGGTTGATATCGGACGCGGTGCAGGTATTAATGGCGGTAATGTAATCGCCGCAGGAACCCCAGCGCAGGTAATTAAAAATTCTGATTCTATAACAGGACAATATTTGGCCGGAAAACGAAATATCCCACTGCCTGCGATGCGCCGGCCAGGAAATGGTAAATCTATTGTTGTCAAGGGCGCCCGTGAAAACAATCTGAAAAATATAGATGTTGAATTCCCGTTGGGGAAATTTGTCGCATTAACCGGGGTGTCAGGGTCTGGAAAATCAACATTGTTGCTGGATACTTTGTACCCGGCCTTGATGCGCGTTATGTATAATTCAAAACTGGAAACAGGCGCGCACGATGTTATAACTGGTATGGAAAATGTTGACAAGGTTGTCGATATCGATCAATCGCCAATCGGACGCAGCCCACGCAGTAATCCGGCAACTTATACGGGGGTGTTTGGCGATATTCGTGACTTTTTTGCAAATTTACCTGAATCCAAGGCACGTGGATATGGGGCGGGGCGCTTCTCGTTCAATGTCAAGGGTGGACGATGCGAGGCATGTCAAGGTGACGGACAAATAAAGATAGAAATGAATTTCTTGGCCGATGTTTATGTGGAATGTGATTGTTGCCGGGGGGCCAGATATAACGAAGAAACATTGGCGGTGAAATATAAAGGAAAATCAATTGCAGATGTCTTGGATATGACGGTTGAAGAAGCATATCGATTCTTTATTAATGTGCCAAAAATCGCACGAAAATTAGAATTGTTAAAACGCGTTGGACTGGATTATATAAAGCTGGGACAAAGTTCGTTGGATCTGTCAGGTGGTGAAGCACAGCGTATAAAATTGTCCAAAGAATTGGCCGCGCGCAGTACAGGGGAAACAATATATATATTGGATGAACCCACAACCGGATTGCACTTTGAAGATATAAAATCTTTGCTGTCTGTGTTGCACGAATTGGTGGATCAGGGAAATACTGTTATTGTAATTGAACATAATTTAGAAGTTATAAAAACAGCCGATTGGGTTATTGATTTAGGACCCACAGGTGGCGCCGGTGGTGGACAACTGATTGCAGCAGGTACCCCAGAAGATATTGTACAGGTGCCAGAATCAAAAACAGGAAAATATTTGCATAAGTATCTGGACAAAACAGTAAAAATAAATAAAATAAAAAAATAGTACAAAAAGGAGTAGGTATGTTTGGATTTGGTAAAAAGAAAGAACAAAAAGTTGTTGAAAATAATAATGTCGCTGGGGCTGATAAGGATTTGACAGCCGATAAAATACCATCGGGGATGAAGGAAACTGCACAACGCATGATGTCTGGACAGTTTGATATGAATGATATGTTGGCACAGCTGAAACAGATTAAAAAAATGAGTAATTTTAGCGGGTTGTTGAAGATGGTGCCGGGTATGAGTGGCGCTGTTAATGCAATGAAGGAAAAAATCAAAGACGGCAGTGTTGACAGTCAGATTAAACTGTTAGAAGCAATGACGCCCGCAGAACGCGCAGAACCAGAAAAAATATTTGCAAATGCCAAGGCGCGTATTGCAGAAACGGCTGGGTGTACCGTTCGTGATGTTGAACATATCATCAAACAATACACAAAAATGAAACAACAGATGGCGATGATTCAACGTATGGGTGGAATGGAAGCTGTTATGCAGAAAATGCAACAGGGTGGTTTCCCAGGCGCAAAATAGTTTTTGTGATGAATTTAGAATTTTTAAACAGATAAGGAAAAGAGAGGGGGCAGAAAGAATTATCAACCGTACATGGCGGTTGATTTAAAAAAGACGGGTAAATATAATGGAAAAATACAATCGTATTATTGAAGTAAAAAAAATAACAAAACCAGATGCCAATGGGCATATGTCTGTGTTTTATAATTTAACAGTTGCCAATAATTCGGGCGAATCTGTTATGTGGATAAACAGTGTGCCCCAGGATAGAATTGACGGAACACCCGCGGTTGGACGCAGGTTGCAAAAAATGCCGGGGCCGTTGTGGTTGGCAGATTCTTGTCTGTGGCGTGTTCATGGAAATTGGTTTTATAATATGGCGCATAATCTGAAACAACGTTTCGATTATACACCGGTTGATGTCCAAAAGCCAGAGCCAGATTTTTTTGTATATGCACCAAAACAAAAACGTTTCTTGGGGTATAAAGTGGTTGTAACATACAAGAATAATCAGCGTAAAACATTCTTCTTTTCGCATGATATGGATCATTTTGCGTTGTTTAATTCACAATATGCACATGATCGTGCAATGGATTTTTATAATAAAAAATGTAAACAAATGCAAAGCAAATCTAAATGAAGATAACCAATAAAAAAATTGCCAGCAAAAAATCTTCGGTCGCGTGGTTGCAACGTCAGGCCGCAGATCCATATGTCGCACGTGCGCACAAGGATGGATATCGTGCGCGTGCCGCATATAAATTAATAGAAATGAACGAAAAGTTCAAATTCTTGCGAAACGGCCAGGTTGTTGTTGATTTGGGTGCAGCGCCAGGGTCATGGTCGCAATATATTGCGCGTACTTACCCAAAATCCAAGATTTTTGCAATGGATTTATTGGAAATATCGCCGATTGTTGGTGTTGAAACTTATCAGGGGGACTTTACCACGGATGCGGCACTGCGCTGGCTGGAAGAAAAATTGGGCTTATCTCATGACGAAGTTGGTGCAGGGACCGCGGATGTAATTGTTTCTGATATGGCACCAAATACAGTCGGACACAAGAAAACAGACCATATCCGCCAAATGGTTTTGTTGGAATATGCATTTGATTTCGCGTTGCGCGCGTTAAAGGTTGGCGGAACCTTTGTTTGCAAGTCTTTTACCGGCGGAACAACAAATGAATTATTAAAGCAAATCAAGGAAAAATTTGAATCTGTTCATCATATAAAACCGCCTTCTTCGCGCAAGGATAGCGTCGAGATGTTTATTGTCGCAACAGGGTTCAAAGGCGCATAAATATGTGCCTTTTTTGTTTTTTTGGGTCAAATAAAAAATTAATTAAAATATGTAAAAAAAGCGCTTGTTGTAAATTGTGTTTTGTTCTATGATGTCACTTGATAGAGAGGAAGTTAGGTCTTGAAGCGCGTATTTGTTGGGCTTTTTACGGTTTTTTTGATGTTCTTTGGGTTGGCAGCAAATGTTTATGCGGCCGGCTATGTTTGTGACTCTGCCGTAAAATATACTTCATGTGGAGCTGGGTTTTTTATGAGGTATAACGGTGCTTATAATGGTACACCAACAACTGGAAATATATGTTCTTCTTGTACGGATTATGCGCCACGTGCAGAATTCTGTCCTGGGGGCACATATGCACCGGCATACAAGGTTACATTAAACCCAAATGGTGGTTCGGGTGGATTGGCACAATTATATACGGTTAAGGGAGTTGCCTGGTTTACCAGTTTAAAGAAAACAACAGGAACGCCTGCAACATCTGCAGCGGCAATCGGTACCACGATATCTACGTTAAGTTCGTCACAATTACCAACCAGAACAGGGTATACATTTAATGGTTTTTATACAGCCGCATCTGGTGGCAGCCAAATAATATCAAGTGCCGGGGCGATTACAGGTTCTAATCCCAATGGTAATGATCAGGCAACATTGTATGCACAATGGACGGCAAATACTTACACAATTAAATACGATTCTGCGGGCGGCAGCGCGGTATCCGACACAACATGCACATACGGACAAAACTGTACCGTATCCAGCACAAAACCAACAAAGACTGGTTATACATTTGCCGGATGGAAGTATGGTTCAACAACATATCAGGCGGGCGCGACCGTATCTAATCTGACCAGCACAAATGGTGGCAGTGTTACATTTACCGCACAATGGACTGCAAATAGCTATACCTGTTCTGCGGGAAAATATTTGAACATAACAACCTGTGAAACGTGTAAGGCCGGATATTACTGTCCGGGGGGAACACGAACATACGATGGCGCAACTCATTTGATGTATACTTGTCCAACAGGATATACATCAGACGCAGGGAATACCGCACAGAATAAGTGCTATGTAACAACCACGGCGGGAAAATATATTGCAAATGCAAATGATTCTGCACAGACAACGTGTTCAGAAAATAATTATTGTCCTGGTGGTGTCAAGGTTACTTATGGTTCAACAGGTGGCGCAAACGCATGTCCGGACCCAAGTACACATAAACCAACCGTGTTGCCGGGATCGGATTATGTATTTGATGACGGCAGAAACGAATATGCATTTTGGATAAATGTTGGATTATCTGATATTAATCGATGTGCGGCTGTATATGGTTTTACAACAAATGCGGGATATGTTACATATGAAGGCGTTCGTTATGATTCGTCCGCGGGTAAGTATGGTATGACCACCAGTTCTATATATTGGTACAGGGTAAATCCGGGGTATTATCTGAAGACGCGTTATTTGGATGATTATTGTTCTTCAAATACATCACGTTCAATGTTGTATCGTGAAGTATCAACGTGTCCAGCGGGTTCTTATTGTCCAGGTGGTTCTGTGCCAGGGTGCAGCAGCGGGACATATAATGACACATTTGGTGTTTACACATGTCCAGAAAATTCAACCAGTTCCGCAGGTTCATCATATTGTACGTGTAAAAATGGATATTTGGCAAATGGTTCGCTGACAACTACAACAACAGCATGTACACCATTTGTGCCCGAGGTTGAAATTACAACAGTTGACAATCCTGAAGCTTTTACTTTTTCATTAACTGCAAAGGGGACTTTTTATGTTGATTTAGGTGATGGATCTGCTATTAAGGTTATCAATAAAACAAATACGAATTTAGAATCTTTTACATATGAATTAATCGGATCAAAATCTTATGTGATTGGTATCTCTGGTCAGGCGACCGAATATAATTCTGCGTCAAATATGGCAGCAATCACTTTTAATGGAAATACAAATATCAAAAGTCTGTCAGGCAGTCTGGGGGCGATATTTGGTACATTGTCAAATGGATCACAACCGCGTTTCTTTCAGTCTTTCTATAATAGTACAAATCTGGAATCTATACCTTCGACGTTATTTGATGGGATTACAAGTCAGCCTGTCAGCAACATGTTTAGATCTACGTTCGAGGGAACAGCGTTGAAGACTGTGCCAGCTGGGTTGTTTGGTGGATTAGACGGCAGTCCTGCGTCTGCATTGTTTAATGCAACGTTTGCACAATGTAAAAGTTTGACAACAATCCCAAGTGGACTGTTTGGCGGTATTTATGGAAAACCAGCAGGTTATATGTTTGCGGATACATTTGCAGGATGTTCAAATCTGGAAACTGTGCCATCTGATTTATTTGCACGTATCAGTGGGGCCCCAGCGGATTATATGTATAATAATACGTTTTGGGGGTGTTCTAAATTAAACTTTACAATACCTTCGAATTTCTTTGGTACATTTAACGGTGTGCCGACAGAAAGAATGTTTAACAGTACATTCGAAGGCTGTTCGTCGTTAAACAGTGAAATTCCATCAGATTTGTTTGCTGGCATCAGTGGCACACCAAATACAAGAATGTTCAGAAGAATGTTCTATGGTTGTTCAAAAGTTCATGGCGATATTCCGAACGATTTGTTTGCCGGTATCAGCAAGACAACAACGGCAACAGATCAAATGACAGAAGTTTTCACTGGTTCTGGGCTGATAACATCGTGTCCAGCAGGCGAATATCAATACATGACAGGATTTGAATCTTATTTTGGTGGCAAGGTGTCTTGTACCCCATGTCCAAACGGATATGACGATGGCGGTGCAGGGCTGACGGCGATAAATCAGTGTCAAATGACTGTTGAATCAGGAAAATATATTGCGATTTCTGGTGCGGACACAGTGACAAATTGTCCGGTGAATAATATGTGTCCTGGTGGTAAAGTAAATTATACAGATACAGGAATTATTAGTGCGTGTCCAACAAATTCATCCACAAATGGTGCCACGGGTCAGGCAAGCTGTACATGTAACACGGGATATAATTATAATGGTGGCACAACCGTAACAACAAATGCATGCGTGGCAAACACATATACAATTAAGTATAATACAAACGGTGGCGATGGCAGTATAGCAGACACAATATGTACATACGGTCAAAATTGTACCGTATCCAGCACAAAACCAACAAAAACTGGTTATACATTTGCTGGATGGCAGTATGTTTCAACAACATATCAGTCGGGTTCGACCATTGATACCAATCTGACCAGCACGAACGGTGCCAGTGTTACATTTACAGCGCAATGGACGGCAAATACATTTACTGTCATATATGTATCTAATGGTGGCGATGGCAGTATGGCAAACACAACATGTACATATAATTCCGACTGTTACATTAGCGCAAACACATATACAAAAACGGGATACATATTCAAGAATTGGGCAAATTACGATAAAAGCCAGTATTTTGAAGATGGTGCAAACCTTAAAAATGCATCGTCAACACAGGGCGCAGGTTTGTTCTTGTATGCACAATGGGAACCAATCACATACACCATCAGATACAATGCAAATGGTGGCGATGGCAGTATGACAGATACAACATGCACATATGGTACATCATGTGTTTTAAATAAAAACACTTTCTATAAAGCGGGACATGAATTTGATGGTTGGCTGTTTAATGGCGAAAAATTTGCAGATGGGCAAACTGTGTCAGATTTGACGGATGTAAATATGGATAGCTTGGTTTTTGTTGCACAATGGAAACCTGTAATTATTTCATGCCCAGCAGGACAATATCTGGATGGTTTATATTGTATCGACTGCGAAGATGAATATTATTGCGAAGGTGGCGAGTGGTTATATGACGGTGGAATCCACGGCAGAACAGACTGCCCAGCAGTAACAAACAAGTATGGTGCGGCAAGCGCATACAATGGGGGGCTTTTAGATGAGACGCGCAATTCGTCGGTTAACCAATGTAGAGCTTTATTTGTGTATCTTCCAAAATGGTTTGCTGATCTTGGAGAGACAAATATTGATGGTGACGATTTTGATTGGAATGCCAATAATAGAGGATATTATGTGGTAGATTGTAAATATAATACAACAACACAACAATATGATAGCGATTGTCGCGGGTATGCAACTTTTTGTGGTACGGGGTACGTTTCTAATTTTGATAACGATATTCTGGATGTTCAATATGGTAATATCGACGTTATGTCTTTAATGGTTTATGCGTCAAATCCACAAGAAGCTATTAACAATATATGTGTTCCTGTTGGATATAATAATTGGTCTGCTGGTGCAGAACAATGTGTTAGCCTGCCAGAAGAAGAAACCGAAAAATGTATGTTTTCTGACACAAATATCACACACGCATGTCCGGATGGGGGTGTAACGCTGACAGATACTGCGGGATCTATTGAAGAGTGTATGTTGCCTGTGGTTGAGTGTTCCACGGAAGTAGGAACAGGTGTCAGGTCTTGTATGTACGAAGAAGAAACAGGCGCATATACAAATTGTGATTTGTGTTCTGTCAGCAGTTGTTATTCTGGTCTTTATATGAACAATGGTGTATGTGTAACTTGTCCGGCGGGGTCTGCATGTTCCGATAACAATATTACAACATGTGGTGCAAATACTTGGACAGAAACAAACAGCGCACAGTGTAATGCGTGTCCGGCAAATTCGTCCACAAATGGCGCCACAGGTCAGGCAAGCTGTACATGTAACACGGGATATAATTATAATGGTGGCACAACCGTAACAACAAATGCATGCGTGGCAAACACATTTACTGTGAAATATAATGCGGGCCTTGGGTCTGGTGATATGGCAGATGTTGTTTGTAACTATGATGGTGGCTGTGTCGCGGAAAATAATGCGTTTGTAATGACTGGTTATAATTTTGTTGGTTGGTTGTGCAGCGGTGGCAGTTGCGATGGCAAGGTGATTCAACCTGGGGCGTCTTTGGTTAATGCGACGGCTGAAAATAATGCGGTGATTAATTTGACTGCACAATGGTCTATCAGTTCTATATCTTGTGATGCCGGATATTATTTAAATGGTGATGTTTGCGCAGAATGTCCAGACGATTCGTTCTGTACGGGCGGGGCCTGGGAATATAATGGTCAAGTCCAAGGATTAGAGAAGTGTCCGACAATAACAGAAAAATATGGCGCAGCAAGTGCAGAATTGTTGGATGCGTTGGAACATGCGCCGCATTCCGCGGCAAACCAATGTCGTGCGGTGTTCGGATACGCAGAACGTTGGTATTTGGATCTTCAAAACAATACAAATGTTGATGCAGGATATGATGACAAGGTAAATGAACGGGGATTATTCTATGTCAGCTGTGATTACAACCCTGTGACAAAATTGTATGATGCAAATTGTACAGGTGTCGCACTGATGTGCGGGCCAGGATATTGGTCGCCACATAACGCAGATATAACCGATGTTAATGATCTGATAAATAATGTATATGTCGCAACCGGCCCACAAGATGCGATTGAAAATACTTGTGCCAAGGTTGGCGATGGTTACTGGTCGCCGTCGGCAGAAGGACAGTTAGATAACAATGCCGGTGATATATTGCAACAGTTGTCGTTACAATATGTCGGACGCAATCAGTGTAAAGATGCGTTGCGTACAATCGGATATGGCAAGGGGGCAGATGAAAGTACTGATTGCGGACGTATTTTACATATTGGTGAAAATAAACTGTATTTGCGTTCAGTAAAGCGTACAACGCCATCGTTACATGTGCGTGTCGACGGGGTGGTATATTATGGCGATATGTCCAAAACAGAAACAAAAATGAATACGGAATCAAATCGCGCCTTGCGCATCGTTGACAAGGGGGTTCCATATTGGGTGCATGATGATAGCGTATTGTGATGTGTAAAAAAATCCCCGTTTGGGGATTTTTTTATTTTATGCCTTCGGCGGCGGTTCGGGCCAGGTTGTCAACACGTTCGTTCATTTCGTCACCATTGTGTCCGCGTACCCAAAACCAGTGTATTTTTTTCTGTGATGCCAGTTCATCTAATTGCATCCACAGGTCTTGATTTTTTACCGGCTTTTTCGTCGATGTACGCCAATTATTACGCTTCCATGTTGGTAACCAAGATTGCATGCCGTTTTTGACATACTGGCTGTCCGTATGAATTTCAAGTTCGTCGTGATTCTTCGCCGCACTTAATGCACGAATGACAGCCATTAATTCCATGCGATTATTTGTTGTGTTCGATTCTCCGCCACTGCGTTCAGCAGTATTTTTACCATCTGTTGCAACAAAACCCCAACCACCTGGTCCTGGGTTGCCCAAACAGCTGCCGTCAGTCCAAATTTTTAACATTTTATATTCGTCCTTTTTTATGATATAATATCATACATGAGCTATAATTCCAAAGATTTAAAAGAAATGGCAAATGCAGTACGCGCGTGGGCGTTGTATGCGGTTCGTATGGCGGGCAGCGGACATGTCGGAATTGTCTTGGGGGCGGCAGATATTATTACGTGCGTGTTTGCTAATTTTTTACGTCGTGGACGCGACAGGTTTGTCTTGTCCGCGGGGCATGGCAGTGCGTTGTTATATTCTGTGTTAAAATTATCTGGGTATGAAGTTGGGGATTTGGCGGAATTTCGTAAGTTTGGTGGTTTGCCAGGACATCCTGAGTATGGAATTGATGGGGTTGATGCAACGACTGGGCCGTTGGGGCAGGGTGTTGGTAACGCAGTTGGTATGGCGTTGGCGGAAAAAATAAACAAAACAGATGCACGTGTGTATTGCCTGTGTTCAGATGGTGATTTGATGGAAGGTGTCGCCCAAGAATCAATTGCATTTGCAGGAAGATATAAATTAAATAATATGGTCTTGTTATGGGCGGATAATGGTGTCAGTATCGATGGCGTTGCACAGACGGATATTGATATGTGTGCACGAATGAGTGCCGCTGGTTGGTCAGTGTTTGGTGTCAATGGTGATGATTTTGTGGCGTTAAATCGTGCGTTGCAACGGGCGCAAAAGCAAGATAAGCCCGTATTTATACAATGTAAGACAGTTATTGGTGCCGGATCCAGCCTGGCTGGGTCGAATCGGGTTCATGGTTTTGGGCTGGGCGATTCGGAATTAATGGGTTTGATTCAAAAAAACATGTCTGTCGCAGGCGAACGTTTGTGGGGCGGTGTTGCGTCTGGGATGGCTGATGTTGTGTCAGTTCGAACAGCGGCAAAATTACCAAAATTGGATTTTGTTGTGAACAAGACGAATATATCAACACGCGAATTGTCAGGGTATTATTTGCAATTGTTATCAGATGCGGGGGTTGATGTTATTGGCGGCAGTGCCGATTTAGGTGGCAGTACAAATGTAAAAATTAATGGCGTGCGTGAAATTCAGGCAAATGATTTTACAGGTAATTATATTAATTATGGTGTGCGCGAACATGCAATGGCCGCAATCATGAACGGTATGGCCGCAATGGGAATGCGGGTTTTTGGGTCAACTTTTCTGGTGTTCAGTGATTATATGCGTCCCGCGATTCGTTTGTCTGCGTTATCTGGTTTGCCCGTGGTATATGTCTTTACGCACGATAGTGTTGCGGTCGGTGAAGATGGTCCAACACATCAACCAATAGAACAATTGCCCGCATTGCGTTTAATGCCAAATTTAAATGTTTTTCGCCCGTGTAACGCAGATGAATTGGCCTATGCCTGGCAAACCGCGTTGGGCGAAAGTGCGCGTCCGTCGGCGATTATATTGTCACGGCAAAAAATAGAAATGGTTCAGACCCCAGAAAATACTGATTTGTCGCGTGGCGCATATATTATTTATGGGGCGCAATATAAACGCGTTCGCGCAACAATTATTGCAACAGGGACAGAAGTGCCATTGGCGATACAGGTCGCAAAAAAACTGGGCAAGGGTGTGCAGGTTGTTTCAATGCTGTCTGTTGCTGATTTTCGAATGCAGGACGATGGGTTTAAGCAAAAAATATTGCGTGGATTTGTTGTGGCAATCGAAGCGTCTGCGTCTGCACCATGGTTTGAATTTGCAGATGCGGTTGTTGGTATCGATCGATTTGGCGTGTCTGGTCCGGGGGATGTTGTTTATTCGGAAATGGGATTTGACGCGGATACAATTGTATGTGATATAAAGGCAAAATTAAAGTAGTGTAATTTAAAACTAAGTGAAGCGATGATGGCGGATTATGTGTTTGTGTTATCGTCAGGTCAAGAGATTCCTGTTGTAATAAATACCAGACGCGGTTTGCGAAATATTACGCTGCGACCAAAATTTGTTCCAAAACCTGAAATTGTTATTTCGAAACCTTGGTTAGTGTCTGCTTCTGGTGCAATAAAATTTTTGGAATCAAAACAGCGTTGGATAGAAAATATTTTTAAACAGGCGCCTGTAAAAACAACGGTCAAAGCCGGTGATGTGTTAGAGATTTTTGGGCGTTGTATTGTGTTGCAGCATAATCCTGGTGCGCGTTCTGATGTTTTTACAGATGATGGGATTTTGGTTGTTGGTGGTGGCGCAGATATGTTTGAAAGGCGTGTGCGTGATTTTGTTAAGGCAGAATTTCTGAAAGAAGTAAAAAATATAATAAAAAGTGCGCCGTGCGAGTTTTGGCCAAAAAAAATTGCAATCCGTGATACTGTTTCGCGTTGGGGCAGTTGTTCCAGTTCTGGTACAATGTCTTTTTCGTGGCGCTTGGCCTTTGCGCCGGCTGATGTAATGCGATATGTTGTTATGCATGAATTGGCGCATGTAAAGCATATGGATCATTCGCCAGAATTCTGGGCAACTGTACGCGAATTGTATGGGTTTGGTGTCGAACGTGCAAAACGTTGGTTGGCGGTAAATGGTGGGCAACTTCATCGGTATTTTTAAATCAGGAAAACGTCCCTGTGGAATTTTTTTAGCTGTTTATGTATTATGTGTATGTAGTTTATGGGGCGTCAAATAGTGCCGATACAGATGTTAAAAAGCAAGAATCTTTTCTTTCGTCATTTGTGTGCAGGCAAACGACGCCCCGCCTGATGTTAAAAAAATCTTGAAATCCCGATTTTTTGTTCTAGACTAGGCGTAATGACTGATAGTTTTTGTGTTTTTTGCGTTTTTCATCACGCCCGTTTGGGTGGATATTAGCATATTGATTATTTTTATGATATAATATCGGCACAATATAGTGTCGAAAAGTTTCTTGTTTAAAACCATAGGAATAAAAAATGGATTTAAAACCAACAAAACCATTATCGGGATTTATAGAATTAACACCTGTACAGCAACGTTGTTTTGACCTGTGCGTGGGGCGTATGCAGAATGTTTTGCGTATGGCTGGTTTCTCGCGTTTGGATTTGCCTGCGATTGAACGTGCAGAAGTTTTGACAGACAAAGATAACTGGGATGAAATTGAAACGCAAATGTTTTTGTTTCAAAAGGGTGATACAAAAATGGGCTTGCGTTATGATGGTACGGTCGGATTGGCCAGATATGTTGCGGGTAATATAAATGATTTGGCTTTTCCGTTCAGGGCGTATCAATTCGCGCGTAATTATCGTGGTGAACGACCACAACGTGGCAGATATCGTGAATTCTATCAAATGGATTTGGATATTATGGGTATTAATTCGTTGTCTGTAAATTATGATGCGGAAATTGTTGCGACTTTGTCGCGGGTCTATGAATCTGTATCTGAGTTTATTGGTCCAACATATGTGCGTGTTGGTAATCGCAAGTTTTGGAATGCGATGTTTGACTTTTTGAATTTGGATGATGCACAACGCAGAAATGCGTTTGTGTTGATAGATAAAAAGGATAAATTAAAAGACTTTTTTGATGCGTTAAGTACAGAAATCAGTACGCAGTCAGCAGAAATAATCAATCAAGTATTTACAAATGGTTATCGTTCGTTTGTTGGAAAAAGCGATAACTTGGATTTGGCGATTTCAGAATTGGATAAATTTATGGAATTGCTGGACGCGATGGGAATAAAAAATGCGCAAATTGATTTGGGGATTATGCGTGGTCATGCGTATTATACAGGTGTTGTTTTTGAATTCTTTTTGGAAAAATTCCCTGAATTGGGTGCCGTTGGTGGCGGTGGCAGATATGATAATTTGACTGCTAAATTTTCAAAGACTAAAATAATTGGTGTTGGTGCTGCGGTTGGTGTGTCCAGATTGTTGGTCGCATTAATGGACGAGGGCAAAATAGATTTAAGCCAATTTGAATCACCAATAGAAGCGTCTGTTTTGGTTATGGGACAGGAAAATACAGTCTATGCGATGTCTGTTTTGAATTCGTTGCGTGATGCGAATATTTCGTCCGTGGCGTATTTAGATGCAGACAAGAAATTTAAAAATCAAATTGAGTATGCAGATAAAATAAAAGCTAAATACAGTATAATAATTGGTGAAGATGAAGTAAAAAATCAACTTGTGTCAATTAAAAATATGCAGACGGGTGTTCAACAAACTGTTGTTTTGTCTGATGCGATAAAAATCTTGAAGGGTGACATATAATGATTATTGAACAGAAGTTAAAAGATATTCAAAACAGGGCGTCAGAAATTGAAAACAAAATGAATACAGGCGATCTGTCTGGTGATGAGTTGGCAAAAATATCCAAGGAATATTCGCGTCTTAATGAGATTTTGCCGTTGATAAGCGAATATTTCCAGGTTGTTGCCGGTATTAATGATGCAAAGGAGATGTTGCATGATGCGGATTTGCGTGATATTGCAACAGAACAATTGCACGAGCTAAATCATAGGTTGCCCGATATTGAAAAGAGTTTGCAAATCGCATTGTTGCCGCGTGATGATGCAGATGATAATAGTGTTATTATGGAAATTCGTGCCGGCGTTGGTGGTGAAGAATCTGCGCTATTTGCAGGCGATTTGTATAATCAATATAAATCTTATGCGTTGCGCCAAGGCTGGAAAGTAGAAGTTATCGAAGAAAATGCGACTTCTTTGCGTGGGTATAAAGAAATAGTCTTTAAGATAGATGGTGCGGGCGCGTATGGTCGTATGAAGTTTGAATCTGGGATTCATCGTGTTCAGCGCGTACCCGAAACCGAAGCGGGTGGACGTATTCATACCAGTGCGGCATCTGTTGCGGTTATGCCAGAAGCAAAAGAAATTGACGTTGTTATTGAGGATAAAGATATTCGTATAGATATATTTCGTGCGTCTGGTGCAGGCGGTCAGCACGTTAATAAAACGGATAGTGCAATACGTATTACTCATTTCCCGACAGGAATTGTTGTTACGTGTCAAAATGAACGTAGTCAATTGCAGAATAAAATTGCGGCAATGTCTGTATTGCGCTCAAAACTGTATGAAAAACAGCGTATGGAACAAGAAAATGCAAGTAATGCGTCACGTCAATCTATGGTTGGTTCTGGGGATCGTAGTGAAAAAATACGTACATATAATTTTCCAGAACAACGCGTGACAGATCATCGTATTAAACTGACATTGTATAAACTGGATGATATTTTGGCCGGTGGTGCAGGATTGGATGAAATGATAGATGCCTTGATTGCGGCGGATCAATTAGAACAGTTGGCAAATATGGATTAAAAAAATCCCGCCATTTGGCGGGTGTTTTTTTAGAATATATAGCGCATATTTAATCCGCCAAACCAACCATATCTGTCGCCGTCGTGTCGGCCGATATTGATGGAAAAATCTGTATTATCAAACTGTTTGTTTATGGTTAAACCATATTCAAAAAAGTTTCCAATATCTAATTCTTTTAACTTTGTATTGTTTACGATTATGTTTTTGTCGTTGTTGGTAATGATTATATATTTTGTGTTCAATGTCCAATACCAATTATTGCCAACATGTTTTGTGATATTGATGGCTGGGGTTATTTCAAAAGAATTTGTATTGCTGTTGTTTATGAATTGGCCCGATGCGGATGTGTAGTCGTCTGATTTAATCCATGTGTATCCTGCGTATATTTCTGGGCGCAGGATTAATGAAGGGTCCAGTTTTATATCGTATGATATTCTGGTGGCGGCGCCAATCCAAAAGTTTGTATAATCGTCTGTGCCGTTTGTGGTGTCGACCGAATTGTCCAATGCGCCGGCGTTAATTGTTGTTTTTATGTTTAATTTTTGTATATTGAAATTGTTTGCAAGTCCAAAATATCCGCCTTGTTCGTCAATGTTTATTTGATTGTTTTCTTGGGTTGTGCCAATGTAACCAGTGTATATTCCCCATGTGTTTTTTACTGTGCCGATATTATACTCGTTCCCAATCAGATTGACAAGTATCAGGTCAGAGTCGGTATCAAGTGGTGCGAATTCGTTAAATTTTACGCGGTCTGCGTTGTGTTGCCATGTGAATTGTATGTTGTTCAGTGCGGCGTTGCTTTTGTCGCCGCCACTGCGTCCGTCGTCGTTGTATTCGCCGTATTGGGACATTGTGCCGTACATTGGTGCGCGACCGTATATGTCATGGGAATTGTTGTTCTTTGTGGTTGTGGTATTTGTTGTTTTGTTCCCGTGCAGATTGTTAAATGCGGTGTTTACGATTGTGTGTTGCAGGGCGCTGATATTGTTTGTGGTAATGTTGTTTGCGTATGTTGCCGCCGGTGTGGCGTTGGTTGTGTTGGTAATACCGGTAAGCAGCAGGGCGCAGGTTGTGTATGAAAGTACTTTTTTCATGTTTTTGTCCTCTCTCTCTATGAACGTTTTCTGATGATATTATAACATAAAATGGGCTGTTTTAGAAGTTCTTGTGTGATTTTTATTGTAAAAAACAGGTGTTTTTGGTAAAATGATATTTGTTATGAGTAAAGAACGCGAGGATTTTATTGACAGACCTGTCGTTATGGTTGGTTTGATGGGGGCAGGGAAGACCAGTGTTGGGCGTGCGTTGGCGCGACGCTTGGGGATACCGTTTGTGGATTCAGACAAGGAAATAGAAGCGGCGGCTGGTTGCAGTGTTGTTGATATTTTTTCAATGTATGGCGAAGAAGAATTTAGACGCGTTGAAAAGCGTGTTATTGAACGTTTGTTGGATACGCCGCCTGCGCTGAAAGTTATTTCCACGGGCGAGGGGGCTTTTATTACGCCCGCGATACGCGAAATGGTTTTAGAGCGTGCGTTGTCTGTGTGGTTGCGTGCGGATTTGGATTTGTTGGTAAGGCGTACTGGTGCACGCGATACGCGTCCACAGTTGTTGAATACAAACAGTCGTGAAATTTTGGCGCAATTGATAAAAGAACGATATTCTGTTTATGCAATGGCAGATATTACGGTAGAGACAAATGATGAAAGTTTGCGCAAAACATTGGGTAAGGTGTTGCGTGCAATAGAAGATTATTCTAATAAATAATACAAAGGAGTAAAAAATGGCAAAAAAGAATAATATATTTAAAGAATTTAGTACTTTTGTTCAACGTGGAAATGCAATAGATATGGCTGTCGGTATCATTGTTGGTAGTGTGATGACCGGTGTTGTGAATTCGTTGGTAAAAGATGTTATTATGCCACCGATTGGGTTGTTGATTGGTGGTGTGGATTTTTCGCAGTGGTTCTTTGTGTTGGGTGGCGGTGAAGCAGGGGCTGTTTATGAAACAATTGCCCAGGCCCAGGCAGCAGGTGCAACAACATTGAATTTAGGCGTGTTTTTGAATTCTGTGGTCAGTTTCTTTATCACAATGTTTGCGATATTCTTGTTTGTTCGCACCATGAATAAAATGCGTGATAAAAAACCTGCTAATACGCATGCGTGCCCATATTGTAAGTCTACAATTAATAATGCGGCGACAAAATGTCCGTTTTGTTGTTCGGATGTAGAAGCCGTTGAGACAGGATCTGTCGAAGACAGTGATTTGAAAAAATCTTTAAAGGGTTTGAAAAAAGTGGCAACAAATGTTGCGACAGATTCATTGAAAAAAATCAAAAAAATAACAAAGCGTTAATTGGTGATTTTGATAAATGAATTTAATATTTTTGCAGGCGGTTTATCCGCCTGTATTTATATGGCGGGGCAGTAAAATATAAAAGGCGCATAATGTATATTATGTATACTTTACGATATAAAAATTAAAATTTTTATATTCGTATGCGCAACAATTCAAACGTCGCTGCGCTTGTTTTCATTGGCGCACCTGTATACATAATATATGTACATGATGCCTTGGTTTTATACGATATAAAAATTAAAAAAATTTTATATTCGTATGCGCAACAATTCAAACATCGCTGTGCTTGTTTTCATTGGCGCACCTGTATACATAATATGTCGTTATGGCGCTTTGGCTTTTGGTTATGCGTCGCAACGGTTGGTTATTTATACGCGTGCCAGATATGTATAATTTGTGATAATACAAAAATAAAATTTTTTATAATGCGTGTATAAAATTCAAAGTTTTTTTGTTCGTGTGCTTGTTATTTGTCGGTTGAACGGGCGTTGTCGTTCGCAAATATGATAAAAAATCCTGGCAGGACAATATTGGTGTGGAAGAATATTGTGTTTTGCCCTGCTCTGGCCGTAAAAAATAGAAAAAATGGCGGATTTCTGCGGGTTTTAGCGGTTTTTTGTGTAAAAAATCGCTAAAAAAAGCCCTTTTTTATGTATTTTTTACTTTTGTTGCATGGTATTGCTGTGTATTTGATTTGATATTTGTTCGCGTCGTTTTGTTATTTCCCGGGCGGTGTTGGCGCATATCGCAGTAAGCCCGCCAAAACCCATCGCACCAAGTGTAAGCATGATATAATCTTCTGTGGGGGCGTTGTCGCAAAAACTTATTAATGCAAGTATTGCATGTGCGGCCGATGTGCCTGCGCCCAGTAAAATGCCAGTGTTTATTATTTTTGTTTCTGTTTTCAAGATTTTTTCGCGTCGTTTTAACTGGTCTAAATTTTTTGTTGTTTTTTGATTATTCATATTGTTTGGGTCCCTTGGTTTTTTTGTATCTAAGATGATAAATTTTATTTTTATTATTGTCAAATAATTGCGTGCTTGATATAGAAAATGCTTCCTGGTATAATGTCTGTGTTATCAGGTGTTCTGATGATGAGGCTAGCAACCTGTTAGTAAGCGTCATGTGCAAGACGTTAAAACGATTTTCCAACCTTTTTGGTTGGAGTGTGCGAATATATTGAATAAGCACGCAATTCTTACTATTGTTGCTAACTCCAACCACCTGAAATAATTTTGGTGGTTTTTTTATGCGTGATGGCGATATGTGGGGGATATTTATATTTTTTATGATGTTCATGTGTTCGGCGACTGTGTATGGCGCCCTGCCCGATATGATGCTGTGTGATGGTGGATATCCGGTGATGACGGTTACAGAAATAACTGATGAGGCCGCAGAAACAACCACAAAAACAGTTGAATATTCATGTCAGAAATATGTCGCAAATGATTATTGTGCCGATAATTATATCACAGTAAATTTGTTTGGAATTGGTATGCCCCGGACTGATGGTACATGCCCAGAGGCCACGCATCGGATGCGTAAGCCTGGGGTGTATATGTTAAATCAAATTCCGGTAACCATGTGTGAAAACGGATATTTTGATGGTGTGGGTTGTGTGTCGTATGCGCCTGATACAGAAAATTGTCCGGCGGGATATAATAATGTGTTTTCGAATGATTCAATGCGTGTTGTGGCCAATGGTCTTGATTGTCCGTCGGGTACACGTCTTGTTTCGCCATACGATGGTTCGAATTTGACAGATAACAGCCTGATATCAATACATGGGTATCCGTATACTGATGTGCCGGATACAAAGTTGGCGGTGCGTTTGTGTGCCGCCGGACAAGATATGAACTATTTGGGTAATTGTGCCAATTTATGCGCGTTGACCAGTACGGGGGTCAGTATGCGTTATTTGCGTACGGGTGGTGGTTTGGTAATCCCGATATATGCAAAAAAATTGACGACCCCATCGTTAAACTTTAAGTCTGGTAATCGTCAATGTTATGTTAATCTGGTGCCGGAAAAAAGCAAAGGCGCCATAAACATAATGTACGAAGATAATTTTTATCATGCCGTAAAATAAGGACCGATAATGATTATACAAGGTAAATTTATCTGGTGTGTGATGATGTTGTTATGTGCCCTGCCCGGTGTGGCAATTGGGGTGATGTGTCAGACCGATTTTTCGGTCGTGGTTACGATGGACAAGGATACGGATAATTCTGTTAAGTATGGCGCGCCCCAGATTGATGGTATGAATTGGCGGGTTGACGTTGATTACGACACAATGTCATCGATGAACGGTACATTTCGGTTCTTGCGCGGTGTTGCGTCGTGCAGTGAATTTTCTGCGGGGGCGCAATATACGGTTGTAACGGGAAATCAGGTCGTGCCGGCTGATGATATGGGGGCACATTGTTGGTGTGCGTTGCGTCGTCCCGCGACCAGTTATTTTATGTATTTGCGTTCATATGACAGTGTGGATTTGTGTACGTCGGGATGTGCGCGCCTGTGCGCCGATGGTGTCGTGGGCAGTTATGCGTTTCGGGATAAATTATTCGAAGCAGTATGGTAATAACAAAAGGGATACTGATGTTCAGGAATATTTTGGTTGTTTTATATATTGCGTTGTGCCCGTTGATTGCGTCTGGTGCGACATTTTGCGCCAAATCGGACCAGGTTGTATTGGGAACGGATTACAAAAACACAACCGCATCCGGATATGTGGGTGATGGTTTTGATTGGCGTATAAATATTAATGGTTTTGGCGCGGTCAGTGGCGTTGCGTCGTGCAGTACATTAAAGTCGGATAAAACGAATTTGCCACTGCACAGTTGTGCAGGACCGAATTATATATCTGGGTATTGGGGGCAAACCGCTGCATCAAATGGTGATGTGAACGACAATTTTTATGGACGTAATGATGGTGAATATTGTTGGTGTAAAATGACACACCCGTTCGAATCGGGATGGATTTATTTTTATATATACAACAAAAAATGTTCGGAAAATTGTGCGGCTAACTGTGCGGCTTATTTATCAAAAAGAGACGTTAATGGTACTGATAACTACGGTTCCAGAACATGGCAATGTATGTTGGCGACCGTTGGTTATGGTGATTGATTTTATTAAAAATTTTATTTATTATTTTGTGTATGAGATTAGATGTCGCATTGGTTAGTCGTGGTCTTTATTCAACGCGGGCGCGTGCCGTGGCGGCAATTCGTGCCGGTTTGGTTACGGTAAACGGCGCGCCTGCGAAAAAGCCCAGTATGACGGTGGCTGAATCTGATGCGATTGTTGCGGGCGATTTACCCTATGCTGTTGGGCGTGGCAGCTTAAAATTGGCGCATGCATTGACAGAATTTAATATAAATCCACATGGTATGGCGTGTTTGGATATTGGTGCCAGTACTGGTGGTTTTACCGATGTTTTGCTGTCGCGTGGTGCGGCGCGTGTGTATGCGGTTGATGTTGGTACAAATCAGTTGGCGCCACATTTACGCACAGATGTTCGGGTGGTGTCACTGGAACAGACGGATATTCGTGAATTACAGCCATTATCAATGGTTGATTTGATTGTTATTGATGTGTCTTTTGTGTCATTGGTCAATATTGTTGGGTGTTTGCCACCGTGGGGCGCAAAAAATGTTGTTGCCCTGATAAAACCACAGTTCGAAGTTCCACGTGATATTGCCGCCCGTTGTAACGGCGTTATACGCGACCAAGCATGGCATCAATATGCAATTGATAGGGTTGTGTCTGCGTTTGCGGAAAACGGGTTTGAAAATTGCGGTGTTGTGCCGTCGCCCATCCAGGGTGGCAGTGGTAATACCGAATTCTTGGGGTGCTTTGTGCGCCAGGGACACTGTTCTTAGTCGCTGAAATAACAATTGTTTTCGCTGCAATAGTTTTCTTCTGCATTGTAAAAACAATTGCCAGTATAATTTCCATTCAGAATATATGTTCCAGTGTCATCGGTAAAGGTTTCTTTTGTGTCGTATTTTTGATTGGAATTTTCGTCATTAAATGTATCGTTTTTTGGTTTTACGGTCAGGTATTCTTTATAACAATCGTCTTGTGTTTTCACTTCGACTATGGTTTTGTTTATGCAATTTATATCGTTAATTTTTGTTGCTTCTATGGTGGTGCTACCTGATTGTGCTTCGTAAATAGGATGGTTATTAATGTCGTCTTGTGATGTAATATCTTCACAGTCATATTCATTGGTACAGCGTTGTAATTGATATGTGGTTTGTTGGTAATATACTTTGCCACCATTTGGACATGTGGCCCAAGTTTTACAGGTGCCATCATCGTTTGCGGCGGAACAGTATTTGTTCGATGTAATAAAGTCCGGTATTTTTTCTTCAATTGTTAAATAATAATGTTTTACACCGTTCCAGGATATGCTGTTGAATTTGTTGACTATGGCTGAATCTGTGTATTGCCAATATACATCATGGGTGTGAGAATAATTGCTGTAACAGCTGCCACAATAATCAAAATTCTTGCCACAACATATTGCTTTTTGTGAAGTTATGTAATTATTTACACCATTTATCCAATCATGATTACGTTTAGGAGATAGTTGGCCAGTGTATACTGTCAGGTCTGTGTATTTGTCCCAAGGTTGCTCTTGGCATTGTTCTGCATAATAAAAACTTGCTGAATCGTTGATATAACAGCTACTTCCGTTTGATCCTCTTCTGCATTGGTTTATAGAAATTCTTGTTTGGTGGTCGCAAGATTCTTCATATGAATCCAAGTTGGCACCGGAGTTGTAGTATATTGTTCCGGATTCACCGGGGTGTATTTCGTGCATATAAACCGTGGTTGAGCAATTCAATAATGAAGGCGTTGTGCTGTATGCAAATAATGGAAATGCAGCAACAAGAAGACAAACAACAAATTTAACTATTGTTCGTTTGTTTGTTTGTTTGTTTGTTTGTTTGTTTGTGCCGGCATGTTCCCTGTCCCCTGTTGCTGTGGTTATATCCGCATCCACAGGAACCATATTTGTCCGGTGTTGTCCGTGCGAACAAATGGTATTTGGGTGCGATGTCGTTTGTGTTCTTGTTGATATGCATGATGTTCGTCGGCCTTGATGAATTCGTCTGGATAAAATCCGACATATCGCGCCGCGTGATAGAATATTGCATATGAATTGCGCGGGGTGTGGTGGTAATAATATGGCTTTACCGCGTAAAAATGTGCAATCTCTATTTTGTTTTTTACATACAGATATTCTGATTTTGGGAACTTGATATCAACCCCCATGTCCGGTACGCAGTTATAACGCAATGGTAATTCCAGTATTTTTCCATCAAATGCAACATTTAAAATGTCCTGGTCGGGGTATGTTAATGGTATCTTAACCGCCAGCAATTCGTCGCCATGAATGCGCATATAGTTCATGTTTAACAGCAATACCCCAGAATTTACATACAAGTCGTTCTTTAAATATTTCTGCTTGAAATTAAGAACATATTGGCCACTTTTTTCTTTGGGGTTGTGTATGGGGGCCATGTCGCGTATCGCGCCCATTGCGTAATCGCGTACATCTGTGTTGTACAGGTTTGTTAAATCGGTCTGGATGATTGTGTCAGAATCCAAATATAATATCTTGTCCAGATTCTTGAAAATACGATGCGCAAACAGACGATAAAATATCACAGGCGACCAACGCGAATAGTCGTGATTGCGAAATGGATTTTGACGCGGATGTATTGTGCGCCATACTAAACGCCCCCCACCCCGCCGTACAATACGATTGATATAGCGACGGCCACGTGTGTGCGGCGCAACCATACAGTATACCGTTATATTGGTGCCGCTGTCGCGGTTTTTCATTATTGAACCAATGGAAACCGCCGCCATGCGCCAAAATTTACTGTCAAAACAATATAATACATTTACTTTAGACATGTCAAAAACCAGCATAAAAAGCGTTGTTTGCGCGTCAGATAACGACGCGGAATTAATTTGCAAGATTTAATCAGAACTGCGCGTGCCTGCATCTGTAATTTGTTAAACTTACGCGGGCGTGATATTGTTTCCATTAACAAATATGCAAACGCTGCACGATATGTTTGACGCAGAAATTCAGCGTCGTATTTGTCCAAACTGTTATCGCGCAGGTGTTCAAAATAGTGCGGAAACCAGTCAAAATATGTTTCATCCAGCTTGTTCAAATTGGTCATTGCTTCATCGTGATATCGATGATTAACAACCGGTACCGGCGTTTCAATCGTTGGGTGCGATCTGTATAAAATATCCATCATAAATGCCAAATCTTCGCCCAGTGATGTGAATTTTGTTGAAAAACGAACATCGCCAATCAAGGCACGATGATATATGCGACGCCATATCCAGCACCATTTATGATTCTGGTTGGCCTGTAATAATACTACCGGGTTATAGATGGTTTTGAAATTGTTTGTGTCTGCGATGGGTACTTGCTCTTGCGGGATGTATTTAAATGAAACAGGAACAATATTGGCGTGTCCGCCAACCATTGGCGCCCTGGTCTGTTGTGCCAATTTGAACAATGTTTCCAATGCGTTTTGCGTGTATGAATCGTCGGAATCCAAAAATGCAATATATGTCCCACGCGCGTTGTCCAGCCCGATGTTACGGGACGCAGATGTGCCCAATGTTTTTTTGTTGCGAAACAGTCTGAAACGCGGATCAGAATCCACAAATTTTTGAATAACAGATACGCTGTCATCGGTGCTGGCATCGTCAATCACAATACATTCCCAATTCTGAAAAGTCTGATGCAAAACAGAATTCAGTGCGTCGGCAATATAGTGCGAATAATTGCGGTTTGGTATAATTATTGAAATATCTGGTGTGTTTTGTTCTGTTTTTTTGGTCATGTTCAATCGTTTTTATTTGTTTTATTCTTCGTAATAACAATATCTTTGTTTGTAGTGTCCGCGTCCGTCGGTCCCTGCGTTAACAGATATGCGGCAATCTGTTTTGTCTGGGGTATAAGTTACATCCAACCATTCAATGGAACCGACGCAACTGGAATATTCTGTTGTGCATTTGCGGCCGTTGACGACCGTTAAAACGGTGCTTTCAGGGTCGGGGTCAACGTCTGTCCCAATCAGCCCAATTTTGTATTTTCGGAATACGTGCCCCGTGCCACCGGTGTATTCGCTGTAACAAATGATGTCTTCCAGGGATATTTTGTACCAGTCAAAGAGTGGCGATTGGTCTGTTGAACCGACACCAGGGCATGACTCGCAATATCGATAATTTACCAGATTAAGAAAATCGCCATATTCACATCCATAGGAATTTGTTTTGTAAGCTTCTAAATCATAGTTGTATTCGCTGGTTATCTCGTCACAATATTCTGGCAGGTCGCTGCATTTTGTCGTGTTTGTTGGTTCGGTTGTTGTTTCGGTGGCCTCAATTATTTCGAATTTTAATATTCCTGTGCCAAATATTTCGTCACATGATTCTGTTATAGTGTCGCCGACATTACCGTTGCCAAAAGTGGTAAGACCGCTGAATATGCTGGCGTTTGTTGTGTTTGCGCGATAAACAAGGCTGATGCCAAAGCTTAGAATGCCCCATAAAAGTTTATTCAGTCTGTTCATTGTGCGGTTTCCTTTTTTTTTACAACCGTTACGATTGTTGCAATTTTTGCATGTGTTGTCAATCTGGTTGGTTTAATATTCGTAATAACAGGTGTCGTTTGCCGGGATTGCGTATCGTCCACGTGTATCCGAACCGTTGTATTCTCTGGTCGGAGCAACCCGACATGCGGTTGCTTTTTTTCCGCTGTATGAATAAAAATATTTGCAATCGTTGATATTTTTTACTGTCATAATCGCAATGGCAGATGATATGTTGTTAAATACATATAAAGGGTTGTCGGTGTTATTATAGCCCTGGGGGTTTTTGCGCAGATTGTAATCCCCCAATATATATTCAATAACATCGTTGTCGACCCATGCCGTCGTTGTATATTTGGCCAGAATACCGGCTGTATGACTGGGGCAATTTGTTATTTTGCCACTGCAACTTTGTTCAGAGTCCGCGTTGCAGTAAGAACCGTAATCGATGTTCCCGTTATATGTTCTGTTTGTGACAAATTCATGGTCGATATCGACTGCGATGGATTGGCGACCATTTACCCATTCGTTTTGTGTGTTGAATGCATCTAATATGTCATCAATATAATTACTGTCAGCAAACCAATATACAGGTGTTTCGTCGCCACCATTAACGTTGTAATACCCAGAATATATAATTGTGTTCAACAGAGTACTAAAGGCTTCATTCTTATATGTCGGGTTGGACAATTGTTCGTCAGGACATTTTCTGCCATAATTGGAAGAGTCGCAGTCGATGGCAATTCTCTCGATTTCATGGAGTATGCAGTCGTGTGCATGTGCATTGAAGTTATACACGACGGATATAAATCCGCTGATGATTCCCCATAAAACTTTATTCAGTTTATTCATTGTGCGGTTTCCTTATTCCTGGTAATAGCATTTGTTGTCGGAATCGGTTTGGGTGTATGTGTTGCCGTTGCTGTCGGTATATGTGCCCGGCGCAAGATAACAATCGTTTATAGAATTGTTGTTAACGCGTTGCCAATAAATGCTGTATTGTTGATATATCCAATCCTTGGTGCCGTTGAATTTGCTATAGCTGCCGTACCAGCCAGAACTGGCAGTGATTGCACTGATTACAAAAGAAAAGCCAATGTAGCGATGACCAGTGCCGCCAGTGTAATATCGGTGACAATTGCTGTTTTTGGTTAGATTTAATGTCTCAGTTTGAAGTACGGCACGTTGCCCCAATGTGCCACCGTTTGGACAGGTTAATGTGCTGCATGTGAAATCAGATGGATTAACAGCTGATGAGTGTTTTGGTATTGCCGTGTGATTAAAAGAATTGCACATGCTTGTGTAAGTTGCGGTTGTGTTGCATATATACTCGTCAAGGTATACGCAATTTTCTTCACGTGGAATGTCACTTGTTGTGTTGGCTGCGTGATTAAATGCGTACACAAGTGATAGTACAATATTGCCAAAATCGCAGCCGATAGTGATTGTGTCGCCGACAGCAGGGTTTGTTATTGCGTTTGTATCTGTATAGTGGGCCGCATCTACATTTGTACGATAAATAAGGCTGATGCCAAGACTTAATATTCCCCATAATAGCTTATTTATTTTGTTCATATGAACGCTTCCCCCTGTTACGTCGATATATCGGTTGTGATTATTGCATTTTTATCTGTGGGTGTCAATTTGCTTTTTTTAGGTGTATAAAAAACTTGAATTAAAACCGTTTTATTATTACAGTGTGCCCGTAAATTTAATCAAAAAGGTTGAAAAAATGGCAGATGATATCAAAAGAATTCATGAACGCGAAGCAAAATGGCAAAAAAAATGGGCAGATGCACGTGCGTTTGTGCCAAAAAATGATGGTTCAAAAACAAGGTTTTATACGTTGGTAGAATTTCCGTTTTTGTCTGGGGCGGGTATGCATGCAGGACATATGTTGAATTATTCTGGTATCGATGTGTTGGCGCGATTTCGTCGTGCGCGCGGTTTTGATGTGTTGTTCCCAATGGGGTTTGACGCAATGGGAATCGCAGGCGAACATTATGCAACAAAAATTGGTAAGCATCCTGCCGATGTTGCCGCTGAATTAACTAAAAGTTATTCTGAAATGATAGATCGTGTTGGTTGGTCTGTCAGCCCGGAAACACGCGTTTCAACGTCTGATCCGGAATATATCAAGTGGACCCAGTGGATGTTTATTCAATTCTGGAAAGCGGGGTTGGCGTATAAGTCTGCGTTGCCAATGAACTGGTGTCCCGATTGCAGAACAACATTTACAAACGAAGAATTGGAAGATAATAAATGTCCACGCTGTCATGGGGCAATTGAAAAAAAAGAAAAGTTACAGTGGAACCTGGCGTTGTCAAAGTATGCAGATAAATTGCTGGACGGATTGAAAGATGTTGATTTTGATGAACGTATTAAAAAAGACGAAATAAATCTGATTGGTAAATCCCATGGTGCGGATGTTGATTTTATGGTTGGCGATGATGTTATGACTGTTTATACAACACGTGTTGATACTATATTCGGTGTAACCTTCTGTGTTATTGCGCCAGAACACGCGTTGGTAAAAAAATGGCTGGATGAAGGCAAAATTAAAAACGCAGATGATGTGCGTTCTTATATCAAGGAATCTGCATCAAAATCTGAAATTGAACGAACAGATGCAACAAAAGAAAAGACCGGTGTGCGTTTGGATGGAATTATGGCGGTAAATCCGTTCACGGGAACTGAAATTCCAGTGTTTACATCAGATTATGTCTTGGTGGATTATGCGTATGGTACGATTATGGCGGTGCCGGCACATGATGGTCGTGATTGGGACTTTGCGAAAAAGTTTGGACTGGATATTATCCCTGTTCTGGCGGGCGGTGAAGAAGGAAAAGTCTGGGAAGGTGATGGTGTACATATAAACTCTTCTTTCTTGGATGGTATGGGTAAAGATGATGCGATTGCAGCCGCAATTAAATACGGTTCTGAACATGGCTTTGCACGCGGAACAACAAAATATAAATTAAAAGACTGGGGATTTTCGCGTCAAATGTACTGGGGCGAACCAATCCCAATGGTGCATTGTGAAAAATGTGGTTGGGTACCTGTGCCGGATTCTGAATTGCCACTGATGCAACCATATATGTCTGATTATCGTCCAACAGATGATGGCGAAGGTCCATTGGCACGTGCAACAGATTGGGTAAATACAACCTGTCCGCATTGTGGCGCGCCGGCAAAACGCGAAACAGATACAATGCCGGGATGGGCGGGGTCTTCGTGGTATTTCTTGCGTTATCTGGACCCGAAAAACAATGATGAATTCTGTTCGCGTGAACAGATGGAAAAATGGATGCCGGTAACGCATTATAATGGTGGGCATGAACACAATACCAGACACTTGATTTATTCGCGTTTCTGGCATCATGCTTTGTATGATTTGGGATTGGTAAATACGCCAGAACCATATGCAAAACGAACCGCCCAGGGGTTGTTAATGGGTAACGATGGGTTTAAAATGTCCAAGTCACGCGGTAACGGATTTATGGTCGCTGATTTGGTTGAAAGTGTTGGTGCGGACGCTGGACGTGTTGCGGTGTTGTCGTTAGGGCCGTGGGAAAATAACACGATATGGACTGATGGGGCGCTGGCTGGTGTGCAACGTTTCTTGAAACGTGTGGAAAATTTGTCGGATAATCTGACAGATGAGCCAATGACCGCAGAACAAGAACGTTTGCAACATAAACTGATTGCCGATGCAACACAGCGTTTGGAAGAAATGAAATTTAATACCACAATTTCTGCAATGATGGAATATATCAATGCGTTTGGTGGTAAAATGCCCCGCCCTGCGTATGAAACACTGTTGCAGATATTGAATCCATTTGCACCGCATTTAACCGAAGAAATGTGGGAAAAACTGGGGCATGATGATATGCTGGTATTTGAACCGTGGCCAACATTTGATGCGTCAAAGCTGGTTGAGACGCAAATGACAATTGTTGCGTCAATTAACGGTAAACGTGCAGCAGAATTTGTTGTCGCCACCGATGCAGATGAAACAGCGATTATTGATGCGGCAAAAGAAGCCACAGGTGCAAAATTGGATGGTGTTGAAATCATCAAAACAATTGTTGTGCCGAAAAAGTTGGTGAACTTTGTTGTAAAGAAGTAATTGGTTGTAAAAAAATCCCCGATTTTATGTCGGGGATAAATTTTTTTATTAATCTGATATTGACAAAATGATAATATGTATTATATTGTAGTGTGTAAAAAAAAAGAGGCTTTTTATGAAAAAATATAGTTATGCGCCTGATTGCAAAAAAAGTTGTAAAGGGTGCAAGGATAACAAAGATGGCAAGGGGTGTATAGTACCGTACAGTCCAAAATGGGAAAATCTGTGCAAGCAATGCGGTACATGCTGTTTTGTAAAAGTAATGGATGAAGATGGTTTGATTTGGTTAACAACAATTGCGTGTGATCATTTGGATAAAGAAACCAGAAAATGCAAATGCTATTCTTCGGATGTCAGCAAACGCGGTGATGCGGTAAGCGGTTGTTTGGCGCACAATGGTGTAAAATTGTCGCCACAGGTGATTACAATACAATATATTTTGCCTGCGTTTTGTCCGTATGTAAAATATTCTGTGAAGCTGATATATGATAAAGAAATTCGTGCAAAACCAATAATAATTCCAAAAGAAAAGATTGTTTATGAATCAGAAGTAGATGTGCAAAAGGATTGGCGTAAGTATAAGATTGAAGATAGTTGGAAATGGTTTAAGTACAACGATTATCAAAAATAAAAAACCCGCAAATGCGGGTTTTTTATTTTTTTAGATACTGTCAGGATTTACCCAACGACCGTCTTTTAACAATCCTGGGGCCATGCCTTCGTTTGAACGCAGTGTGTCGATTATGCTGCGTGCCTGGGTGGCGTCCAGATTGATAATACGAACCTTGAACATGTCGCCTTCGTTAACGACAACTGCATCGCCGTATGTTTTCATGCGTTGGGCCAATGCATCGGCGCTGTCCTGGGCATAAAATGCAGCCAATTGAACACTGTATGTGCCGGACGCTGGTGCGGCAGGTTGTGCAACAGGTGCAGATTCAACAGGTGTGTCTGTTACAACAACTTCTGTTTGTGGTGTGCCCAATGTTGCGTTCTTTACAGCAATTGTTTGGTCGCCCAATACCTGGATTTGAACCTTGGCCTGGCCGTTGATGCCAATTTTTTGCGCCGCCGCAGGCGATAAATCCATTAAACGTGTGTTTACAAATGGACCGCGATTGTTTACACGAACAACAACAGATTGACCGTTGTCCAGATTTGTTACGCGCGCAATGGTTGGTAATGGTAATGTCTTGCTGGTTGCGACCATTTGATTAACATCAAATATTTCGCCATTGCTGGTTTTTGTGCCATTTAATTCTGTGGGAATTATACCAGCCATGCCTGTTTGGTTGTATGTCAAATCTTCCACAGGGATATACTGTACTTCGTCAACCTTGTATGCGGTGCCGATATAATATTTTGGTGCGGCCGCCATCAGATATGTATCATTTAATGACTGTTCTGTTGCAGGTGTTGTTGTAACCAATGCTTCTTCGCCAAAGCCGTCTGCGCCATAACCGGCATTATTGCTGGTCGTGCTGAGGTCCATACAGCCCGCCAATGTTGCAGCCAATACAGCCAAAGATATAACTTTTTTCATGATTTTTGACTCCTTACATTCTTTATGTTTTGTATTTTATCATAAAAAAGGTTCGGTTTCAAATTTATTTTAATGCTTGATTTTTCGGTCTAAAATGTACGCCAACGGCAGGTATGTAACACCATAACCCGCAATCGCAATAAACAGTGCCCATATGTTGGTTATCGGAATCATATACAGTATCGCCCCCAAAATCACAGATAGTACCAAGAAAGATACGGTTGCATGAATTGTGCGACTGTCTGTCTTGGTCAATTGACGCTGGCGACAAATGCGCCCCAGTAAATAATTTTTTACATATCCGCTGATGACAATCCCCACAGGTATGGCCAAATATCCGATAAATGGAAACAGTGTAACATATAATACCGCGGCCAAGCCCAATGATATCATGCTGGTTTTTACAGGTGTTTTTACATCTTGGGATGCGTACAAGGTTTTGCTGTATATTTGGCTGATTACCATGGCTGGTAATACCAGTGCCTGAATCATTATTGCACGTGAAACAGCGATTGTTGACTGGTGCGTCCAGGCACCATATTCAAACAAGTATTGAATAATTGGTTCAGATAAAATAAACAAGCCCACAACGCATGGCAATGTTAACATTAATGATTTGCGGGCAGATGAATTCTGTTGGATATAGATACTGCGCATATTCTTGTCCGCCAGCGCATTTGATATAGATGACATCAGTACGGTGCCAGCGGCCAGACCAATCATCGCAAATGGCAATTGTACAATTCTGTCAGAATAATACAACCACGATACCGCCCCACCCTGAAAACTGGCGACCAGTGTGCCGACAATAATGGTTATCTGGTAAAAACCACTGCCGACAATGCTGACCCCCATGCGACGGAATATACTGCTGATGCCAGGGGTCCATTTTGGACGAACCAGATGCAATCCAAAATGTTTGCGTCGGATGCGTGTCCATAAAACCAAGAACTGTATAACGCCAGATGCCACAACTGTGCCCGCCATCAGGTACAAAATGTGTTCTGAACCAAATATCATCGCCGCCAATAATGCACAAATTAACATTATGTTTAGTAATACAGGCATAAATGCCGCCAGTATAAATCTGGAAAAGGCGTTCAATATTGCCGATAAAAATGCCGACCCGCAAATGAATATTACATAAATGAACATTATGCGTGATATAATAACCGTCATTTCCATCTTGCCCGGGACCGCATCAAACCCAGGTGCCAATATCCATACAATCAGTGGCATAAATATTTCAAACAAGATTGTAATCCCCAGCAAAATAACCATTAACCAAGAAAATACATTTTTTGCAAAGCCAGCATCTTTCTTGGAATCTGTATACATTGGGATAAATATTGCGGACAGTGCCCCTTCGCCCAACAAGTCGCGGAATAAATTCGGTAACTTGAACGCCGCCAAGAATATATCAGACAGGCGCCCCGCCCCCAATACGCGCGCAATCAGCATGTCGCGAATAAATCCAAATACGCGACTGATTCCTGTCATGGCGCCGACGCCTAAAATATGTTTGCCAAGTTTCATAGTTTTGATTATAATGCGTATGTTAATAAAAAATCAAGGCAGGAATATTTAGCATGAGAAATTTAAGATTGTTGATTTTATGTTGCGTGTTTTTGGGGGCATGCGCCGGTAAAGATGCACAAATTCAAACAGATGTAACATTGCCACAGATTTATGAAACGGCATATGCAGAATTTAATGACGAAGATTATGAACAGGCGGCGCTGGAATTCTTGAAGGTCGAATCGATGTTCCCGGTCAGTCAATGGGCCCCAGATGCGCTGGTTATGGCGGCATATTCGTATTATATGGATGGGGATTTTGCGGGGGCGTTATTGGTAACTGACAGATTTATGCGTTTTTATCCCGGCCACCGTGATGTTGCATATGTAATGTATTTGCGTGGTATGTGTTATTACCGCCAGGTCAGTGATGTTCGTCGTGAACCGGGGATGAGTGCATATGCCCTGCAACAGTTCCAAAGTTTGGTACAGCGTTTCCCGCGCAGTGAATATGCAAAAAATGCAAAAAACAAGATAATTATTCTGAAAAACTATATCGCGGGCAAGGTTATGTATGCGGCGCGTAATGATATGCGTCGGGAAAACTGGACCAGTGCGATTAATCGTTTGCAGTCGGTTGTATCAGACGCCCAGGAAACAGTCATGACGCCCGAAGCATTATACCGTTTAACGGAATGCTATACCGCAATTGGGTTACCAGAACAAGTGCATGGGTATGCAGAAATGTTGCGTAAGAATTTTCCAGATAACGAATGGACCCAGAAATTAAAATAAAAAGGATATTATTATGCACAAATTAACCCGTGTGTTGGTTGTATTTTTTGTTTTGTTTGGTTTTGTTAAAACATCTTCATCTTATTGGCAACAAAATACTCAAATTGACTATTTCGAAGACATAGAAGATACGTTGTCTTATTACCCGTGTAGAGAAAATACTACTTATAAAGATGTAATTGACAGCTTGCCAGGAGCAAAATATCAAGATTTTTATGGGAGTGAAACAACTCTTTATATAGATAGCAGTTCAAGTCCTCCCTCAAATTGTGGACATTGCGTACCAAGTTGTTTAAGTTTTGGGGGGACGCAGGGCGGTAGTAGATGTTGTAATAATACGCAGTATGGTGAATATGTGTATGAATCCTCGTCATGTAGAGTACAAAATATTCATCCAAATAATAATGCAATGGTGTTTTTAGATAATACTGATTCCGTGAATTTTGAGGATGGTTCATATATTATGGCGGAACAACAAGCTGCAATGTGTTGGGATTCAACCGAAGGGGGTGGTTTATGTTATGATGAGAATGAATCTGTAGAGCGTAATGTATATTGGTCTGAGCGGCTTGAAGATTTGTGTATTGCATTTGCAGATTTGGGTAATGGTGATAATAAAGTGAATCATTGGGTAGTAAAATATCAGTATGAAGACAAAAATAATTCCCCTTCCAACTATTTTGTGCCAGTGTATAAGGATGAGGAAGGCAAAATAAATTATACTGCAAAAGGCGGCGGTATATCTTGTGACGACAATGGTTTTGTACAACAGGATTCAAAAGCATTTTCTTTTAAGAAGTATAAGTGCGGTAATGGGGAATTAGGTTCTGCTAAATCTTTATTTGTACCAGATTATATATACATATATGACAGTTATACTTCTAATCAAATTAGCATAAAGAAATTAGAATCAAAAGATATAGCCAATTGTAATAGAACGTATTATGAAGAGAGAACGAAAAACGATTGTTATAAGAAGCATGATGGTGCTAAGTCTGGTGAAGATGATACAGGATTTTGGAGTTTGCAATCAGTAGACGGCAAGTCAGCGGGGGATTGTTACTTTAATGCAGAGACGGAATATTGTGACGAAGAATGTTATTTAGCAGATTAAGAATAATCAGGTCAGGAAATTTTGGTGTTTAGACCGTGTTTTTGATAAAAAAAATCCCCGTTTGGGGATTTTTTTTATGATATTTTTTCAATTCTGCGAATGCGGCGTTCAATATTGTCAAATGGACTTTCCAAAAATGATTGAACGCATAAAAATGCAACCTCTATATCAATATCGTCTGCCGCCAGGGCCAATACATTTATGTCATCGTGGAAACGATCGTCGCGCGCCTGGGTTGGTGTGGTGCAACGCGATGCACGAATATGACGATATCTGTTTGCAGCAATCATAACGCCCGCACCAGTGCCACAAATAATTATGCCACGTGCGTTTTTATCGTCAATCATGGCGTCCGCCAATGTTGCAGCAACATCTGGATAATCCGCAGATGTGTTCGGATCGTCAACCCCCAGATTTACAGTGTTATAACCACTGGCCGCCAACATTTCAATCAAATACAATTTTAAACTGACACCGCGATGATCGGATGCGATATATACCTTGGATACTGTTTTATTCATTTTTCTGTGTCCTTTCGTTTTGATAATTTGCATTCAAGACCTGTGTTGCCGGTAATGTTTAGTGTGCGATACGACAGTTCGCCCGTCATTTGGGCCGCACTGAATACATTGGCAATGTTAACTGTGGCCGGACCATCCAGGGTACCATGTAAAAATAATATTGGTGTTTGTACTTCGCCAATAACGCGACCGCCACGACCAATGACAACTGTTTCTGCGGTGATGTTGCCCACAACTTCGCCGTGAATTTGTACAGTATGGTCTGTTTTTATGTCGCCTGTCAATTTGCAACCTGCCCCGATAATGGTTGGGGATTGTTTTTCCGAAGAATTAGTAAATGCCAGCATGTCTTAGTTTCCTTTTACAAATTTTGTTGGATCAAATGGTGCGCCCTTGTATCTGATTTCATAATGCAAATGTGGGCCCGTTGAACGCCCAGACGACCCAGCCAATCCAATTACAGTGCCAGGTCTGACCCAGTCCCCACGCGATACCATAATCTGGGACAAGTGGGCGTACAGGGTTGTAAAGCCCAAACCATGATCAATTTCAACCGTTGTGCCATATCCAACGCGTTCCCCCGCAGAAACAACGCGCCCCGGTGCAACCGCCAATAATTCTGTGCCAATTTTCCCGGCAAAATCAATGCCACGATGCTTTTTGGGTTTGCCGGTAAATGGATCATTGCGTACGCCATAGTTGGATGTTATACGGGATTTTACCGGTTTACCCAGTGGCAGTACCTCATTCAGGCGCTTTAAGCCGTTCCAACGTTCCAGACCATCAGCCAGTTTTTTATATTTTTCATTGATGTCTTTATCAAATTCCAATGGATTAAATGCCGCGCCAACAATCGGACTGGAATATTTATTTACATTACGTATAAGTGTTTTTTCGGTCAATCCCAATGTGGCCAGTGTGCCGTTAATTGTTTTTATGTTTTTATGTAATTCTGCGGATTTGTCCGTCGTCAGTGTGTCAACCATGTCAACAATTGCGTTGTCTGCTTCGGCAATTTGCAACATGTTTTCAACTAATTTTGTGTTGCGTTTTTTTAGTTCTTCGTTCTCGGCACGTGTTAATTCATATTCTGCGGATAATTCAGACATTTTTGTGTATTCTGGGGCGTATTCTTCGTCTTTCAGCATTTCTGTAACGCGGGTGTGCAAAAATTCCAGTTCGCCCCAGGTTTTTATGCGGCTGTTTATTAATTTTTCTTTTTCTTTGTCTTTCAGTGATTTGTCGTTTAAAACCTTGTCGTCGATAACATTTAAGTCGCGCGCCAAATCATTGTATTTCTTTAAGTATGTCTGTAAATCTGTCATGTGTCTGTCGTGGGTGGCGCGTGCTTCTTCCAGTTGCTGGGTGCGCATCTGTAATAATGGACGGTGGTAAATAAACACATATGTTGACCAAGATGCCCATATAATCAGACCAACCTTGCCACAAAAACGCGTGAAACGCCAAAAACTGCTTTGATCAAATGTGTAAACATTGCCGCGCGGTGTGTCCATAACCGTAAATTGACGGGGCGGAAACATGCGCACAATCAGACGCCATATCGCACGAAATGGTGATGTGATAAATGCCCACAGGGATGTAAAATGTCTGGTTATAAAATTTATCATTTCTGCCCCAGTTTAGACAAAATATCTGCAATAGTCAAGCCGTCGCGTAAAATTGGTGCGTAATTCATCGAAAAGCCACTGTATATTTTTGATATGCCTTTTGTGCCCAAACGGCCGGATATTAAAATACGCTCGGCCGTGGGTTTTGACCCAAATAGGGGAATTACTGTAATATCGCCCAGTTTCTGTGCCATTTCTGATATTACCTGTCCCAGGGTTGATGCGTCTGTGATTATGCAGAATGTGCCCATGGGTTTTACGCGCGCAATGCAACGGGATATCCATCCAGACAGGTTGGCGTTGTGGTGGGCGTTATGTTTCGCAGGGGTGCCATTAAAATACGGCGGGTTTGTTATAACCATGTCAAATGTACGTGCTGTTCGCCATTGTTCTATATCAGTATGTATTAATTCCAGGTTAACAGAATTTAATTCTGCGTTATCGGCGCATTGGGTTAACATTTCCAGGGATGTGTCCAGCCCTGTAATCTGGGTGTGTGGTGTGTGGGATTGTAAACATAACGATACCCCACCTGTGCCAATACCAACATCCAAAACGGTTCTTGCGTTAAATGATGCGGCAAATGCAGCCAACCATACCGCATCGGATGTCGGATTATATGTGCCACGATGAAATTTAACGCGACCACCCATCAGGGTAAAAATTGCTTGTTTTGTGCTCATATGCATTTATAATAAAACATTGAATTAAAAAGGCAAGTATATGTTAGAAGATATTATCGTTGTGCAAAGTGCGGTCAGTGCATTTAATAATATGGCGTTGTTTGGTCCTGCGTTCTTGTGGTTGGGATTGTTAATGTTGCCGTTGTTCGTTGTTGTGTATCTGATGCGTGATGCGATTTTAAATAAAATTGCTTGGGAAAAAACAGATGTTATAAAATATGGGGCCATGTGGACCGTGGGATTGACAGGTGCATGGGTCGTATTGATTGGTGGTGATTATCAGATTTTACGCGACAGTTGGTCTGTGTTGCCGATGATGTGCGCCGTTGTATTGTTCTTGGCGTCCTTGTTTTTGTCTTCGTATGGGCGTAAATATAAAATACCAAAGATGCGCTGGTACTGGGGGGTGGCGTGTGTTTGTGGTGTTGTTTTGGTTGCTTTATCAGATATGCATGCATGGTGGGGGCCATTGTTACAGGTCGGTGCAATGTTCTTGGGGTTGGCGTTGGGACGTGTGGCCCCTGCCCCGATGCGGCCAATGGCGGGTACTGTTTTGATTTTGTTGTCAACAGTTGTTGCAATTTTAATGCAACCAGAATTTTTTAGATTCGGACAGTTGGGAAACCTGACACTGGGGCATCTGGTGGCAATCTTGCTGGTGGGAATCAGTGCAATTGGCGCCGTGGTGACAAATAATGTTAAGCCTGCGGGTAAAATAAAACATGCCTTGTATATAAAATTGAAATGGTTGACGCGTGTTATTTGTGCGTTGGGGGTGGCGTTGTTCTTGCTGACCGAGGCAGTGCCGGTTCTGATGGCTGTGTTGCTGATGTTCTTTGTTATGTTCGCAATGTCTGTTCGACATTCTGACAGAATTCAAGATGGCGTGGCAGAAAATATATTCGCTGTGATGTTGATGGCGTTTGGTGTTTTGACAATTGTGCCGGTTATAACCGTCATAGGAATCTTGCTGTGGCGCCCAGAATTATCGCGTGATGTATGGTATGAAGTAAAGCGCTTGTTATAATTTGTTATATTTATTGAATACAAATTTTTGTGCAAATACTGTAATATCTGTATCAGAAAATAAAATACAGGATAAGAAATATTATGAGTATACATCCAACCGCAGTTATTCATGAAGGCGCAAAAATTGGCGCTGATTGTAAAATTGGTCCGTTTTGTATTGTTGGACCGAATGTTGTATTGGGCGACCGTGTCGAACTGGTGTCGCATGTCGTGATAGAAGGAAAAACATCAATTGGTGATGATTCTATTGTGTACCCTTTTGCCGTGCTGGGGGGGTTAAGTCAGGACTTAAAATGGCAAGATGAATCCACAATGACGGGATTGCGTATTGGTAAACGCTGCAAAATTCGTGAGTATGCAACAATTCATTCGGGGACGCCCGCATCAGATGGAACGGTTGTGGGGGATGATTGCCAGATAATGGTTAATGCGCATATCGGACATGACTGCAAGGTTGGAAACAGCGTCGTTATGTCAAATTTGGTCCAGGTCGCGGGACATGTGGAAATCGAAGATTTTGCAATTCTGTCTGGTGGTGTTATGGTGTTGCAATTTGCGCGTATCGGACGAAATGCATTTATTGGCGGTATGAGTGGCGTTGGCAATGATGTATTGCCATATGCAATATACGATGGAAATCGCGCAGTATATCGTACAATTAACCGTGTCGGATTAATGCGACATGGATTTACAAATGATGATATGCATGCAATTCATGCTGTGTATTCGGCGGTTTTCCGTGATGGCGAAGGTACAGTGTCCGAACGATTGGCCAAGGTGCGCAAGGAAGTTAAAAATAATAAGTACGCAATGGATGCGATTGATTTTATAGAAAATCGTTCAAAGCGTGGAATTGGCACGTCTAAAAATGCACAATAAAAAATTAAAGGTTTTTATAATCGCTGGCGAGGTTTCTGGTGATATCCTGGGCGGACGCATAATGGAAAATATGCCGGATGCTGAATTTGTCGGTATTGGCGGACAAAATATGCAGAAATACGGCCTGAGTTCGTTGTTTCCGATGGGGGATTTGTCTGTTATGGGCGCTGTAGAGGTATTGGGGCATGCGCGGACTTTGATGACCAGAATTAAACAGACGGTTGATGCAATTATTGCAACACAACCTGATGTTGTTCTGACAATTGATTCACCAGGATTTGCAAAAAGTGTTATAAAAAAATTGCGTAATATGCCCGCAGGGCAGAATTTAATAAAACAGGGAATGCGATTCCATCATGTTGTTGCACCCCAGGTTTGGGCCTGGCGACCAAAACGGGCAAAAAAATATGCAAAATTGTTTGATAAATTGTATGCGTTTTTTGACTTTGAATTGCCCTATTTTACCAAATATGGATTGGATACGGTTGCGGTCGGTCACCCAATTGCCGAAGGACTGATTGGACGCAAGGTGCAACATAAAATAAAAGATGATAAAAAAATAATAACGTTGGTCCCGGGCAGCCGTATGTCCGAAGTAAAACGCTTGTTGCCATTAATGCGTGATGTTGCGGATACTTTGTCACGTAATGGGTATGTGGGATATCAATTTGTTATACCAACAGTTGAAACAACGCGTGATTATGTGCGTGCCCAGGTTGCAAAGTGGCGCGTAAAACCCATGATTGTTGATGCTGATGCGCGATACGATATTTATTCGCAAACATATATTGCGATTGTTGCCAGTGGAACGGTGTCGGCAGAATTGGCAATGTTGCATGTGCCAACAATCGTTGTTTATAAAATGAATAAGGTAACCACATGGTTGATAAAGCAATTTATACGTGTGCGTTGGGTTTCTTTGGTTAATATATTATTAAATCGGGGTGTTTATCCAGAATTCTTGGGGCCTGATGCAACGCTGGAAAATGTTTTGGGCGCTGTGCAACAACTGACAATTCCCAGTGTTCGTAACAAGATGATTTCGGATTTAAAGTCGGCCGATGAATTATGGTGCCGGTCCAGTGGCGCGGGTAAACAAATAGCTGATTTATTGTATAAAAAATAAAAAAACCGCAATTTGCGGTTTTTTTTATTCGGTAATACCAGGCGGAACAGATTCGTCTTTGCTTGTATCTATTTCTGTACAGGTATATTCGGGACTATCTGGTGTACCGGTGTTTTCTAGATTGCCTGGACACACGGTATTTGTTTGTGGGTTAATGTTTGACAATGTACACCACAGGGGGGGCTCTGCGTTGTTTGAAAATGTGTACATTTCATTTTCTTTTTTTATGCAAGAAAATGTGGTTGTTTCATCTTTGTTATCCAGTGTGGTGTCATCGACATCTTTTTCTATAACCATCAATGCTTCACAGCGTTGGGATTTGCCGTTACGACTGCGGCGACCGCCGTTTTCCCAACATTGACATGCGCCCCATGATTCTGTGTCAACTTGCATATTATAATTCGCAGGGCATATATATTCATCCTGTCCAGAGAGCCGTCCAAATTTTTCAGGAATATAGGATTTGTCTATTCTACACAGGTTGCCTGTTGTATATTTGTTTGAGTCTATATGCTGGGCTTGAACAAATCTGCCGTATATATTCAGGCATTGTGTTGTTAATGTTGATATGATTTGGTTATAAACTTCGGTTGCGACGCCAGTTACACGTAATTGACGCTGTTCTTTGCCTGTTTCCAAGCCATACACGTCGTCTTCCAGTTTGTCAAATCCGCCAAATGTTTTTTCTATGATCTCTGTGTCGTTGCATGCGTTAATTTCAGTTAATTCCTGGGCGCATCTGGATACATAAGTTTTTTCGTCCGTGTTGTTCTTGGTGTCGTACAGGGTAAACCAATCTGGTGCTTTTCCGGCCTCAAACAAACCGCTGTATGGATAAAAGAAATTCTCGTAATTGGTGCCACCATATCTATCAAAACAACGCTTTACAACCGCGCGACATGCGGTTAGATTATCTGTCTCTGTTTGTAAGTTAACATAGTCTTTGACGATGTCTGTGCTGAACATATTGTTGCAAGAATCAACATATTCTGTGCACATTGCAGAGTTTAATATGATTTTATCAGGATTAATCATTGTTGTTGTGTCTGCGGTCAGACCCTTCATTGCGTCTGTAATGGAATCGTTGCGATTTACATAACAAGAAGACACAAAATCAAAGCATCCTTGTTTGATTTCTGCAACCTTGGCGCGTTGGGCATAGTATATATCCAGCAATGCTTGGTCCAAATATTCAGACCATGCAATGTCGGCCTGTTCTGTGCATTTGTCCAATGCGTCAAGTGCAAAGTTTTTTGTGCGGCTGACAAAGTTGTTAACAAAGGTTTTGTTCGTTGGATTCTTGGATAGTTTTTGTTCGGCAGCCTCGATACCATCGCTGAATACCAACAGTTGTTCCAATTTATAGAAGTCTGTTACACCAACAATTGGTTTTCCCGTAGATATGTCGATATATTCGCCATTGTCCAGGCATTTATGATAGTTCGCACCACATACCTCTTCGCTTTGTATGGCGGTGGATATATTGCTGATGCATGTTGCCAGATCTGTGGAGTTATGTTTTTGGCGATTTTCAATACGTGCCAAATCCAACATGGCGCTGCCTTCGCGGACAGCGGATTTCAGTTGCTTTTGTGTGTTTTCGATTGCGGTTTGTACGGTGTTGCAATCTTGTTCAATTGCCATCAGGTATGCCGTTATTGCGCGTTGCAGGGATGCATCATTACAATCAGACATAACCGCAGTGCGACATTGTGGGTATACGGCCTGGTACAGGGCCTGGCCATTGTATGCGGCAATTGCCTGGCCGGTGTCAGCCATGCCAAACGCGTTAACATTATCAAATGTTATATTGATACTGTTCAGATCTGAATATTTGCCACCAACATTTGTATCGTCGCCGCGTATAGAATTCATGATTGCTTGTAATAATGCCTTGGATGCGGATTGGTCAGCGGTCAAGGCGTTTTCCCCTTCGGATGCGGTTTTCATGGCCGTTGCCTGGGCGGCGGTCATGCCTACAACCTCTAGATTTTCGTTGAAAATGGTTAATTGTTCGCCGGCCTGTTTCAGTGTGTCGCGTGTTTCCATCAATTGAAATACACGGTCATTACAGGAACAACGACGAAAATCGTCATTTTTCAAACTGCAAAATTGATCCATACAGGTGAAATATGTTGTTTTACATTTTTCGTATTCGGCACCAGTGCGTGTTTGTGCGACCGTTGCATCCGTTGATGCGGCACGCGATATAGTCTGGGGACGGGGTGTGGTTGTTTTGTCGGATTTTATTGCACTGCGTGTGATGGTTGATTTTGTCGGTGTACGCGCGTTGTGTGCGTCGTTTGTTGGGCGTTGTATGGTGCCCTTGGCGTTGCGCGGGGTTGTTGTTTTTGTTGATGTGCGTGCAGGCAACACAGTTGTGCGCGCAGTTGTGGCGCGTTGCGTGGTTGATACGCGTGATTGAGTGGTGTTTTGTGCGCGCTTGGTACCCGTTCCATCACGAACAGCAGCGTTGGCAATACCAACGCAAACAAGGGTATTTGCAAGTAAAAATAGAATTTTCTTCATCTCTGCTAAAATCTTAGCAAATTTATGAAAAACAGCGCAAGTGAAAAAGCAGTTAAAAAAATCAAATTTTTCTTGTTGCAATTGTTTTAGATTTGAGTTAATATTTGTTCGCTTTATGGGCGTATGGCGGAATTGGTAGACGCGCTAGTTTCAGGTACTAGTGGTAGCAATACCTTGGAAGTTCGAGTCTTCTTACGCCCACCATAAAGTTTTGGGGTTGTAGCTCAGTTGATAGAGCGCTACGTTCGCATCGTAGAGGTCGTGGGTTTGAGTCCCATCAGCTCCACCAAATTTTTTGGGAATATAGTCTTCGGGGATATGGCGGAATGGTAGACGCTGAGGACTTAAAATCCTTTGGTCATTGCGACCGTGTGGGTTCGAGTCCCACTATCCCCACCAAGATAAAAAACACCAACAGTTGTTGGTGCTTTTTTTATTCGTTAACATTATATTGTTGCATATTTCTGTGTAATAATATGTCTGACATCTGATTTATTTTGTTTGTGCCGTTGGTAAATTGTTCTGTTGGGGATTTATACCCCAGTTTTTGCAGATTTTCGTCGGGTATGTCATATGTCGTGATTGACCCCGTGTTTTCTATTTCGTTTTGTATGTTTTGAATTCGTTGTATCAAAGCCTGTCCGTGAGTTGTTTGTGTTGGGTCAGCCTGTTCTTTATTAAAGCTGGTTATGTGGGTCATATTTAAATCTGGTGCCATAAAATCCATAATTTCGCGCCATTTTTCATCGTTGTCGTCAATTTTTACCATTTTATTTCCAACAACCATGTATCTGGCAACAACAGGGTTGTTATGCGGGGAAATAATGGTTTCGTTAACATGGTTCATCATCTGATTGATTTTTATTGATGGTTTAAGATGTTTGTTCTTGCCCATGGTTTCAAGATTTATATCTGAAACAAATATGTTGCGTTTACTGTTTTTAAATACTGTTACAAAACCAACATTATAATTATTTACGTGTAATAAATGCTGTGAATTCATTGTCTTGCCGTTAACACCATCGTAATCTGCGCCACCTGCATAACTGGCAGCGTATTTTGGATCGGTGCTTCCATATACTATGCCCGTACGCCCGGGGCGCCATGTTGGTGTTGCGTATGAAGATTTTGGGTCGCTGGTTATAAATGTGTGGCCACGAAAAAGGTACTGTTTCTGGTCGTCGTTTGTGTAATACTGCGTATAAAATGTATCACGGTCCAGTGCGTCGGGGGATTGTAGTTTTTCCTGTATGTATTGTATGATACGCGCCCTGTTTTCATCAGTCTGTTGTATATTGTGTGTTGGTAATGGGTTTATTTGTGAATATGTGGCGGGTTTTATTATACCGTTAAATGTTGCGCCATGTTCAGCCAAGTATTTCATGATTTCTGTTATGTTTCTTCTGGCTTTTTCAGGCGAATAAAACGGTGTTATCAGTTCCAGGCATGGATCGCCACTGATTGTACGCGATTGTCGTATGATGTATTCAGATGGATTGTATCCGACCCTTAATCCGGCATGATTTAATAAGGTTGTTAATTCTTCTGGGGTTATATTGGATATTGATTGAAAAAAAGCCACAGGTTCATTTAAGCCCTGCATGTTTAATGTGGCGGGAATATTTTTGCGTAACAGGTGGCGATTTTCATATGCGTTTAAAAATTCTGCAATGTCTTGGTGTAATTTATCAGATAAAATATCATGTTGTTTGGTATATTCCGCTAATTGTTTTTGTTCGATATTTAGTTCGTTTTGTAATCTTTGTTTCTTCTCGTTTATGATATTCAGTTTTGTGTTTGTTTGTGTTTTGTTTTGTCGTATATTGGATTGGATGTTTGTTTCTGGGGCGGCAAGGTCGTATATCCCCAATTCTTTTGCCAGTTCTGCAATCTCGGAATATAATTTTTCAAATTCTTGGGTGCGGGATTTTGATTGAAATATTTTTGTAAATGTTCCCATGTTGTTTTGCATGTTGCGCAACATTCTGTCGTAATCAAAAAAGTTGGACAAGATACTGTCAAATTGTTTGTTTGGAAAGAAAGATTTAAGCGTTTCTAATTTTTGTGTAATTTCTGGTTTAACTTTATCTATATCATTTAAATATTGTTCATGGTTTATGTTGATGTCTTGTGCTTGGGCATCAAGCTTTGATATTTCTGCGTTTATTGTGTCGATGTTTTGCAGTGTTTGATTAATTTTATTGAATAAATCAACAGGATAAGCCGCGTTATGCTGGTTTATAATGTCTTGGATAACGCTTTCTGTGTTTATGGTTGGTTGTTTTAGTGATGGGTGTACATTATTTATCGGGTAATGCAAGTTCTTTTTAATTTGTTGCATTGTGTTTGTGTCAAAAATCAAATAGTTTTTTTGCATGTTTGTATCCATCGTTGTTGATGTAAATTTTATCATATAATAAAAATGCTTGCAAGGGGTATGGGTTGTTTTATAATATGCTGTGTGGTATGGATGTGTAGCTCAGTTGGTTAGAGCGCTTCGTTCACATCGAAGAGGTCGTCGGTTCGAGTCCAATCACATCCACCATTTTTTTGTGTTGATTTAGTTTGTCGTTTTTGTTAAAATTTATTCCGTATTAATAACAGAATTACAGGACGGGATGATGAGAACTATAAAATTTGCATTTTGTTTGTTTGTGTTATTGAGTGTGCCTGCGTATGCGATTCAAAAATGTATCGCGTTAAATACGAGTACGGCGTGTCAAAATATTACGCCTGAGCAATATCATACAGATTGGGGTTCAAATTGTAATGGTATTGCGATTCGTGGCGTTTCGGTTTGTGGTCATAAAGATGGTGGTAATGCAGATAATCGCGCCGTAGATAGTGTGTGGATTAGTTCAAATCCATATGAAAATACAGACTGTTTTTGCAAAATTGTTCAACCGGTGGTTTCGCGTTGGGTGTTTGCAGAACCAAATGATAATAACGCATCAAATTGTTTACAGTATTGTCCATTGGCATGTGCTGGTAAGTTGGCAGATCAGTCAAATAGTGAAAATGTTGCGTTTCGTAATGTGATTCTGGGGGCGTTTTATGAATAAAATATCCGCAGTTTTTATGACTTTGTTGTGTTGCTTTGCAACAGCAGTTGCAGGTGCAGCAACCTGTCCGTCTGGATATGTTTCGTTGGAAAAACCGGCGATTACCATTGAATTAGGAGATTCTTGTCCGTCTGGGTCAACTGCGATTGGAACAACGATGTTTGCAAATTGTTCAAATACCACAGATAAAATATGTATGTTCTTTGCTGAATTGTGTGGCGGTGGAATTACCAAGTTAAAGACAGGTACGGGTAAATCTTATAATATATACAGTACCAAGGAAACAAGTCCCGCATTGGCGTTCAGAACGTCAAATGGTACCGTATGTTACAGCAAGTTGGTCAGTGGTAAATCATCTGGTGATGTTAATGTGTATCATAATGGTGCATATTATCATGTCGAAAATTAAAAATGCTGGGGGGAAGCGTGATGAAAATAAAAAAAGCGATACATGTTTTTGCAATCATTGGTATGTTTGTTATGCCGGCTTTTGCCGCAGATGTTTCCAGCGTTAAGTATGTTGATGATAATTTCAGCAAGACAACTAATGCGTCAAATTTGACATCTGGTACGGTCAATATAAATCGTTTGCCAGTTGGACAAACATCTTCAACTGTTGCGTCTGGTGCCGATACCAGATTTGATACTGTTTCGCTGGGGCAGCCTTCTACAACAGCTGCGTCTGGTCGAACATTGATATGGGTTGAACAATAATAAAAAAACCGCAAATCGCGGTTTTTTTATTATCTTAATCCCTTGGACCGACAGCATGCAGATGCCGCAGCCTGCCAATCAGAATATTGCGCAGATGGATTGCGCAAATCGCGCCATGGTTGCCAACCGCTGCAACGTTTTGCAGAACCGTTTCCGGTACATTTGGCATAGCGACGCAAAGAGCATGTTTGATTGGATAATTTACCCGTATCTGTCGTGCATTTCACAACAACATTTTGATTTTTTGCATCATTTTTACCCAATTCTTTGGATGATAATACCTGATATGCATTTGCCGCATATACAGTTGAAATTATAATTGCCAAGGCTGTAATTATTTTCTTCATGTATACCCCCTGTTTCATGTTATGATATGATTATAAAAAATCACAATAAAAAAAACAATAAGAATTAATATCATCAGCGTCTGATTGGCGTGGTCGTTTCAGTGTGACATCCGTTTTCGCGTGTCAAACGAACACTTTCCATCCAGCCTTTTAAATATTTTTTGTTATTATTTTTGTTCGATGCATCGATATAAAATTTCTGTTGAACATCCATGAAATCATTATGTAAATCGCCGGGATAGTTATGTATGGCGTTAATAATATCATTGTCTATTTCATTGCGTTCTGGTATCCCCAATACACGGCATAAACGTCTTATGCTGACCACGGGGCCGGCGTTCCAGCCCAACATAAATACAGAACCGCGAATGTGGTCGGGCAATTTGTTGAATCCGTATTGCGTGTAATATTTTTGATATGCAATATTTTCTGCGTCTGCACGCGTTATATTTTTTACATCAATTTCGGGATTATTTTTCTGGGATATGCCATAGCATGTGTATCCGCCCGAATCGTCGGGGTCGTTTACACAATCACCTTCTTTGCGAAAGGTTGTTATTATTGCTTTTTCAAATGCAGGGTCAATGCCGGCGTATTTACCGGTGCTTAATATTTTGTTTGAAAACCAATTGCTGTGTTGTGGTTGTGTGCATGGTCCGTTATATGCATTTGGTTTGGCGATAACAGCAATGCCGTTAGTGTCATAGCCAACAATAGTACCCGTTGGTTGGGCGATTGTTTGGGGTGTTGGTTTGCGATTTGCGTTGGCGATAATTTGTGCCTCTTGCCCAGATGTTTGCGGACAACGTTCAGCATCCAGTGGATATTTATTACAATATTCATCAACAGACATGTTGGCCAGATCTTGTTTGTTGCGTGCGTTGGCAGTTTGAATCATACTGTCCAAGTATTCTTGTTCTGTTTGTATTTTCAATGTGTCGTATGCGCGTTTATCCTTGTATGGCATAAATCCAATGCGTTCGTTTTCCATGCGTTCGGTAAATGTTGTTGTGTCTTGGATTGTTTTTGGAAATGACGCAGGTTGCAAGAAAGATGCGACACCGTGTATTGGTGTCATAAACACATAAAATAATAAAATATAAACCCCTGCCCTAGTCATGTGTTGTCCATGGTGTATCGTTCATAATCAAGTAATATAATTCTGGGTTTTGGCTGTCTGGATTGCGTATGATTGGTCGCACAACAAAAATATCAATATCACAAGGTGATGCGGAATCTTCCTGGATGTCCAATAAATCTTCGTGGAATTTTGCCGCAAAGTCCATTGCCTGTAAATATGCGGCATCATCGTCCATGGGGCTTTGTGAATCACCATACCACATTAACCACATACCATAGTTTATTGTATCTTCTTGTCCCTGGATGTCGTCGGCAGACAACAATAACAACGGTTTAAAATCAATGTCATTGGTAAATTCGCCTGTACTGGTTTCGGTAAAATCGTACATCAATCCGCCAACCGTTTGCAGGGCGCCGTATATTGCGCCGGTTGCCATTTGCATTTTTGCTAATACGCCCGCGGTTTTTAATGTACTGTGAAATAAATAATCGCGAACGCGTGTGGATAGTTTACTGGCCCGTCCCAGTTTTGCACCGCGTTTAATTAATTTGTTGCCGGTTGTTACGGCTTTTAATGTTTTTGCTGCGGCGCGTGTGGCACGAACACTGCGGACCGCGACGTTGCCACGATTTGGGATTTTTCTGAATTCTGCACCTTTTAATGTATGACGATATGAATTTAAATCAGAAAAAGTTTTTGATGTTTCACGATATTTTTTTACATCATCGGCGTTTTCTAGTGTTTTTACGGTGTCTTGTATTTTTTCCAGTTCTTTTGTTTTTTCTGCGTATTTTGTGGCGTCAGCAACCCGATCAATTGTTTTTAATTCTGCGGTTAGTCTGTTTGCCTGACCCGTATATTTTATGTAATCACGAACGGTATCTGTTGCGCGTAATGTTTTCAGGGTATTGCGCATGCCATTTAATGCACGCAGTGATTGTGCGCCCCTGACAGCCCCCAATGCCAGTGTGCCGGTGCCAAATGTTGCAACAGTAATAACGACATCCAATGCGATTTCAGCGTAACCAATCCATTCCAGGTTAATATCGCCGGCAACATAGTAATCGTTTGTGTCGCCTTCGATTCCAACAGTATTTGTAACCGCGCGATTTATTGCACAATTATCTTCGGCCAGTGCGCTGCGACTGGTGCAATTAAGACCGCTGGGGTATAATGTGTCAATATTATCGTTAATGTATTTTACAGATATTGTGTTGTTTTTATCAGGACCAACAAATTGATTTAATGCGCCGGATTCAACAACCATGATTCCATACCATGCCGGATCTGTGTTTGTCCAAACAGAGTCATCGTTCTTGTCGCCAACACGTGGGTTTGGATCGTCAGATGGCAGGCCGCGTTTTTCAGATATTGTTAAACGCTGGGTCAGTATTTTTTGTTGCGTTTCATAGTTTATAACAATTTCGCGACCATTTGGAAAAGTAAATTGTATCGGCGAAAATGTAATTGTGTCTTCTGGGGATAAAGACGCAATTTCTGGGCATTTCAAAACATTGGTTAAAACAGTTTTGTCTGACAGAACGGAATAAATCCATTGTTTAACGGATTGTTCGGATGTGTTTTCATCTATTTCTGGTGCAGACTGTGCGATTTCTTTTGAAATAACAGCGCTGGCACACGGCGTCCCAGCAGAATCTGCAAAAGCTGACCAAGGAAGGCAGAGAAAATATAATATACAAACAATTCGTGTCAGCATGATTACTTTGTTCGAACTTGAATTTTTTGATCGTCATTTTGCAATATGTAATATATTTGGCGGGCCCCAGGCAGTTTTTCAGGGTTGCTGATTGCGGGCTGTACAACATATATATCTATGTCACATAACGGGTCCGACGCGTTTATTTTATCTATTTCTTTTTTTAATTCGTCAGCAAAAACAAGAGCTTCATTTACAGCATCATTTTCGTTCGCAGTACCAATTTCGTTAAATTGTATCCATGCACCATGTGAAACAACGTTTTCGCGTCCCTCTTCGTCGTCATCTGATAACAGACCAAAACTGTTAAATGCAACATCGCCGGTTGTTGGGTCTTGTATCATCGATGAGCTGTATCCAAATGATTTCATGAATTCTTTGATATAATAATTAACACCAATGCCAGCAGCGGTAATCCCAAGGGTTTTGAAATTGGTTCCCCATGAAACGCCGCGTCCTATTTTGTTTGATTTTAAATCTTTTGCACCACTTTTTATCAGTCGCCACGGTTTTGACAACGAAGATGTCCATTTTACAGGTTTTGCTGTTGCAATTGCTGTTTCTAATGCCGTTGCTATGTTTTTAAATGTAACTGGTCGTGCTGTATTTTTTACAGTAATGCCAGCATCTGCCAATGCATCAATTGCCTTGGTTTTTGATGCGGCGTCGCCTGCCTTTACAGCCTTGGCTGCTTCGGCAGCTTTTTTTAACTTTTCGGCGTTAGTAGTTAGTTTACCAACAGTGATAAGTCCTTTGGTTTTTGAAGCGGCAGCAATTGTTTTTGTACTGGCATCAGTTATTTGTAAAGCTGTTTTTGCAGCGCTTGCTTCTGCGGATATGCCTAATGTCAACAGGGCTAATGCGACTTCGCCTGCTATGGTTAGCCAACCCCAATAGACATCGGATCCATCAAATACATAGTAATCACTGCCACTGAAAAAGTTATTTTCTTCGCCCATAACGTTGTGTGTTGCGCGATTGATAATATCATTGTCGTTTGCCGTATGATTGTAATATGTGCAACCATGACCGAATGTTTGATCCGAATTTGCGGGATAAAATTCATCGCGATGCGCCTTCATATATTCTGTTGATATTATTGGTAAATCTAATGCGGCGTATTTATCAAGACTTCCCGCTTTTACAACCAAAATTCCATACCATGGTAATAAAGCTTCGAATTCGTCGTAATTATGATCGGTTATTAAATTCGGGTTCTTTTCGTTGTCGTTTGTTTTTGTGTTATTATTGGAATCTGTTGATTTTGAATTTATACGTGATAAGGCAGCTTGTTTTTCAAGATATTCTTGTTCGCTTTCTATTTTTAATGTGTCGTATGCTTTTTTGTCCTTGTATGGTTCAAAGCCGGCGGCCTCGTTCGCCATGCGTTCAGTGAAAGATAAATCAGCATATGTTTTTTGAAATTCTGCGTATTCTAATCCCGCATCATTTGCGCCAGATGCAGCCTGTAATTCTTTTAATTCTTGCTTGCGCTGTGCCATTTCTGTTGCCCATTGTGGCTTTTGCGCGTCAGGAAATATTTTTATCTGGGGATTGGCGGCGTCAGCGTTTGGGTTTGGAACGGTTGCGGCCGGAAATGTCGCGCCCGCAGTTGGTGTGTTGTATGAAAAATTCTTTTTATAATTTTCAAATGCACTGTCCAGATAGCCCGAACATGATGTCGCATAGTTGCCCCCCGGCATGCGTGATAACTGTAACATTATTGCCGGACGAATGTCAGACAGGCGGGCGCTTTGACAATTGTTCATCATTGAACATTGTTGTGCAACCAATGTCGCCAATACAGATTGGCAATCTGATGTTTGGATTGATGGCCCCAGGGCATATACCGGTTGTGGCATCGTTTGATTGTATGGCGAATTCTGGTTATAAAATGGATTAGACGAGTATGTTTGAACATTTTGAATCTGGCCGTATTTAGAAAAAGGCGACACAGAATATGCGCCAGAAATGCACAATGTTGCGCCAATTATGCAGCTGAAAATAACAGACAAATTCATTCTCATTTCAGGTCCCTGTGCAGTCATTATAACAAAAAGGCAAAACTAATGAAAGTCAAAAAACAGCCAAAAATAAAAAATGGCGCAAATGGAATAAAACGCTGTTTGTGTGCCCGTCCCCACCACGCACCAATAATGCAAGATATTATTAATGCAATGGATAAACCAGTTGTGCCCAACCACAGTCCCCCAACCCCAATTAATTTGATGTCCCCCATGCCAATTGGTGTGTCGTATGATTGTGCGCGTCGTTTGGAAATGTATTCATATGCCAACCCAATAAAACAAGATACAAAATATCCAAAAGCAGCGCCAATTACCCCAGATTCAATATCTGTTGGAATTTGATAGAATGTTGTCGTTATTAATCCGATTAACATTAATGGAAACAGGTATGCGTCCGGGATAATGCGCCGACGAAAATCTGCAACCGATATTTTATATGCCAGCCATGCCGCCAATGATAACAGTCCTGTTAAAAATATGGTGTTTATCATGTTTTCTCCCTTGCGTTTCGAATCGGATTTGTGCTAGAATTGCATTATAATGTATAACAAGGGTTTTGTAAAATGAGTAAGGGTTGGGATGCCACGGCATTAAAAAAATTAAAAGCATTAACCGGCAAGGGATTGTCTACGTCCGAAATTGGCAAGCGTTTGGGTATGTCGAAAAACGCCATTGTTGGTAAGTTAAACAGATTGGGCTGGAATGCCAAGGCTGGCGGCGCTGCGGCCGCAGAGGCAGATAAAAAAGTAACTGCAAAAAAAGACGCAGGCAAAGAAAAAGATACCAAAAAAACAGCAAAAACAACTGTTAAGAAAAAAGAAACTAAAAAAACAACCCCTGTGGCCAAGGCGGTAAAAGGGGCTGACAAAAAAGTTGCACCTGTAAAGGCAGATGATACCAAGAAAAACACCAAGGCTAAAACGGTTGCGGTCGCAGAAGAAACAAAAGTAAAAGATACAGTCAAAACTAATGCAAAAAATCTGGCAATGCATCAGCGTATTATTCAGCATTCCTTGGAAATGGCAAACCTGAAACCAAATCAATGTCGTTGGCCAATTGGGGATCCGGATTCTGAACATTTTCATTTTTGTGGTGAAACCGTTTTTGTCGGAAAACCATATTGTTATGAACATTGTAAGCAGGCGTATCAATTTGCACCACCAAAAAAGAAATAATAATTGAAACTGGGGATGACTATATTAAAGCGAGAGAGGTTTTAATGAACAAGTTGTACAGTACAGATTTTAATGTCCAGGGTCGTTCAATGCGCGCGTTTTACAGTGAGGATGATAATAACCTGGTGTTTGTGCTGGATTTTTCAGTCAGTGATATAAAGCCTAATGTTTTATTGGTAATAAATCCTGTGGATGACAGGAAATGGGATGATATCCTGTCTAATGATTATGGTGTCGATTTAGAAACGGTCAGACCAAAAAAAGATAATAAGTATCAGAAACTGGATATTGAATACGATGGGCTGGGGATATATGACAGATTGTTTGATGCGTATGATGGCCAAGATGATTTAAATGCAATATTGGTACAGTTGGATGATTTTTATAAGAAGTCTGCAAAACGAATCGCACAAGAACGTTTGGTCGCAGCAGAAGAACAGGCGGTACATGCAAACGATACAATACAAAGGACAAATCAGTCCATTGTGTATATGAAGGACAAATTAAAAAAATTGCGGGCGGATTTGTCTGATGCAAAACGTGCAATTGGAACAGAACCAACAAAACGTTCGGCATCTCGTGTTTTACGCATAGAAGCGCAAATGGATGCGACAAGTGAAAAGCTGAATCGTGCGCAAAAGCGTTTGCAAAACGCAAAAAAAAGATTGGACACGGCTGGTGAAGATGCCGTAATTGCCCAGGGAATTCTGGATAAATTGAATCAGACACACGAAATAATACAGAAAAACAAGGTGGAAAATATGGCTGACGATGAAATAAAACCGCTGTTTGACAAGGATCCAAATATTTTGGATGAAGGTATTGCGTTTAAACCCATTGATTTTAATACAACAGAAAATAGCGAAGATGTTAAAAAGTCGGCTTCTGATATATTGGACATTGGAATTAATTTTGTGCCTGTGTTTGATGATGCAGAAAAAATTGAAGAAGAACAGGATGTTTTTTTGCCCAAGGCAGCGTCCGAACATTTGCCAGAAGTTGTCACAGAAAAATTGCCAGAAGTTGTCCAGGATCATTTGCCAGAAGTTGTAACAGAAAAATTACCAGAAGTTGTTCCAGAACGCGTGCCAGAAGTTTTATTTGATAAGTTGCCAGAGGTTGTGTCTGAATATCCGACAGATATTGAGAACAAAGATAACAAATCTGATGGTGATACTGTTTCAGAATCTGTTGTGCAGCCGTTGGCGTTTGTGCCACCTGTTTCTTTTGATGAAATTGCAGAACCTGTGGCGGAACCCGTAACAGAAGAAGTAACATATGTAACAGAAAAGCCTGTGTTAGATACATTTACACCAATTGCAACAGAACAAGCGGACTTGGTCGCAGAAGATGTGCTGGGGGACGCTGATATAAAGACTGTTGCGACTGATAATGTGTCAAACAATCATGTTGTTGCAAAAGTGGCAGAAGATGCAGTGCGCCCTGCTTCGCCAATCGCAGAAGAAGCAGTGGTTGTTGATAATTCTGTGTCTAATAAGCCAACAAAAATTTATTATATTATGTTGGTTGTCTTGATTGTTTTGTCTGTGTTTACATTGTGGTTATATCAAAAATCTGTAACGGATGATATGGTGCCTGAGCTGGAAGCAAAAACACAGTTGGTACAAATCGATGAAGAAAAAGAATCTTATGTAGATACAACAGATGAAACGGTTAATCTTGTGACGCTAGAAGATACAGAATCGCCGTTTATTGATGTGGTAAGTGTTGCAGATGAAGAAAAAACAGGCGTAACAGAAGAAGTTGCAGAACCTGTGGTTGCAGAAGTGGTTGAATCAGATGTTGTTCAAACTGTAACGGCTGATGTTCCAGTTGTACCGGATGCGCCAATTGTCGAAGAAACAGCAATGGACGCCACGTTGGTTCAGGCCCTGGATGCGGCAATTCAGACAGTGGATGACACAACAGTTGTTTCAGAACCTGTGGTAACAACAGACACTGTTGCAGAAGAAGTGGTTGCGGTTGAAAGCGAACCTGTGGTTGAAAAGCCGGTGTATAATGTGTCGCAACAAGAGAAGATGTTTGTTGCGTCGCCTGATTACGAAACAGATACACAAAATGTATGCGCAGATAACAGTGCGCCGGATGCAAATGGTTGTTGCGCGGGCGAAACAGCAACAGATGTTAATGGCAGTATGTTGTGTTGCGTTGATGGAACGGATGAATGTTTCCCACCGATGATTTAAAAAAATCCCCACATGGGGATTTTTTTTAGCGGGCAACATCGCCACGTAAACGTTCGTGACAGACATAGTCTTTTAGTTTAAAACCGCCGTCTGCACGCCAGTTTAACATGCCTGTCCAATTTTTATCAGGGATTTCAACTGTTGGTAAATCAAGCGGTTTGCGTTGTAGTTGTGTGGCAACCTGATCAAAATGGTTTTGATAAATATGCGCATCGTGCAGTTCGCCTTTTAACATATGTGGTTCCAACCCTGCTTCTTTGGCGTACAGCAGTAACAGTAATGCGTAACTGGCGATATTATATGGTATGCCCAAGAACATATCGCAAGAGCGCTGTGTCCATATCAAAGATAATTTTCCGTCACGGACAATTAGTTGGTGCATGATATGGCATGGTGGCAAAGCCATTTGATAAAAGTCTGTCGGATTCCAGGCAGAAACAATAATGCGTCTGTCGTTTGGATTGTTTTTTAATTTGTCGATTGCGCTTGCTACCTGGTCTATGCCCGGTTTTTGCGGGTTAAAATTGTCTGTTGGATTTTTTTCTATACGATTTTTATCCCATTGGTATTCGCCACCAAAGTGTCGCCATTGGAATCCGTAAATTGGACCCAAATCACGTTCTGTATCCATTATAGAATTACGCAAATGTTGTTTTTCTGTGTCTGTCAGGTTGGTCGTTTGGTTCTGTAATTGTGTTTTGTATTTTTGTTCAACCTTGACAGGGTTTGCCCATTCGTTCCAGATGTTACATTTGCGGTCTTGTAACCATTTTTTATCTGTGATGCCGTGCAAAAAGAATTCCAGTTCAGTTGCAATATTTTTTAATCCCATTTTCTTGGTTGTAACCAATGGAAATCCGTTTTTCATATCATGCTCGAATACGGCGCCATGTCCCAGTCCAATATCTGGTATCCCGGTGCGGTTATCGCGCAGATCGGTGCAATGGCGATAAATGTCGTTTAGTATATTAAGGTATGCCTGCATAAGTATCTCCTTTTTTTATTTTATTATAAATAGGAATATTTTTATATTCAATAAAAAACGCCCCTTTTTGGGGGGGCGTCGGTGTTATTTTACAGGTGCTTGTTTAAACAATTCATCTGCTTTTAATTTTTTTTCTTTTGTTTTTACATGTGTCAACATTGCATCCAGGGCTTTGCGTTCGAACATCATGCCACGCAACATTGCCAATGCATTTTGGTTCTTGTTATAGAATTCAAAAACCTGTTTTGGATCTGGATAGCGGGATGCTTCGGCCCAGATTGCCTGTTGCAAGTCTTCGCGTGTTACTTCTATTTTGTTCTGTGTGCCCCATTCTGCCAATATCAAGCCCAATTTTACACGGCGTTCAGCGTCTTTGCGTTCTGTCTTTTCGTCCCATTTGTGTTCGCATTTTGCGTCGCCACAATGAGAGTGAGAACGATCAAATTCTGATTTTGCCATATTGTATTCTTGTTCGACCAATGTTTCTGGCAGGTTTAATTTAACCTTGTCTGCCAAGATGTCCAACAATTCATTGCGCATATCGCGTTGTGCAACATCGGCATACTGGTCAGCCAGGATTTTGCTGATATGTTGTTTCAGCGCATCTACGGATTCTTGACCAACTTGTTTTGCCAATTCGTCATTTAATTCAGGTAAAATGAATTTGCGAATTTCGTGAATTTCAACCGCAAAACGAGCGTCTTTACCAGCCAGGTTTTCTGCATGATATTCATCTGGGAATTTAACATTTACATCAAATTTATCGCCAACCTTGTGTCCGATAATTTGATCTTCAAAGCCCGGGATAAATGCGCCAGAGCCCAATGTTAAGTGATGTTTTTTTGCTTCGCCACCTTCGAATGCTTCGTCACCAACAAAGCCCTTGAAATCAATTACCGCGATATCGCCGTTTGCAGCCTTGTATTTTGCGTCTTGTTTTTCTGCTTGGCTGCGGCTTTTGCGAATATTTTCCAATGCAATATTGATTTCTTTGTCGTCAGGTTCTGCAACTTTTTTGGTTACAGTGAATTTTTCTAAATCTATTTCAGGCAATGTTGGCAAAATATCAAATTCCAAAGAATATTCAATGTCTTTGCCAAATTCCCAGCCAGCCAAATCTGCCTTTGGGGCGCCAGCTAAACGAATTTTTTTGTCTGCGACATATTCGTTCAAATCTTTGTTCATTAATTTATCAATTGCTTCGCCATATGCAGATGCATTATATTTTTGACGCAGGATAGATAATGGAATTTTTCCGGCACGGAAACCAGGCATTTTTGCCTTTTTACCGTATTCCAGCAAGATTTCATCCGCCGCAGATTGTGCGTCCGCCGCAGAAATCAAGCCATTAACTGAATAATGTAAATCTTTGATTTTTTCTTTTTTGAACATATGTTTTCCCCTAATTAATTAGAATTGCCCCGTGATTATACAATGTTTTTTCATGAAAGCAATAATAAAAAAATCCCCATGTTGGGGATTTATTAGATTGGTAAAATAATTTTTACCTTTAATCCGCCCAAATCGCTGTTTTCCAGGAATAATTGACCACCATGATTTTCAATTGCGGTTTGCGCAATGGATAACCCCAGCCCCGTGCCACCGGTATCTGTCCCGCGTGCGTCGTCCAGGCGAACAAATGGGCGCAATGCATCTTTTTTGCGGTCGTCTGGTATACCGATGCCGTCATCTTCTATACAGATTTCAATATGATCAGGTGCATCTGTTTCAGTGATTTTTATTGTCTTGTTTGCGTATCTGGCCGCGTTTTCTATGATATTACTGAATGCGCGTGCCAGTGCCATTGGGCGGGCGTAAAATTGAACAGGTGTGTCAGGAAAGTTTGTTATAATTTCCTTGGTCGGTGCCGCGTCGCGGGCAATACGCGTCAGCATTGGAGGCAGTTCGGTTGCCTGTTCTATTTCAGGGGTTTCGCCACGCGCAAACGCCAGATATCCATTTACCATCTCTGTCATGCGGTCGATGTCACGAATTAAGGTTGCGTTGTCCGCCGTGTTTGTTTCAATTGCCAAACGCATGCGTGTTAATGGCGCCTTTAAGTCATGACTTACAGCATTTAGCATGTCGGTACGGGTTCTGTTATAACGGTCCAGGCGTTCCTTCATTGTTATCATTGATGTGGCCGCTTCGCGTATTTCTTTGGAACCACTGGGGCTGAAACCAGGTGCGTCCAGACCGCGCCCAAAACGATTGGCAGCACGTGCAATTCGTTTAATGCTGCGGGTGTGCATTATGATAAACGGCGATACCAATACCGATACAATCAAAATAGACCCCAATAGCCAGATAATGAAAACTTCGGTACTGGTTGAATATATGCGATACAAAGATGTGCCAAATGTTGCAATTTGGTTATCCTTGGTCGGAACATCAACAAATACCAATCGTTTGCCCTTGTCCATGTAAATGTTTGCCGGGCGTTTTAAACGTTTTGATAATTCTGCCGCCAGTTCCCCTGTTTCGTTGGCGTTGTTATCATTATGTTTTGGTCTGTTTAATTGTTTGTTGATGCTGAAATTAATACCGATGTCACGGGCCAATTGTTGTGATTCTGTGGTTTTGTTTTGATCAATAAAGTTCATCATTGTTACAATTTCGCCGGCCAATGTGCGCGCCAAGGTGTTGTGCACGCGTGACCAATGGTTGCCAAAGAACGCATTTGCAACGATAATCTGTGCGACGATTAATGGTATTAAAATCATTAATATTGTGCGCCATAAAAAACTGCGTGGAATTAGTCTCATTTTACATCACCGTTTTTTTTGTTTGTTTTCTATTATTTTGTATCCGTGTCCGCGAATTGTTATTATATCCATATCAGATAATACAACATTTATTTTGTTGCGCAAGCGTTTTGCAACCATTGGAGATGCCGCGACGATATTGCCAATCGGACTGGTCAGACCAATAAGTAATTTTTTTTCTTCGCCAGATAAACCAAACAGGACCTTGGTTCCGTTCTGTTCGATAAAAAATTCATCGTCAATAAAAAACAGGCCGTCTGGTAAAATATTGTTTGGTTGTCTGTTGTGTCGTGTTATGTTGTTTATTCGTAATATCAATTCACGAATCTGAAATGGTTTTGTTAAATAGTCGTCTGCCCCGCCAGACAGGCCGTCAATGGTGTTTTCTGGGCCCGACATTGCGGTTAGCATTATTGTTGGTGTATTATTTCCAGCGTCGCGCAATTTCTTTAAAAAACTTAATCCGTCCATGCCAGACATCATTCTGTCCAGAATTATTGCGTCAACGGATATTTTGGACAGTACAGATTCTGCATTTTCTGCGGATGGCGATGTTAGAACATTAAAATCAGACGCGCGTAACCCCTGGGCCAGGGTGTTGCGCAACATATCGTCATCGTCAATAATCAGAACGGTTTTATTCATCTTGTGTGTCAGTGTATCAAAAAATACACCGCTAACAAGTTATTTTTTTAGTGGTTCAACAGCGTATTCACCGGGTTGAATTGTGCGTGTCGCGTTGGCAGCGGTATCTGCCTGGGCGTCAACTGCTGCGCGAAACTGCATACCACCGGTGGTAAATTCTGTTTTAAATAATGCGTATCCGGTACCACCGCCAGTGGTTGGTCCCTGCATGCCCAATGAATAATATCCGCCCAATATGCCATAATCTAAATCAATATAGTCAATGCTGACGATTAAGGATACGCTGCTGATGCCATCACTGGTCATGTTGCATGCAAATTCACGATTTGACAAGATTGCTTCGGAATTTACGGGGACAACAATGTCCATAATCGTTGGTTCGCATTTGCGGTCAATACCGTTTACCAGAAAATCGTATGTCATGCCAACAGTTGCCTTGGACAGGCCGGTTGAAGTGCTGACCTGGGATATTGTGGCCTTGGGGATTTTTACCATCGCGTTTGCAATACCACTGCGTACAGGAAAGGATATGCCAGATTGTAAACAATCGCGTGAGAAAGGATCTGCTTCACAAATATATACACGCGAATGTGCGTTCATCATGAACATGTTTGTCAGGCTGTTAAATAAAAATGTGCGGGTAATGCGGTCGTTTAAACGCGTGCAACCAAAATTACGACATATAATCATCGGTTTATCGGCAAATTGTACGCCAGGATGCATTGCGCTTTCTAAATCGCGTGCGGCAACAATGTTTTGGTCGTAATCCAAACTGTCTGCGCGTTCCATGAATTCAGATTCTGGAATAAAATTTGGATCGTCTGGGTATGCGTAATAGGATTGCACAGGTGTTTCTGTGTAAATTGTTTGGAAATTTTGTTCAACAAAATCCGCCGCATGTGCAGAAAATCCGCATAATATTGCTAAAATAGATGCAACAGCTGTTCGTAACATTGTATGACCTTTGGTTCTCTCGGTATGAATATTAGAACATTTTTGATATTTGTGTCAAAACAAAAATATTTTTATTGAAATTTATAATCGCTTTGTTCTAAATTTGGGATAAGAAAAAGAATTTAATTTTAATATAGGTGTTGTCTTATGGTAGATATTATCATCTCGGGCGAAGCAGGCAAATTGCATGCTGTGTATCATAAATCAGCGAACGAAGGCGCGCCGTTGGCCGTTGTGTTGTCGGGAAATCCACGTCAGAAATGCCATATGAACGATCGTGTGTCTTATGCGACATTTCGTGCGTTTATGGATATCGGTTTTTCTGTTGTGCGATTTAATTATCGTGGGGTTGGCGATTCCGAAGGCCTGATTGGTACAACCGCAGAAAATATGTTGGATATCGCAACAGTTATTGACTGGATTCAAAATAATAATGAAGACAGTGATAAGATATGGTTGGCAGGTAATCAATTGGGGGCCTGGTATGTGTTGCAGGCAATGATGCGCCGTCCCGAGATTTCAGGTTTTGCCTTGGTGTCGCCAGATGCGTCTGTATCTGATTTTACGTTCTTGTCACCCCGTCCAAATCGTGGTTTGTTGTTGCAAGGCGGTGGGGAATCTGATGAAGCACGCGCATTTGCAGCACATTTAACACAGGTCTTGAAAAAACAGGCGAAAATAGATTTGGAAACTATTCGTGTCAAAGGGGCGGATGAAATGTACAGCCAGCCCGCAGATTTGCGACAGATGTATAACGATTTAAAGGCGTATGTTGGACGCGAAAACGAAGAAGATAAGTTGTTGTAAAATGCAAAACAAAGAACGCTTTTTAGATGCAAATATCCCAGACGATATGGCGCAGACGATTCGTCCACGTTGTTTGGCTGATTTTATTGGTCATGACAGTTTAAAACAGAATTTGTCAGTGTTTGTGTCCGGGGCGCGTGCGCGTGGGGAAGCGATGGACCATGTCTTGCTGTATGGCCCCCCGGGGCTGGGGAAAACGACATTGGCGCATATTGTGGCAAATGAATTAGGTACTAATTTTCGGGCAACGGCTGCGCCGATGCTGACCAAACAGGGGGATCTGGCGGCAATTTTGACCGCGCTGGAACCAATGGATGTTCTGTTTATAGATGAAATCCATAGATTGCCAACGGCAATTGAAGAAGTTTTGTATTCTGCGATGGAAGATTTTAAACTGGATATCATGTTGGGCGAAGGGCCCAGCGCAAAAAGTGTGCGTATCGACCTGCCCCCGTTTACGCTGGTCGGGGCAACAACGCGTACGGGTTTGTTGTCTAATCCATTGCGGGACAGATTTGGTATTGATTTAAGGTTAACATTTTATTCGCCAGAAGATTTGGCAAAAATTATTTCGCGCAGTGCAAATATTTTGGGAACGCAAATCGATGCTGATGGTGCGTTGATGTTGGCGCGTGCCGCACGTGGAACACCGCGTATTGCAAATCGATTGTTAAAACGTGCGCGTGATTTTGCCGCCGCATTGGGCAAGAAAGAAATCAGCGCAGATACAATAAAAACAACATTGTTTCAATTGCATATTGACGGATCAGGATTGGATGAAATAGACCGTGAGTATATGAATACAATAATAAAATTTTATGCAGGTGGCCCTGTTGGAATTGAAAATTTGTCTGCGGCCTTGTCCGAACCAAGCGATACAATTGAAGATGTGATTGAACCTTATTTGATGCAATTGGGATTTGTTCAGCGCACCCCGCGTGGTCGTGTGATTACAGATTTGGGGTATCGGCATCTGGGGTTGGAAAAATAAAAATATGAAAAATATTGTTGATTTCTTGCAGATTGCAGAAAAACTGGAATGCGAATATCGGTTGACGCGTATGTCAGACGGAAAAAAACAGGCTGTGGCGTCGCACTCGTGGAATATGGCGATGATGGCAATGGTGTTTGCGCCTTATTTAAAGGGTGAATATAATATGCAACGCGTGTTGGAATTGTGTCTGTTGCATGATTTACCAGAAGCGATTATGCATGATGTGCCGTTGCATGAACAGACGGATCAAGTTCGTCAAGAAAAGCGTTTGGCAGAAACAAATGCGATAAAGACAATATTGAACTTGGTATGCAATAATCATGTTGCAGATTTGTTTGCAGAATATGATGCACGCCAGACAAACGAGGCGCGCTTGGCCAAGGCGTTGGATATTATGGATACGACCGTACAACATATGTGCGCCCAAGATTTGGCGTATATTGGTGATTATGCGGATAATTTCTATTGGAAGATGTTTTTTAGTGCGGATTTTGCGGCTTTGTTTGACTTTGAACCTGTGTTGCGGAATGTTTTTGATGAAATAAAAAGTCGTGTTGCACAAAGATTGAAGGCAGAATTAAATATAGATGCGGGGGACTTTGTAAAATGAAAACGCATATTTTCCCTTTTACAATTGCGTATGCAGATACAGATGCCGAAGGTATCGTTTATCATGCACGATATCTGGAAATCGCAGAACGTGCCAGGATGAATTGGTTGCGCGGACATGTAACAGTTGATGGCGATATTGGCTTTGTTGTGCGTGAGTTGAATATTAAATATTTGCAGCCGTTGCGCGTTGCAGACGATTTTGTTGTTGAAACACAAATGACAGATGTTGGTGCGGTGGTTGTCAAAATTGAACAAAAATTTGTAAAAGATGGTGTCGTTTGTGCTATAATAAACATAAAAGTGGTTTATTTGGGTGCGGATATGCGTCCAAAAAGGATACCAGCAGAGTTTATTGAAGGTTTGATTTAAAAAGGAAGAAAAAATGGAAAATAATTTTTCAATGCTAAGTTTGTTTACTGGCGATTTGATGACATTGTTTGTGTCGATTGTGTTGGTTGTGTTTAGTGTTTTGTCATGGGCGGTGATTATTGAAAAAATTCGCCTGTGGCGCATGGTAAAAAGAAGCCCGTTATCAATCAAAGAATCAGATAATCTGGAAACTGTTGTTGATAAAAAAATAAAACCGTTTGACAAGAATTTGTGGTTTTTGTCGATGGTGGCGTATATTTCTCCGTTTATCGGTTTGTTTGGAACCGTGTGGGGGGTTATGGATTCTTTTGCGTCAATTGGTGTAAATCAGTCTGTCAGTATTGGTGTTATTGCCCCAGGGTTGGCAGTGGCATTGGGGACAACTGCGTTGGGGTTGATTGCTGCAATTCCTGCGGCGATTGCGCATCAGTGCTTTGCGAAAAAATCAGACGATTTATACGATCGTATGGTCCAGGATGTGCGCGATTTAAAATCAAAAAAATAATCGGGGGGGTGTTATGTCCAGAATTCGGCGCAGACAATCAGATGGCGGAATACAGCTGACACCAATGATTGATGTTATGACGGTGTTGTTGGCTGTGTTTATGGTTACTACACCGATGATGACCACGGGGATTGATTTGGAATTGCCGCGTGCGGGCGTGTCCGCAATGACGGGAAACGATCATGCAATTCAAATCAGTGTCGATTCTCGTGGGCGTTATTTTTTGTCTGAAACACAGATGACGCGTGATGATATTGTAAAACGTGCAATCGCAATGCGGGGTGAAAATCCAAATTTAACTATCATGATAAGCGGTGATACGCATGCTGATTATGGGGCTGTTATGTCGGTTATGGGAAAACTGAAAGATGCAGGGTTCCAAAAAGTTGGTTTGCGTACCCAGCCGGAGTAATTTATGAACAGTTGGTGGCGCAGATTTTCGTTGGAAAATATTTTAATGTCTGTTTGTGGGCATTTATTATTAGTGGCCCTGATTTTGACATCTGTTACATTGGTTATTAATCGTGCGCAATTGGTAACGCCAGACAGAATTCAAATTGTAGAAATAGATTTAGATGATGTGGTTGTGTCCGGAAAAGATACAAAGTTGTATAATGTTGGAACGCCAGATAAAAATGTAAAACAATCGGAAAAATCACCAGAAAAAACAAAGGTTGAAGTTGAAAAAACAGAAATAAAAACAACGACTTTGGTTGAAGACTTAAAGAAAGATGATAAGTTAGAAAAACGGGATGAAAAATTAAAAGAGCAAGCGCCAGAACAGCCTAAAAAGAAACGTGTTGTACGTGTCAATCGCGAGGTCTTGTCCCTGGACAGAACAATGACTGTTTCTGTTGTTGATGCAATTCGTGTTGCAATGACACGTTGTTGGGTCGTTGATACGACGCGTTCTGATATATCTGATATTCGCGCAGTTGCGCATTTAAAGATGCGTAAAAATGGAACTGTGCAAAATGTGTGGTTTGAATCTGCCGCGCGCGCAGATACAGATTCGGCGTTTGCGTATGTGTTGGATACCATTAAAGATGCAATTGATACATGTCAGCCATTTCGTATGTTGCCTGTAAATGAATTTAGCAGTTGGGAAAAAATACAGTTGACTTTTTACCCAATGCAAGGCAAGGTAATGTGATTGTTATCCAATAAAGGGTTTGTTTTATTATGCAACGATATTATTCAGAAGATTGGCATCAGGCAACCGATAAGTTTGTAAAAAGTGCCAGCAGATATAATCGTGTTCGTTGGGCTGTGGCACAAGATCATGAATTTGATATTCCGTATGTGTCAATTGGTTGTGGGCCGAATAAAATTGTGTTTAATTCGGGAATTCATGGCATAGAAGGTTATTTTGGCAGTGCAGCACAATTGATGTTCTTGGATAAATTTGCAAATAATTTATCAAAAGATTTTTTGCAGAAATACACTGTTGTCTTGATTCATGTGATTAATGGCTGGGGTATGCAAAATCGTATGCGCGAGGTTATGGATAATGTTCGTGGCGGACTGGTTGATTTAAATCGAAATTTTGGTGTTGATTTTAACAAGACTGATGATTTGCCACGAAATCCACGATATGCGTTGGCGCACGACTTGTTGTTATCGAAACCGGATAAAGTTCACAAGAAAAATGCAATCAAGGCCTTTCGTGCGCAACATCTGAAAGATGGTGTGTGGGCCGCAATCAGTAACGGACAATATGTGTTTCCATACGGACTGTTTTATGGTGGCGCTGCGCCAATGATTGAAAATACAATGACAATGAAAATTTATGATGAAATCATGACTGATGCGTCGTCGTTGATTTCTGTTGGTTTTCATACGGGATTGGGGCGTTTTGACAGAAAGCGTGCCAATGCATCGTGTCAATTATTGGTGTCGCATCCGCGAAAACATGTTAATACACAGTTCTTTGATAGTATATTTTCTGGTATTGATGTGATTGCGGACGAAAATGCTGTGAATGGGCCGACTTTGTTGGGGGATTTGGTTGATGCGTTGGAACAGCGGTATTCGAATAAAAATATACCGATTTATACCGCGGATTTTGAAATTGGTACTGGTGAGTTTCCAATCATGTCACCGATATACAAGCGTATGGATATGGGGGATGCGCGATACGATTTGCTGAATTATGGCAAGATTAATCAAGAAACCTGGGATAATTTGACAGAAAGTTGGTACCCGTCAGATGCGGGTTGGCGCAAGTCTGCCCTGCAAGGTGCGTATATCATGTTTAATGAATTGTTGGATGGTTTGAACAAGCAATTGTTAAAAAGCAGATAAAGATAAAAAACACGCGTGGCGCGTGTTTTTTTATACAAGACAGGTTGTAAGCCGGGTTCTGTAATACCAATTGGTATTGGACATGATTAATCTGCATATTACATTACTGTTATATGTCAAGCCTTCTACCCGCCCCCATGCGAGACCCATATCGGGAGCCTATTTGAAGTTGCTGCGCGTAGAGATTGCCCGTTTCACTCGAATTTAATCGTTTCGTCACTGTTGCTCTAATCGTCGGGTCGCCCCGCCCGGTATATTAGCCGGTACGCCGTCTCGTGCAGCCCGGACTTTCCTCGGGATAAAAAAATCCCGCCATGTCCCGCCTGTCTTGTGTGGTGCATGTTAGCATTTTTTTTGTGAATTTCAATATTTTTATGGTGCTATTTCTTTTCGCCCATATGTTTTGCAGCGCTGAGCGCATGGCGCAATGCGTGTTCTGCAATTTGACGAATTTTTGGGGCAAATGTTCGCATGTTCATTGTTTCTGCGACAGTGTTGCCGAAAATGCGCGCGATATATTCAATTTGTGTCGGTGCGATTGTGTAAATTTCGCTGGTTATGTTGTTTGTTTGCAAGTCTTGAATTGGTTCGCGCATATCTGTTTTCCCCCTGATTTGTATAAAAAAATTATATTTTGCACTTGTTAAATTGGTTTTGTTTCATTATATCATAAAGTATCTTGACCGCAAGGGGCAAAATTGCTATATATTGCGTGATAAAAATAGATAAGGAAGAAAGATGATTAAAAATGTTATTGGTAAAATCTTGGGGTCGGCAAATGATCGCTTGATTAAAGGGTATGATAAAACTGTTTCTTTGATTAATGATTTAGAACCGAAATATCACGCAATGAGTGATGATGAATTGCGTGCCCAGACGGATGTGTTGCGTGCACGCTTGGCAGCCGGGGACAAGGAAAAAGATATCTTGCCAGACGCGTTCGCATTAGTACGCGAGGCATCAGTTAGAACAATTGGTCTGCGTCATTTTAATGTGCAGATGATTGGCGGTATGGTGCTGACCAATGGGCAGATTGCAGAAATGAGAACTGGTGAAGGAAAAACGCTGGTTGCCACATTGGCGATGTATTTAAAGGCCCTGCATGGCAAGGGTGCACACCTGATTACGGTTAATGATTATTTGGCATCGCGTGACGCCGAATGGATGGGCGAAATATATCGATTCCTGGGGTTGAGTGTTGGTATTATTCAGCATGATATGACAGACGAAGAAAGACGCGCTGCATACGCATGTGATATTACATATGTTACAAATTCGGAACTGGGATTTGATTATCTGCGTGATAATATGAAATTTTTGAAATCTCAACAAGTATTGCGTCCGTTCTTTTTTGCAATTGTTGACGAAGTTGACAGTATTTTGATTGACGAAGCGCGTACGCCGTTGATTATTTCTGGTCCTGCCGAAGATACCAGCGAGCTGTATGCCAAGGTTGATGCAGTGGTCGCACAGTTCTGTGATGCGGACTTTAAGAAAGATGAAAAAGACAGACATGTTACATTAACAGAATCTGGGGTTGATACGGCAACAAAATTGTTGAAAGAAGCAGGATTGCTGGTCGGGGATAATTTGTATGCGTCAGAAAATGCTGCATTGGTTATGCATATTCAACAGTCTTTGTTGGCGCACCATTTGTATCAGAAAAATGTTAATTATGTTGTGCGTAATGGCGAAATATTAATTGTAGATGAATTTACAGGTCGTGTTATGAGCGGCCGTCGCTTTGGCAAGGGATTGCATCAGGCGATTGAAGCCAAAGAACACGTTGTGGTTCAGCCAGAAAATCAGACCGTGTCCAGTATATCGTATCAAAATTTATTCAGATTGTATCCGACATTGTCTGGTATGACAGGTACTGCAATGACAGAAACCGCGGAATTTGAAGAAATTTACAAGTTGCGCGTGGTGTCCATCCCAACAAACAGGCCCGTGGCACGTATTGATCATCATGATGAAATATATCGGAACAAAGAAGAAAAATATGATGCAATCTTGAAACAAATCGAAGATTGTATGCGTCGTAAACAGCCGGTGTTGGTCGGTACGGTTTCTATTGAACGGTCCGAAGAATTGGCCGCAGTTGTGCGTAAAAAATTGGGAATTGAACCCGCGGTTTTAAATGCAAAACATCATGAATCCGAAGCAAAAATTGTTGCGCAGGCTGGTGCACCAGGCGCGGTAACAATCGCAACAAATATGGCAGGACGTGGTACCGATATTAAACTGGGGGGTAATGCAGAAGAACTGATTGCCGAACTGGATTCAAGTGCAGAAGATTTCGAAGCAAAAAAACAGGAAATTTATTCCAGAATAGAGGCGAATAAGAAACAAGTTTTGGACGCAGGTGGTTTGTATGTGATTGGAACAGAACGTCATGAATCGCGTCGTATTGATAATCAGTTGCGTGGTCGTTCTGGTCGCCAGGGTGATCCGGGGGATTCGAAGTTCTTTTTGGCGCTGGATGACGATTTGATGCGTATATTTGGTGCTGCGCGTTTGCAGGGCATGTTGACAACGCTGGGCTTAAAGACAGGCGAGGCAATAACCCATCCGTGGATTACCAAAGCGTTGGAAAAGGCGCAAAAACGGGTCGAGGCGCGTTATTTCGAAGCCCGTAAAGAATTGCTGAAATATGATGATGTTATGAATGAACAACGTGGCGTTATTTATAAACAGCGCGATGATTTGATGGTCAGCGAAGATTTAAGTTCGTTGGCACATGAAATGATTGGCGATGTTGTGGAAATTATTTGTGAAAATAATATCCCAGAAAAAGCAATGCCTGCGGATTGGAATCTGGAAGGTATTCATAATGCGATGGTGCGTGTGTTCGCATTGGATATTACAGATATCGAAAAATGGAAGTCTGATGAGCAAATTACAGAACGCAAGGCATATGAAACATTGTTGAATTTGGCAATGCGCAGATATGAATATCAAACAAACAGGTATGGTCCAGAATTAATGCAGATGGCGTCGCGTCAGATGATGTTGGGGGCGTTGGATGCGGTGTGGAAAAAGCATCTGCAACAAATGGATTATCTGCAAAGCGCGATTGGATTGCGTGGTTATGCACAGAAAAATCCATTATATGAATATAAACGCGAAGCGTTAGAGTTGTTTAAAAATACGGTGAATAATTTCAAAATAATGTCGATATCTTATATATCGCGTATGGAATTGACCCGTGAAGATGTTGCTGCCACAGAAGCACAACGTAAACAGCATGACGAAGGTTTGAACCAAGCGACCGCAGATTCGCGACGTAATGCGCCCTGCCCGTGCGGATCTGGTGCAAAGTTTAAGCACTGTTGTGGTAAATTGAATTAAGGCAAATCCCCAATTTGGGGATTTAATTCTTGATAAAAAAATTTGTATCTGGTATGATAAAATTCGTTCAAGAAAGATTGTAAAATGCATAAAATTCCGTTTTTTATCAGTAATTTAGTATCGTGTTTTATATATGGTAAAAAAAATCGTCATAAATGGCGTGGAAAAATAAATGTTTTTCTGTTTTATCCAAAAATAGCCAGATTAATCAGACGTGTATATGGAATAAAAAAAATTAAAACAATTCACTTTGTGCGACAAATAACATTAAATCGCGTTGTCTGTGTGGTTAATGATAAATACTATGTAAAAATATTTCGTAATGTTTCCGTTGAACAATTAAAAAATTTTGAATTTTTGTTAAATTATGTTGCAGACAGATTGGATGTCGTGGTTCCACGGATTTATGCAGACGATAGTGTGCCGATGTATGTATGCGAAGCGGTCGCCGGTATGGATGTGTATGATTTTGATAAAGATTTCGTGTTAAAAAATGAAGATAAGATATTGAATCAGGTGACGAATATTATATGTCAATTACAGTCGATTGATATTGATGATATTCCAGAAAACAACAGGTTTATGGACAGTATGCAGGTTCGTACCAAGGAAAAAACACCAAAAAAACGGCGTCGTGTTTTGGCGCATTTCGATTTGAACGAAACCAATTTGTTGTTTGATTCTGATTTGAATATAGTTGCGGTTATTGATTGGGATACATTGTCAATTGCGCAGAATCCTGATACTGATATGACGATATTTATGAAATATTGGGACCGGTATAAAAAGAAAAACAAAAAATAAAATTCCCATTGTCAGGGAATTTTTATATTAATATTGTTTTGCATATTCTTGGATTTTGCGTTCCAGTGTAATATTTTTTGTTTTTTTGAAAATGTATTGCGGCGAATCCTGGATGATAAGCGTGTCGCCAGGTTCTGTAAAGTCTGGACAGTTTTCTGTGCGTTGTTTTCCCTGGTGGTCAATGCACCAACATTGTTTATCATGACGTTTGCCGTGGGTATATTGTGTGCGAATAACATAAAGCGTGTCGTTTGTTGTCGCAAAATCTGTTGTTGTGTCTTGTTTTTGCGGTGTGGGAATTTCTGTTTTTGTATTTTTTTCTGGTTGTTTAAAAATAGTGTTGCGCAGAACGAATATCGTCCCCATGCCGATTGTGAACACGCTTAGTGCAACAATTGTTTTTGAATCAAAAAATTTTTGTTTCATATTCTTTTCCTGTTATTGTTTCTGCTACAAAACGTATCACAATATTTGTTGTTTGTCAATGTTTTTTTGTAAAATATTGTGTTGCCTTTGGATGTGAATTTTTGCTATGGTTTTCTGTATGGAAAGTAAATTTATTCATCTTAGAACTCATTCGCGTTTTTCGGTTGGTGCCAGTACCCTGACAATTAAGCAAATCCCTGCCCTGTGTCAGGCGGCGGGTATGTTTGCGTGCGCGTTGACCGATACGAATTTGATGTCGGGGTGCGCAGAATTTTCAGATGTTATGCCGAAAAACAAGGTGCAACCCATAATTGGTCTGGAAATATCTGTAAATCAACATAGCGCAGATCCAAAAATACTGCGTCAGGATTCTTTGTCCAAGCTGGTCTTGTTGGCACAAAATCATGCAGGATATTTAAATTTATGTGATTTAAATCGGGTTATGTATATGCGGGCCGACAATCATCATTTGGGACCATATGTAACATTGGATGAATTACAAAAGTATAGTTCTGGTTTGATTTGTTTGTCTGGGGCGCATACCGGGCCAATCGGTATGGCGATATTGAATAACCAAGATTCTCAGGCGCGGATTTTAACACAGCGTATGATAGAGATTTTTGATAATCGATTTTATATTGAAATTCAACGATATGGACTGGATGAACAAATCAAAACAGAACCAATGTTTTTAAAGCTGGCACAGGAATTTAATGTCCCAATCGTTGCAACAAATGATGTATGTTTTGCGGCCAATACTGATTACGAGGCGGCAGATGCGTTAAGTTGTGTCTTGGGACAGACCAAGGTAATCGATCCAGAACGCGCCAGAAAGTCTTCTGAACAGTATTTTAAATCGTATGAAGAAATGGCAGAAATATTTTCTGATCTGCCAGAAGCAATAGAAAACACAGTCGTGATTGCGAAAAGATGTGGATTTATGGTTAATGTTCATGAAAAACCGTTGTTGCCGCGCTTTGGCGATGATTTAGAGACCGAGTGTCAAATGTTGCGCGACCAGACAATGGATGGTTTGAAACGCAGATTGGAACAACATAATATTACAGATACTGCGCCGTATTATGAACAGGCAGAATTTGAACTGGGGGTTATTATCGGTATGGGATTCCCAGGATATTTTTTGATTGTGGCTGATTATATTGAGTGGTGTCGAAACAATGATGTTTTGACGGGACCAGGGCGTGGATCTGGTGCGGGGTCTATTGTGGCGTGGGCGTTGGGTATTACAAATGTTGATCCGTTGAAATATGGGTTGTTGTTTGAAAGATTTTTAAACCCGGATCGTATTTCTATGCCGGACTTTGACGTTGATTTTGAACCAACGGGTATTGAACGCGTATTGGCGTATGTGTGCGATAAGTATGGTCATGATTCTGTGTGTCGTATTATTACCTTTGGTAAATTGTTGGCACGCGGTGCAATTCGTGATATTGGGCGTGTGTATGGTATGCCCTATTCCAAATCTGACAGATTGTCAAAGTTGGTACCACAAGATGCAAAAACACTGAAAGACGCGGTGGATATGTCTGGTGAAATACAAGATATATTAAATAACGACCAAGATTTAAACAAGGTTGTTATGGTCGCAGAAGAATTAGAAGGTTCATTACGAAATCTGGGACAACATGCCTGTGGTGTCGTTATCGGGGACCGACCAACGACAAAAATTGCACCTGTATACAGGGATCCTGCCAACCCGTTGCCGTCATGTCAATTTGATGGAAAGTACTTGGAAAAATCTGGGTTGATTAAATTTGACTTTTTGGGGTTGGAAACACTGGTGGTGTTAAAGTATGCGACACGTTTGATTCAACAAACGCGCGGTATCAATATTGATTTAGATCAGATTCCGACAGATGATCCAAAAACGATGAAGTTATGGCAACAGGGACTGACAGAAGGTATTTTCCAATTCGATGCCCCGTTTGTTCAACAGACATTACGTAAAATGCATCCGACAAGTTTCTTGGAAATATCTGCGTTAAATGCATTGAATCGTCCCGGACCAATCGCGTTTATCCCACAGTTTATCGCACGTATGCATGGCGAAGAAGAAATAGAATATGTTCACCCAAAGGCAGAACCAATATTAAAAGAAACATATGGTATTATTGTTTATCAAGAACAGGTTATGCAGTTGACACGTGCGTTGGCGGGCTTTACCCGTGGGGAATCTGATAACGTGCGCAAGGCCATGGGTAAAAAACTGATTGAAATGTTAAATGAACTGGAAGGCAAGTTCTATACAGGCTGTGAAAAAGAAGGTACTTTGGATCGTGATACCGCCAAGGATTTGTGGGAAAAGTTCAAGGAATTTGCAAAATACGCCTTTAATAAGTCTCATGCGATTGCGTATTCGATTGTTGCAAATCAATGCGCGTATCTGAAAGCAAATTTTACGCCGGAATTCTTGGCGGCATCGATGTCCAGTAATTTAAATGATACGGATCAATTGGCGCTGTTCGTTGATGATGCCAAGGCTAATTTTGGAATACAAATAGTGGCGCCTGATATTAACCAAAGTGAATCTTTGTTTACGGTCAAAGATGGAAAAATCGTGTACGGATTGGCAGCGTTAAAGGGCGTTGGTACGGTCGCAACAGATGCGATTGTTGCAGAACGAAACGCAAACGGAAAATTTAAAAACTTGACCGATTTTGCAAAGCGCTGTGCCCCAATTATGAACAAACGAATTTTGGAAGCCTTTGCAAAAACAGGCGTGTTGGATTCGTTGGAACCTAATCGTGCGCGTGTGTATATGAACGCAGATGCGATTTTGTCGTATGCCGCAAAATCACGCGATGGGGCGAATATGTTGTCATTGTTTGCGAATACAATCGAAGACGATGTGGTCGAAGACAGATTACAAAAGAATTTACCAAAAACAGAACCGTGGACATTCGGACAAAAACTGGAAAATGAATTGTCGGCGTTGGGATTTTATATTTCCGCCCATCCGTTGGATCAATACAAGCATTTAATTGCACGGGCAAACCTGGCAACCAGCGCAACATTAGAGGCTCTGGGCGACAGAAAATCTGTACAAATTGCGGCAAATGTGAATTCTTTTGGACGCAGACGCACCAAGACAGGCAAGGAAATGATAACAATCAATGCGTCAGACAGTTCTGGGAATATAGACGCTGTGGCGTTTGGTGATGCGGCGATTGAATTTGCGCAAATACTGTCCGGGGAAAGTGTTGTGTTAATTTCTGGCAAGACATCTAATCGCGATGATCGTGTATCTATATTTGTTGATTCTATTGTGCCGTTGACGCAATGGGTTGCCAAAATAGCCAAGAAAATCACATTGGATATTCGCAATCAACAGGTTTTACAGGATGTAAAAAAGGCCTTGGTGGCATTGCCACGTGGATATACCCAGGTTGTTTTAAATCTGCATGGTGCGGACAAGGTTGCGACACTGGTATTGCCCGGTGGGGTCGAGTTGGGCGATACAACGGTATCTGATTTGACCGCGTTGGGATTGCGGGTAGAGGTGGAATAAAATGAAACATATTCCGGTTTTATTAGATGATGTTATGGTCGCGCTGGGTGATATATCTGGCAAGACGGTTGTTGACTGTACTTTTGGTGCGGGCGGGTATTCGCGTGCCTTTTTAAATGCAGGTGCAAATGTTATCGCGTTTGACAGGGACCCAAATGTTGTGGCGGATGCAAATGCGTTGATTGCGGAATTTGATGGTCGCTTTCGTTTCGTGCCAAGTGCTTTTTCAGAAATTGCGAATTTAAATCAACGCGTTGATGCGATTGTGTTTGATTTGGGGATTTCTTCGATGCAGATTGATGTTCCGATGCGTGGTTTTTCATTTCGTGCGGATGCGCCATTGGATATGCGTATGTCTGCGTCTGGTATGACGGCAGCGGAATTAATAGAACGGTTGTCGGTTGCTGATTTGGCAACAATTTTGCGTAACTATGGCGATGTGTCCAAGGCCGGGGTTTTGGCGCGTGCAATCAAAGATGCCCTGCCCCAGACGACTTTTCAGTTGCGTGATTTGATTTATAATCCGCGCGATATTGCGCCTGTGTTTCAGGCATTGCGTATTGCGGTAAATGATGAAATGGGTGAATTGGAACGGGCGTTATCTGTTGTGCCAGGGTTACTGAGTGTTGGTGGCAAGTGCGTGTGTGTAACCTTTCATTCACTGGAAGACAGAATTGTAAAGAATACATTTAAATCATGGACCGTGGCGCCGGGCGATCCACGCATGCCAACCGTGCAACAGGCCCCTTTTATGGCGATCAGGGCCACAACACCATCCGCAGATGAGTTAGAAAATAATCCGCGTGCGCGTTCTGCGCATATGCGTGGCGTTGTAAAATGCGCTGAAACGTCAGATTAAAAAAAGGCAAAAAAATATGAACAAGACAAAATTGGTAAAAATGGTTGAAAAGGCAGATAATTCTAAAAAGGCTAATTCATTGGATTTGTCTGCGGATCAGGATTTAACAATTGGTTTAATGAATCTGATTGCCATAGAGCGTGTAATGGGAATTTGTGATAAGTCTGATTTGTGTCGTATGGTTAAAAGTGTACGACGGTCATTAATGGGGCGTATATTGACCGAAGGAACGGATTTATGGGACCTGTCGGTGCGTCTGTTGGGGGACGCAATGGATTTGTTACAGGTGGCAAATACGCGCCTGGCGGCGGGGGATATGGATGTTGCGTATGCAATGTATGAAGATGCGTATGGTTTGTATTCTTTGTTTTGGGGGCTGAATATGGGGATGGTTGACGCAAAAGATATAAAAAATATATAAATAATAATTTTGGTGTTGATTCACATGTATAAAAAATGATAAAATCAATCAAAGAGAGAAAAAGTTGAAGCGTGTAATGGCGAATTTTTCAAAGATTTATGCGGGTGTGGCGATGCTGTTTTGTGCGTCGTCTGTGTTTGCTGCCCAGGCGCCAAATCCACGCAGTGCCGTTTTAAATAATTCTGGTGTTGGCAGTCCGCGCACTGATGCCAAGGTTGTTGTTCGTGGTAATGGTGATTCTGCGTCTGTGTCGACGGTTCGTTCGCGTTCGGCGGTTGCGGGGCGTGGCGCAAATGTTTCTGTGCGCAGTATGACACCGGCGCGCAGTGCGTCAAATGCATCGCGCAGTGCAACAAATAAAACTGTGGTTCAGTCTGGACGCAGTGCGGTAACACCGGTGCGCAGCGTTTCAACCGGGGCGGCACGCAGTGCAGTCAAGGGGACAACCGGGGTCGCGCGTGCGGGTGGTCTTAAAATTAAAAAGGCGGATATGGGACGTGCGGCGCGTGCAACGGCCGTGTTTTCTGATGTGTCCAAGATTGGTGGTGGATACGCGCAATGTCGTGAATCTTATGCGACGTGTATGGATCAATTTTGTGCAAATGCCAATGATACCTATCGTCGTTGTTTTTGCAGTTCTAAGTTTACAGAATTCCGCGATACCGAGGCTGCACTGGACCAGGCCAAGGTTTTATTACAACGGTTCGAAGATAATAATTTAAATGCCGTGGACAAGACCGCGGCTGAGGTTAATGCAATGTACACCGCCACCGTTGGCGAGGATGCAATTAAAAACGATGTCAGTGGTGCACAATCAATATTAAATGAAATTGGGGATTTGCTGGCGGGCAGAAAAAAGGTAAATGCCCCAGAAGACAAAGAACCAGAACTGATTGATTTTACTGTTGATATGGATGATATTTGGGGCAGTACGAATTCAATGTTTGATGATTCTGGACGTGGGGAAGATCCATTAAAATCATTGGAAGGAATCGAATTATACAACACTTCGAATAAACAGTGTTTGGAATTGGTGACGGATGCATGTCAGAATTCGGCTGTGCTGAATATGGCGACCAGTTCTTATAATATTATGATTAATCAGGATTGTAACCTGTACGAGAAAAAGGTTGATTCCCAGCGCGAGGCCGTAATGCAAACTGTGCGTCAGGCGGAAAAATATTTGCGTGAGGCACGATTAGAAGAATATCGCGCGCATAATTCTGCGGATGTTAATGAATGTTTGACCAAGGTCAAGACAGAAATTACACGCGATACAATTTGCGGTGAAGATTACAGACGTTGTTTGGATTATTCTGGGGTTTATGTAAATCAAACATCGGGTGAACTGATTTATTCAACGAAACTGTTCAAAATGGTTGATTTGATTGATTTGGATGGTTCGGCGGATGTGTTGGGTAAAAATGCCGAATTTAACAAATTCTTGGATTCCAAGCGTCAGTTTGTATCTGGGGCGTTGGATACATGTCGTGATATCGCAGATATTGTTTGGACAGAATTCAAGCGCACTGCCCTGATTGAAATTGCCCAGGCCCAAGACGAAAAAATAGAAGAAGTAAGGTCTTCGTGCGTTACAACCATGGGCGAATGTTATGATGAACAGACGGGGCAATTAAAGAATTTTGATAAAACAACGGCCCAGGCATCGGGGGCGTTGGCGGCAAATGCGGCACGTACCATGTGTCAGGACAAGGTTGCTGCCTGTGCTGCGTTGTATGGAAATGGTCAGTGTAACATTGATAAAAATGGCAAATTTACCAATGCTGATACATGTGGTGTTGGTGAGCTGATGGCTTTTGTT
>JAZQGC010000001.1:0-20522 GCA_045539815.1 Candidatus Enterousia sp. | reverse complement strand
TATTTCCGTTATTTTCTGGGCGGCAAAAAGTTTTGCCTGCATTGGTTCTTTTTCAATATCCAACGCATCAATTTCCGCCAATGGAACACGCGTATTGTTTATCAGTAATATACGTATCATTTCATCGGGTTGCGCCATAATTTGCGCAAACATAGTATCAGCATCGACATTCAAGAAAACGCCTGTGCCACGCGATTTTGACATCAGTTCGCCCGTCACCGGATTTTCCATCAGATTATTGCACACAATGAATTTTTCTTTGTTCTTTAATTTGCGCAACAAAGTACGTCCCATCAGTGCGTTAAATGTCTGGTCCGTGCCACACAGTTCAACATCCGCATCCAACGCCACAGAATCAAAGCCCTGGAAAATTGGGTACAGGAATTCGTGCAGGTGAATTGGCCGGTTGTTCGCCAACCGTTTCTGAAACATATCACGTTCCAGCATGTGTTGAACCGTTGTATTTGATGACAATTCAATCAAATCACGCATAGTCAGTTTATTCAACCATTCACCATTAAAGACCACTTTGGCTGGGTTGTCTGGGTCGTTAAAGTTGATAATTGGCGAAATCTGACGCACCCAATCGGCAGAAAATTCATGCACTTGTTCCGGTGTTAATCTGGCGCGCGCAGAATTTCGGTCACTGGGGTCGCCAATGCATGCGGTAAAGTCACCGAACAATACAAAGACTTCGTGTCCCAATTTTCTGAACTCTTCCAATAACATAAAGTTCTTGGCATGCGACAGGTGCAACGATGTATTTGTTGGGTCTGCACCGATAAAAAAGCGCAGTTTTTCGGTTAATAATTTTTTCTTAAATTCCGCACGCGATGGCAAAATATCAACGATTATGCCCCTATCCAGAATTTCATCAATAATTTGTTCTTTGGTTTTCATTACTTAAATCCTTTGTTTTTTGTTTAATGAATAAAAAAAATTGGCTTTGGCATATACCCCTTATGGTGCCAAAGCCAATCAAACCCATAACACCATAAGGGGTCAATAGGCGTAATAAAAACCACGTACGCAAAACTGCGCACCGTTTGAAATCTGATTAAAATGCAAACTATTTCTTGTCATTTCCCATCTATTATAGAGAAATTTGTTGTTTTTGTCAACTTTATTATTTCAGAAATATTTCTGCGACTGCGACCAGGCGCTTGAATTCATCTGGGTTTTCGTGCCGGTATGAACAAGCTGCGCCGAGCCAAGATTTTACACCGTCCTGTTAAAGGGCGGTTTTTCTTTGGTTTTCCAAGGATTTTCACAGTTCAATGATTCTGTTTCAAAAATATTCATTTTTTGGACATTATTAAACTTTCAAAACTAATAATAAAAAGTAAAAAATTTATCTTGTTTTATCGCCTCAATTTTCTGTGCCATCAATTTTATTAATAAATATTTCTTTTGTTTTGCTGACAAGATAATCATATTCTGATCGCAATGTTTTTACATCAATTCCTTTATATGGCATATTTATAATCGATGTTACTTTATTCAATCTGGACACAGATTTATCCGATAAAATGCCAGCTGATTTTAAAACTTCAACATTTTCTGAAACAATATTTGGGTTATTTTGATTATGCCCAGAACAAAAACAGACTACATCATAACCGGCACCTATACAGGATGTTACTTTTTCAGACAAAGAACCAGATAAAGACCGCATTTCTATTGCATCGGTTAACAACAAACCATCGAAATTTATTTCATTTCTTATTAAATCTGTGCCTTTTATTGATTGAGTTATTGGTTTTTTGTCTATTTCAGGAATAATTATGTGTGCACCCATTCCCATAGGAACCGTTTTTGATAATTTTTTAAATGGCAACCAATCTGATTTTAATTTGCACAAAGGTTCTTTTATTATTGATAATCCAATATGTGGGTCTTGTTCTGCAAAACCGTGTCCAGGCAAATGTTTTATACAAGGACATATCCCATTGTTAATATATGTATCAGATAATATCTTTGCGTATCGTGCAACCGTTTCCGGATTATCAGAAAAGCAACGCGGTGCCAAAATATAACTGGTATTTGCGTGCAAAACATCTGCCACTGGGGCAAAATTTACATTTATACCAACTTGTTTTAAATCATTAGAAATTAAAAGAGCATGTAATTCTATTAATCTTGTTGCTAAATTTTCAGGCAATGTGGCCATTTGTTGTTGAGATATATATTCATGCCAATACGGGGGACGCATACGACGAACAGTTCCCCCTTCTTGATCTATTGCAATTAAAAAATCTGGGCGCCCAACCGCATTACGAATATCATCAGTTAATTTTCTTAACTGGTCTGGATTTAATATATTTCTTTTAAACAATGTTACACCCACAGGATTAAATTCGCGCAAAAAACGCACTTCATCACACGATAATTCCGTACCGCCGACACATACAAACGCAGCATATATTGGTTTAATCATTGTTTTACCCTCTCTTGCCAACCTTTTGCAGCAATATTTATTTTATCTGTATACATGTTTGTCGCCTGTGGGTATGCAGTCCGTCCACATACAACATTTTTTGAACCAGGTATTGGCCAGGCCTTGTTTTCTATTTTGTATCTTGCCATATCAGCAAACAATCTGGGTTCCATCATTTTTCCAAATCGAGAATATTTTATAACTGGCGCCCCTTTTAACCTTTGCTGTATTGAATCAAAATCTTTTTTATGTTGTGGCAAAACATAAGAATCCCCCCGTAATAACGCATCAAAGCTGTGTCGTATTATCGGGTTTTTCCATCCACCACCAAACAAAATAAAATTATTTGGAATTTTTTCTTGTCCTATAAAACGCAAACCCAAAACTGCAATATATGCAGCAAAGTATTCCAAAGTATACACTGTATCGTAAAAGTCTGATTTTTGCTGTTGTATTAATTGAAAAATTTCGTTTTTTCTGTAATATTGTGGATCACCAGATTTCGGTGGTCTGAGTTCATAAAATTGCCGCCCGACATTAAATAATTGATATAATAAATTTATATTTAATTTTCCACGTTTACCATACAATCCATCTTTATCAAAAGACATATTTGAATTATTTCTTATATAGTTATCAATATATTCATTACATGGTCCGACATCTGTTCCAAACAGTGCGACACCATCCTGAATCATGGCGAAATTAGAAGTATTTCCCCCATTGTAATATATTCCATCGCCTTCAATTTTCGCAATATGTGCATTATGTTCGGGAATTAGGGGGGCCGCTTCTGAACCATTCATGATTGGCGCACTGCGAAAATCGTATACGACAGGAATATTTGTCATATTAGATAACATTTGCCCGGACCCCATCTGTAATGTATACGGCAAAGTATTATTCAACCGCGCAACAGAAGGCGGATTATGATCTAATGTTTTTCCATGGAAACCAATAGCGTCTATTTTTGTTGTATCTATATTATATCGTTGACACATATCTTTAATCGCTGTTGCCATATATTTTATATACATATCGTGTATTTTATGAAATTCAGGCATTTTTAATATTTCTGTGGGCGTTTTATCATGAACTGATTGTCGTAAAAATTCTATATCATATTGAAATTCTTTTGAATAATCCATCGACCAAGAACAAATATCGCGCATCCAATCCCCATTAAATTCTGTCAACACAACATCCATTGCGTCCATTGAATTTCCCGTCATAGTACCGATAATTTTTAACCGTTTTCCCATACATATCCAATATTTATAAAAATAGTTATTTCAATAAGATAAATATTATAACTGTAATTATATCAATAAAAATCTTGTTTTCAATTATATTTATTATCGGTTAAAATCTGTTATGCGCATTTCCCTGATTTTCACTGGGGGGGGGTGACATAGAGATGTCTGTTTCTGCTGTGCGGGCAACCTGGGACAGACACATTATTTTTAAACGCTTGCAAAAATATATGTTTTGAATTAGATTAATATGAATCATATCATAGCGTCAATATCAAGGTACATAATATTTCAAGGAGACTGTTTCTATGTTTAAAAAATCAGATAAAATTGTAAATTATATTGAATTAGTTGTACCAACATGGCCATGTAATTTTCGTTGCCGTTATTGCTATGTCGGACAACACTGTGATGAATTGGAACGGGCCGCCATTCAAAAGTTTGAATACTCACCAAAACAACTGGCAGACGCACTGTCCATAAAAAGACTGGGCGGGCGCGCAATTATTAATTTCTGCGCACATGGCGAAACACTGATTCTGCCACAAAATCTGGAATATATAAAATCGATTTTATCCGCAGGTCATTTTGTAATGGTGGTGTCAAATATGACACAAACAAATGCGATAAATGATTTATTGAAATTACCCGCAGAATATTTAGAAAGACTGTTCTTTAAATGCAGTTTCCATTGGATGGAATTAAAACGGCTGGGACTGTTGGAAACATTTACGAACAATGTAAACAACGCATGGCGGGCCGGCGCAAGCATTACCGTAGAAATAACACCGTCAGACGAACTGGAACCAGAAATTCCAGAAATATGCGAATATTCACTGAAACATTTTGGCGCCCTGCCCCATATCACGGTTGCACGCGATGAAAATAATGGATATGGAATACTTACTAAACACACACCAGATGAATACAATAAAATTTGGGGACAATTTAAATCAACACTGTTTGATTATAAAATGTCCATATGGAATCAACCTGTGACACAATTCTGCTATGCCGGCGATTGGATGTATTCTATCAATTTAGCAAACGGTCAAATAAACCGCTGTTCTTCGTGTGGCGAAATTGGAAATCTGTTCACCGATAAAAAAATTCCAAAGAACCCTGCGTGTCATAACTGTCCATTTACACACTGTTATAACGGTCATTTTTGGCGCCTGTTTGGATGTCTGCCAAACGAAAAAACACCAACATATAATGATGTTCGTAATCGCGAACGTACAGATGGGACACATTGGGTTTATCCGCGCATGGCACGCGCATTTTCAACACGGGCAACTGATACAAAAAAGCCGTACTCGTTACGTAAACAAAAACGAATTATTAGCAAACTAAATCCGCAACCGCGTCGACATCATTCTTTGTGGTGGCATTTGCGACATATGAAATTTTAAACAAACACCGCCCAGTATCACCCACAAAATTTTCAATTTTGCGGGGCCCGATGTTTGGGCGGTGTTTGCTAACTGCCAGTTTTTATGATAAAATACTACTTAATAATGTATGGGGGATTTTATGTCTTTGGTAAATATTCATGATATAGATGGCAAATCCTATTTGGTTGATTCAGCGGAACTGATTTTCAACCCCAGCGCAATGGTTCCCTGTCCAGGATTTGGGGAATATGCAATATATTGGTGCGGAACCTGTCTTTGATGAGGTTTTAGCATTATTTAACAATGGAGAGATTAAATGAAAAAGCAAAAGCCCGAACTGCAAAAATGGGAAATCGCATTAAATAAGTTTTTGGAACGATATATTCATGAACCTTGGTTCGAGGGGGCATTGCTGTGCGGTTCTTATACCACAGGCAACCAAACCAAATTTTCAGACATAGACGTTGTTATTGTTGGCAAGAATAATATGGGCTGGCAGGAAAAGTCCAATTGCTATGTTGATGGGTTCTTGATGGAATATACAATCAACCCTGTTTATAAACTGGAAGAATATATGGCAACATATATGAAAAATCATCGCCATATAGACCAGAATATGTTTGTATATGGAAAAATCTTGCATGATAAAAATGGGGTTATGAAAAAACTGCGCCAGAAATGTGCGCGCGATATTAAAAAGCCTTTCAAGCCATATTCAGAATACACAAAATCCTTTATCAAATACCATCTGTGGGACAAGTATGATGAACTGTTGTCGTTGGATGCACGCGGATATCATATTGATATGCAATATTGGGCGGTGGTGGATGCCTTGATATCTGCATACTATGATTTCAAGAATATGCCGCACCCACCACGCAGTAAAATCGAACCAATCTTGACCGACCCAGAATTTGCAAAGCGATATCATATTCAGGCAATGCCGCCCAAGACATTTACAGATAAATTGTTGGCATGTATGAACGCAAAATCCAAGACCGCAAAAATGGATGCGGTAAAGGCTTTTTATAACTATGTCATGCGTGCTGGCGGTGGATTTGATATTGGCAAATTCCGCGGCTATCAAAAGATTGAAAAACGATAGGAGGACAAGATATGAATAAGCACAAGTATAAAGACAGGTAAATAAAGGAATATCAAATGTTAAAATTGGTAAAGCCATCGTTGGAATATGCAGACGCATTTTTGGCTGGGTTAGAAGAGTATAAAACTGATACTGCAAAGTTTGGTCTTGATAATATGCGGCAAACCATTAAAACTGTGGAAGAAAATGGTGTATCCGCATGGATAGAAAAAGCCCGAGATGCAGATACTGGAAAAAATTTACCAGATGGTTGGGTCAGCAACACAAAATATTGGCTGTTGGACAATGATGAATATGCCGGTTCTTTTACATTGCGCCATGGATTGACCGAGGGGCTAAAACTGTGGGGTGGTCATGTTGGATATATTATTGCGCCATCAAAACGTGGTCGTGGGTACGCCTTTGCTGGTCTGCAATTATTATTGACCGAGGCCGCAAAACGTGATCTGGAACAAGTTTTAATTACATGTAATACGGAAAATGTGGCATCCTTTGCGGTCATAACCAAGGCACTGAAATTATACGGTGGCGAACAATTATCAGACAGTACCTTTGATGGTAAAGACTATCATCGTGTTTGGATAAATACAAAAAAATAGAATTAGGCAAACAAAATAACCGCCCAGTATCACCCACAAAATTTTCAATTTTGCGGGGCCCGATGTTTGGGCGGTGTTTTATTCTTTTTGATTGTCTGGCGGAATAGCGTCTTGTATTTGTTTCTTGATTTCTGCTATCTTGATCACCGCCTTAAGAACTTTAGATCCGGCATGGAACTTTTCTGGGGTGGCTTCGCCACGTCTTTTTAATCCTGACAGCTGTGCAAATTCATCCAAGGCACTGATGTGTAGGCAGAAGGCAACATTGGGCCCAGACTGTCTTTTTTCTATCTTGCCTGGCATTTTACCAGACAGCGCAATCAGCTTTTCTAATATCTTACTGGAATGACCTACAAAATATTGCACTAAATCATTTGCAGTCAGCCAATCAGCTGTCTTTTTTGGTATCGCGCGTTTTCTTTCTAAACCTGACAGCTGTGTAAATTCATCCAGCGCATCGCGGCGTAGGCATATAGCGACATGAGGGCCAGACTGTCTTTCTTCTATCTTGCCTGGCATTTGATCGGCCAGCGCAATCAGCTTTTCTAATATCGTACCGAATTGACCTACAAAATATTGCCTTAAATCATTTGCACTCAGCCAATCATCTGTCTTTTTTGGTATCGCACGTTTTCTTTCTAAACCTGACAGCTGTGCAAATTCATCCAGCGCATCGCGGCGTAGGCATATAGTGGTACGAGGGCCAGACTGTCTTTCTTCTATCTTGCCTGGCATTTGATCGGCCAGCGCAATCAGCTTTTTTAATATCGGACCGGGATGACCTACAAAATATTGCATTAAATCATATGCTGTCAGCCAATCATCTGTCTTTTTTGGAATCGCGCGTTTTCTGTTTAATCCTGACAGCTGTGCAAATTCATCTAAGGCACTGATGTGTAGGCAGAAGGCAATCTTGCCCCCAGATTGCATTTCTTCTATCTTGCCTGGCATTTGATCAGCCAGCGCAATCAGCTTTTCTAATATCGTACCGAATTGACCTACAAAATATTGCCTTAAATCATTTGCAGTCAGCCAATCAGCTGTCTTTTTTGGAATCGCGCGTTTTCTGTTTAATCCTGACAGCTGTGCAAATTCATCTAAGGCACTGATGTGTAGGCAGAAGGCAACATTGGCCCCAGATTGCCTTTCTTCTATCTTGCCTGGCATTTTACCAGACAGCGCAATCAGCTTTTTTAATATAGTACCAGAATTACCTACAAAATATTGCACTAAATCATTTGCAGTCAGCCAATCATCTGTCTTTTTTGGAACCCCTTCTTCCTTGGCACGTTCTGTGTCAATACGATTTAGGTCCAGCAGTGTTTCCGTTGATGTAATGATTTCGTATGGTTTTATGTTTTCGTGTTTATCACGGCTGTGTGGGCGATGTTTGCTGTGGACGATACCGTCATTGAATTTTTCTGGGAATAACGCCATTCCGCCGGCGATATCCTTGAATAAAACTTGTTTTGCGTGTCGTGCGGTTTGCAGTGCAGTGTCGCTGGTTTCGCCGTCGTGTTTTCTGAAAATTGTATCGATTACAAATGCGATTTTATGCGGATCAGATTCATTCAGACGAATTGCACGTCCAGCCGCCTGTTCGGCACGAACGGCGGAACGTGTTGGATAGTTTATGCACAGACTGACCGCGGGGTCGTCAAAGCCCTCGGTCAGGGTGTTAACCTGACATGCAACCTGATATTTGCCGGCAATGAATTTTGCTTTTTCAATATCAAAATCTTTCATGTCTGATGAAAATGCGCGTGCGATGATGCGGCCGGCCCGTTGGTTAATTGCGTCGGCCTGACGCTTTGCCATTTCAATATTGGGACAGTTTATCATTGCCTTGACATCAATAAATCTGCGGCCGGTGTCTTCGTCAACGCCATTGATGTATATGTCTGCAATTTCGCTGATCAGTGTGTCTGTGTCAATTTGACCAGTTATGCTGTTATAGTCATATTCACCATTGTTGGATGCAGGTGCGTTTTCCAGGTCATATACAATGCTGGAACAATACAGGATATTTTTTACAGGTGATAACATTCCACTGCGCACACCATCGGCAATCGTCATTGAAAATATTTCTGTTTCCATTACATTGCCAACTGATTTATCGACATCGTATGATGGGGTGGCAGAAAACCCAATTGTTGGCACAGATTTCATTAAATCGGCCATTGTTTGGGATATCTTGTTGCCGGTGGCATGGTGCGCCTCGTCCGCAAAGACTAGGCCGATATTTTCAATTCCAATGGTTTCCACCAGTTTATCCAACGAAAAGTATGTCGAAATGATGATGTCTGCATCGGTGTTCTTGGTGCGGCTACTAAATTCCGATGCGCTGAACCCGGCAAATTTATCCAGTTTTTCGCCGGTTTGGTTAATCAAGTTCAAACGTGGCACCAATATAACCAGTTTCTTGGTGTCACCATTGGCACGTGCCTGGGGCAGATATGCCTGGGCCATGTATGAAAACATTACGGTTTTACCAAACCCAGTGGGCAGTTTATAATAACTGGCACTAATCTGGGTATCGGGCAACTTTGCCAATGCGCCCAGCGCAAAGTACTGTTCGCCACGCAGGCGCGGTGCGCCATTGAAAATATGTTTGTCTTCTTCTGCCAAAAATCGTTCCAAACCATTGCGTAAATATTGAACATGTTTGTATGCGTCTGCCTTCATAACTTGCCCTATTTTGATAACTTGCCCCAGTGATTATACCATATTTTTTAGATATTTCTTGTGCTAAATCAACACACTCTTTGGCAGTTGGAGTGTATATAGTCTCTTTGGTTTAAATGATTGAATTTTATCTAATTTTTTGATGGCCATGGTTTTGGTTGGTTGGACGACTGTCGTACCAAGTTTTTATTATATCTTCTTTATTTTTTTCCCATACTGTTTTTATTTGCTTCATTATTTTATTTATCGGGGTCGGGATTCCCTTTTTAGCCTCGGCCTTCATCGGCACACAATCCAATATTTTAAAACGACAAGTCGTATTTTTATAAGTCACCTTGAAATGCGGTTCTTCTGTTTCGTTTGGATATATTTCAAATTTTAAATCAACACGTGGCGCATCCTTGATAACAAGAAGCATGCCCATACCGGACGATTCAATTATCCGGCTATTACGCTGCTGTTCCAGACCATCTGCGACCAACAAATCATCCAATTCGTCTGATAAATATTGTTCTAAGTTTCTTATTTCTGACATATTTTAACCTTTTTCTTTTTTTTACTACACAAAAAACAATACAAGACTGTTATTTTGTCAACATAAAAAATAAAATATCAATAATAAAAAACGCCCCAATTCGGGGCATTTTTTTCTGATTATTGTTTTGGCGGCTGGGCATCTGGCGAAAAGTACTTTACAAATTCATAGATGCTGACACCGGTCGCTTCTAAAATCTTTGCGATGCTGTTTGTTGACGGCCAACGGGGCTGACCATACTTAGACCAGCGTTTACTTTTGTTAAATGTTGTCGGGTCCAAACCGCTGCGCTTTGCCAAGCACGAACAAGACATCTTGTGCGAATATGCAAAGCTGTCTATGGCGCCCCATACATCACTGTGTGTCATTTTTTACTCCTTGGGTTTTTTTGTTAATCTGTTGTGCACGACGGCATTATAAATTAGGTTTTTTAACTTTTTTTAATCCTTTTTTTATTCAAAAGTATGTATAAAAAAGGGATATCACACCTAACATATTGTTTTTTCTGTGCTTTTATACACAAACAGTTGCTTTTATTCCTGATTTGGGCTTTTATTCCTGTCGCTTTTTTTGTTGTGCAATTTGAACGAATAGTATATTATGCGGCATAATGCGGTTAAATTATTTTTATTCATGGGGGAACAAATAATGCCGACAATAAAAACTAAAATTACTTTTTTGCGCGAATTGCTGGCATTAAAAGAAATTATCGATACAGGACAAATACAAGCAGCAGCAGAACGAAATGGCATAAAATACTCAAATATGTCAAAACTGATTCAGGATTTAGAATCCAGATTCAAAACTAACCTGCTTATCCGCAGTTCCAGTGGCAGTTTACCCACAAATACAACCAGACAAATATACGCAGATATTGAACATATATCTGACGCACTGGATAATATTATACAAAGCTTAACCGAACCTGATGAATTAACCGGATATATTTCAATATGGTCCACAGAAACATTCGCAGGCAGTGGATTTTTAACAGAAATGTCAAAACTGTATGCAAAGCATCCCAAAATTCGCTTGGACATATTCACAGATAAAAGTATTAATGTTACAAAATTGGATATCGCCCTGCTGGACAGTAATGCCGCCAGAAAACATACAGGGGTACCATTATTTAATATCAAAGCAAAGAAACGCTTCCTTGCATCCAAGGAATATATAAAAAAACACGGTATGCCAAAAAATATTGACGATATGCTGGAAAATTATGATTTATGCATACGACAAAAATTGTTGGAACAACCTGAATTTAACTTTATCGCAAAACGTGCAAAAAAGCTAAATACAACCACAGATTCTGCGGCTGTATTATATTTACTGGCAAACGATGGTGCAGGAATAACGTTAATGCCAAATTGGACTAAAAATAAAAACGATAATATGGTTGAAATTGATACAATCGATTTTGAATACGAATATGTTTTGACAGCTGTCGGAAACCCATTAACAACAAAAACACCAAAAGTACGAACTTTTATTGAATTCTTTTGCGAATTCTGTCGTGACTTTAACATAGACATTGAAAGATTTATTTAAGCGATTATTTTGCCGTTTTTGTCCAGTGTTTCTTCGGTAATATTGCATTTACAGTTTAGGTCTGGTATTTCATCTGGGCTGAAAAATACTTGTCCGTCCAGTCCCGAACATTCATCGCAGGTATTTTCACTATGTTCGCTGCGCCACCGCCATATCTTTGGGGCAATTTTCAAATTAAAATTCATAAATAAATAACTTATGGGGATATTTGACTCTTTTATAAATTACGTATCCATATTTACTTAGGTCAATAACTCGCACTGGTTTAGGGTCTTTTATTTCAAAATCCAATGATATTAACACCCGGATTTTATTTTTATATTGTTGTATTTTGGGTGTAATTATCGGTCCAAGGTATGCAATCGCCACATCAAAATTTTTGTTTGTTTTGTCTAGGTATTTAAATGCATCACACCAAACACTATGATTGTTTTGGCATCCAAATAATAAATCACATGTTTTTGATACAAATGCAGAAAAAGGCATATTTTCCAATGCATAAACGTTTGCTTTGGTTCGTTTTGCAACGGCACGTGCCAAACCACCAAAACCAGATCCGATTTCACAAATGTTTTTTGATTTGGGGTAATGCTTCATAATCTGTTCAAGGGTGTGTTGTCTTAAACGAGCGTTACTGGCTACTAATGGTGGTTGATGTTTTATGTTTGCACAGTATACATATTCAAAGAATTTAATTCCCAAATAAACATCAAATACAAATATGAATATAAGCAAGATACACGTAAAAAAATATATAAACGTCATTTTTTATTCTCGTTTTTTTATCAAGAAATCGACGATCGGGGAGTTTAGAAATCATTTGTTCATTGATTCCGTACCAAGGTTCAAACGGCGCATACGCTTGTTTTCACCAACTGGCGTTCCGAACCCGCGGTTCCCTCGGCACACAAGGTGCCTGTGGGGCATTCCTGACAATTCGCCTGCACTTTGTTTGGCTCATTTACTCATTGTCTCGTCCGCGATCCATACAAAAATTAAACGACCGACAAGCAGTCGTTGAATTTTTGGTGGGGACACAGGGACTCGAACCCTGGACCCAATGATTAAAAGTCATTTGCTCTACCAACTGAGCTATGTCCCCAAAACTGAACCGGAAAACATAAAACTTTCGTTCCGTTTCCGTGGTTCGGGGAAGATTTTGACATATATAAAAACAAAAATCAAGAAAAAATACTAAAAAAAATTATTTTTTATTTTTCTGTGAAACTTTGTCGGAAATAACGGGGGCCGATAAATGCTGGCTGATACTTAATGCAGAAACACTGTCAACATCCAACCAATCTAAAACCTTGGTCATTATTGTTTCCATATGTTTTACCAATAATCGGCTGTTTTTATGAAATTTACCTTCGTTTACAAAATGTATCAAGGCGCGCGCCAATGATGATAATATCTGTATCTGTTCTGATGACAAGACATCCGCTTGACTGTTGCGGTATAATAAAGTATCTAAATCATTATGACATTGACGCAGTTTATTTAAAATCACATTATTTGTCTTTAATCTGCGCGATATTTGCGGCGCACCCCATGACAACATCCGGTTCAGGTTATCCGTGGTCGGCGCAGAACGAACAGACAACGCTTCACGCAATACCAATATTAAATTTAACATTAATGTATTCAGTTGATCGCCCACACTGTTAACCATATGCTGTTTCATCTGACGATTTATGCGACTGTTTGTATAATCGTACAACAAAAACACCAACGGTATCGATAATAATGACGCAGATACATTTATGACTAAATCACGAATATTATCATTTGGCGCGTTATCAATGGCGCCAGTATACAAAACAATACCGCCCGCAATTGACAACAAGTACGGCAAGGATTTTAAAAATATCGTACGAAAATTTAATTTCATAAAGGTATTTTATATAAAAAACACCGTAAATGATACAGGAACATCAGCCCATATCATCACCCGATATCCTGGGCAACATACATTTACGACGAACACTGGTCAGCGCCCACAGACATATCAATAACATCAGAACGCCCAAAATAAAAACACTGAATGCCCAACTGCCAAACTGGGCGCCCAAGCCAATAATTCCGCAAACAATAACATAGACAACATACATCAATGTTGTGTACAACGATAAAACCACAGAACGATGCCCAACAGGTATTAATTTTTGAAATCTGGAATACATCAATGTATAAATTCCATAAAACAACATATACGCAGTCCCCATCATCCACAACGCGCCCGTAGTATAAAAGACTGAAAAAACAATATATAAAATACCAACAACACCAATCAGGCTGTACAATAACCAATCAGGGGTCTTGGTAAACCGATATGCAAAACGTTGTCCCAGGGTGGCGCACACCAACAAAAAGAACGATAAAATTCCAACATATTCTGTTGGGATTCCCAACTGAACACCCAGGGGACTGAAAAAATCATCCAAAAAAGGTACATTTACAACCAATAAAGTTAACAACATGACAGATAATAAACACGGTGTTTTAAGACATACACGAACCCCTGTTTTAAACAATTTAGTAAAACGAACCTTTTTGGCCGCCATATGCTGGGGCGGATTATACCTGATTGCCATCAGACATATCACAGAAACCAAAATCGCGGCAACAGATGCCCAAGTCACCCAATCATACCCCAAAAACATCAGTAATGAACCACATGCTGATAACGCGGTTCCCACAGACTCGTAAGTAGATTTGCGCCCCAAAATTCGCGTATAATCATCACCCATGCCGTTGGCATACACAGAATCATACACCAGTCCTTCGAACGCCACGCTGCGAAAACCGGCCTGAAACCCCCATAAAACCATCCCCACAACAAACCCAATATATGTCGGCCATACCAACCATAATAATATTGCAATAATCTTTAAAAATTGACCAAAGATCATGGCGTATCGTTGACCAATTTTATTTGTCATAAAAGTTATCGGCATCTGTCCAAATATTGTCGCCATTGATGACACAATAAACATTGTGGACAATTGTAAATCCGACAAACCATTTGACAGCATAAAAATAGTATATACGGGTGTTAACAATAAAAACTTGTTAAAAAATGCAAAACCGTACAAAGAAACCAATAGCCTTTTCAAGAAATCCCTCTTTTGGTAAAAAATTATACACTTTTTTTGTAAAAAAAGTACAGGAAATATTGATTTTTTTGCACTTTTGCACTATAATTAACGGGATAAGAATAAGGATGTACCGTATGGTCGATGTAAAATTTAATGATTTTTTATTACAGTACTTTATGCAGTTACGTTTTAACAATATGCCACCAGAGGTTCGCGCACAGTTTGATTCGTATGCAAAAAACAATGATTTTCGTGGTCATATGAAGTATTGGAAAAGCAATCTAGCACATACTGACTCAGAGGGTAATTTAGTAGCAAACGATTTACCAGACCCGAAGGGCGCTGATTTTCACTTAACTGACGAAGAATGGAAAAAATTTTTTAAAGAATTTCAAAATGCTTTTCGTAAAATGGCAACAAAACGAAAAGACTTTGAAGGCGCAATTAATTTTGACACACAAAACAATCCGCCACTTGAATTCTTGGATGAATATTTTGGTCCAGACAGACTATTTTCACAGGCAGTAGCAACCGCAGCAGCGGAGACACAAATCAACAATCTGTTACAAATCTTAGAAAACAACACTTCTGCCGCACAAGGTTATTTATCTGTTCAAAACTTGATAAGTTATAAAGATTTGGTAGATGGCATAAAATCAAAAAAATATAATACAGATCCAGAATTTCAATCAAAACTGCAAACCGCAGCACAGTATATGGCTTATCATCAACAATCCGGTGATTTAGGATTTGATTTGACCAATTGTGATTGTCATGCAATCATAGAAGGTTTTGAGGAACAAGATATAGAACCAGAAAAGCTTGAAGCATTTAAAACAGAATACGATATATTATTGCGCCGATTGGCATCCAAAGACAAAATCCGCGATGCTTTTCCTGCCGACAAACTTATAAATGCATATAACACGGCAAAATCAAACGTTGCATACGACGATGAAAGTAGTAAAGATTATGTTCCGCCAAAACGTGAAGATGAACTGAATTTTATGCAACAAATTTCAAAAGAAGTGTCGGACACATATGCAGACACATTGGAAAAATATTTTAAATTGAGGGGTAATGAAAACTACTTTTCACCACAAGCAAAACAAATTGTCGGCGGAATACACAATGAAAAAATCAAGCCTACAGACGGGTTACAGGCGATTATAGAAAAAGCCAGCAACATAGAAAAAAAACTGAAATACAAGTCGCCACAGGCAACAGAACATTTCAGCTGGTTCATCAAAACAATGAACGAACTGCAAAACACCATGCCAAAAGCATTTGAAGGTGCACTAAGCAACGGTAGGAAATTGCGTGCCATTGTTGAAGAAATGATAATGATTGCAGTAAGAGACGGCAAAGAAAAAGAAGCAAAGACTGCTATGGAAGTTTTATCTGTTGTAAAATACGGATATACAACCAGTAAAATTATGGATGCATTAAAAAAAGAAGATTTGACACTGTTTTCTGACAGCAAACTTTCTTGGAATAAAAATTCTGGTATGCAATTTATAACAAAAGCCTTGGACAAAGGGATAAAGACTGCTTTTACCGGCATAGGCTATGGAGTTACTATGATCGGCAACGCATTTTGGTTGTCTGGCAGCAAATTTAATGGCCGATTGGGACGCATGTCGGATTCACAACAACGTTGGGTTAATCAAAACAACAACACTTTGGCACAACATAGACAAGCAAATGCAAAATTAGATGCATTAGCCCAAAATAAAATCGCCCAAGCGCGGACAAATCAACAAAATGTAAACCAAGGTCAAACAGGTAACAATATTATAACAGACGCAAATTATAACCAACACAAACAAAACTTGGACAATGCACGAAACGCAGAACAAGCAGAAAAAAACAGGTTAGATCAACTGAAAACTACGTTAAACTATGACACCGCAAAAACAAATATTGATAATTATCAAACTTATACAAACCAAAAAAATGATTTAGAACAAAAAATCCAAAATTTAAACGCAGAAATACAAGATATAGATCTTAAAGTACAACAAATTAATGCAAATCAAGCTATGACACCGGAAGAAAAAGATATCCGCATAAGAGCCTTGATAACCAACAAAATACAAAAAGATGAAGAGTTAAAAAATGCAAATACAGAATTAACAAACATAAACAATGCAATACAACAAATCGTGCAAGATCCAAATTGGCACACATATCAAAATACGGTACAAAATATAGAACAACAAGAAAATGCTTATCAACAACAACTTCGTGCAAATAATGCTTTGGATGATAGATTATCACAATGGCAATCTGCCACAGAAACCATCACAGAATTACAGAATCAAATAAATGCACGACAAGAAGAGTTACAAAATTGGGACAAAGACCATCAAGACTTGTATCGTAAACTTATGGCACATTGGGACTTGTTGGAAACAGGTCGCAACACACATACTGGCGTAATGTATAACTGGACAACATTAAGTGCAAAACAATCCCAAAAGGATTTTGATGCAAAAAAACAAAGTATTATAGACGACTATTTGAATAATTATACGTATAGAGCTTGATTTTTTGGGGGATTTATGGTATAATACAAACATGCGGTGCCAGATATGGCGCCGTTTGTTTTTTATAACCTGCCCCGTTATGTTGGCGGCAGGATTTTTTTTAGCTGAATAAAACAAAAAGGACAATATATGACACGTGTTTTACAAATTAGACGCGGTACAACCGCAGAACATGAAAATTTCGTCGGAATGCCCGGCGAAATAACAATGGATACAGATAAAAAAACAATTCGACTGCATGATGGACAAACACTGGGTGGATTTGTACTGGGTGAAAATAGTACGGCAAACAGTTCCGGTGATTTTGATATCAACAGCGTGCCTGACGAATTCTGGGCAAATATCGTCGCAAAACACACAGGACAACAATTTAATCTGTTGGAAACAACGCCCGTTCCAATCAACAACAATTGCAGCTATATCGAATACATATTAGATACAGATAAAAAACCAAAATTCATTATACCGGCGCTGATATGTCAATCTGGTGACGCAGGATACAATACCGATGAAGAAGTTTGGGCCTTTGGTATCGGCAACAGATGCAATCCAACACCAAATTATTTCCTGGACGCAGATGGATTGCATGTATGCCAAATGGTTGGGGGTGAAAAATTCTGGGTCAGCCATAAAAATACCGGGGTAACCAGCCAAATTACAGATAATACAAAATGGAAAATAATATTTAGAGTTTACTGTTGAAAATAAAAAATACCTTTGCTATGCTGACCCCATAGACAAAAAAAGGATTTCACATGTATATAATGGCATTGAACTGCGGTTCTTCATCCCTGAAATATCAGGTTTTTGACGCAAACACAAAAAATGTTGTGGTTGGTGGTAATGTTGAAAAAATCGGTTTACCTGATTCTTTCTTGACACATAAGTATCCAGACGGCAAGAAAGTTAAAAAAGTGGTTTCTATGCAAAACCATGACGAAGCGTTAAACAATGTTCTGACAATGATACGCGAAGATTCAATCAATCTGAACGATATCAAGGGCGTTGGACATCGCGTTGTTATGGGTGGCGATAAATTCGCATCTTCTGTTGAAATTACTGATGATGTTATCAAGACCATTGATAAATTGTCACCATTGGCGCCATTGCATAACCCACCTGCACTGCGCGGGATTATGACGGCACAACAATTGTTGCCAAATGCAAAACAGGTTGCAGTATTTGATACCGCGTTCCACCAGACAATGCCAGACTATGCATATCGTTACGCAGTACCACAGGCATGGTACACAGAACTGGGGGTACGCAGATACGGATTCCACGGAACCAGCCACCTGTATGTTTCAAAACGCGCAGCAGCAATGTTGGGCAAAGATGCAAAAGACTGCAACTTGATTACAATGCATATCGGTTCTGGTGCATCTGCAACAGCAATTCAAAACGGCGTATCTGTTGATACATCTTTGGGATTGACACCATTGTCTGGGTTAACAATGGGAACACGTCCGGGCGACGTGGACCCAGGTGTTATCTTGTATGTGATGACACAGTTGAAATTGTCACCCGAACAAATGCAGGTACACTTGAACAAAGATTCTGGTTTGAAAGGAATCACAGAATGTTATGCCGACCGTCGCGATGTTGAAGAAAACAAATCTACAAACGACCTGTGCCGTTTGGCAATTGACACCGAAGTACACAATGTAAAAAAATATATCGGTGCATATATGGCAGAACTGGGTCATGTTGACGCAGTTGTATTTACTGCGGGCGTTGGTGAAAACGATGATTATTTGCGCGGACTGTTCTGTTCTGGCCTGGAAAATCTGGGAATTAAACTGGATAAAGAAAAGAACGCAAAATCATTGGCGCGTCTGGGGGTTGGCGAAACTGAAATCAGCACACCTGACAGCAAGGTAAAGGTCTTTATGATTCCAACAAATGAAGAATTGGTTATCGTTGAAGACACATTGGCGATTATGAATAAAACATATAATCCAAATCACTTGCTGATGAATTACAGTTTTGCAAAAATAAAATAAATCAAATCCCCCGTTCTGGGGGGATTTTTTTATTGTTGAATAAATCGGCTTTTTTCACTAAATTTAATATATATGAAAAAAGAACTGTTCGATTTTCTGAATACTGACCTGCAATTTATCAAGGGCGTCGGCCCCGTATTGGCGGCACGCTTTGAAGACCTGTTGGGCGGACGACGCGTGTTGGACTTTCTGTTGCACAGACCGTCTTATGTGCGTGCCCGTAAAACAACCGAAAATATCCAAGACGCAATTCGCGGGGCGTCGCTGACGATACCGCTGTTGGTAAAATCACATAAAACTGGTGGAAACTTTGGGCGCGGACGCAGACGACCAACACAAATAATTTGCAACGATACAGTCGGCAATACCGTTGTTATACAATTCTTTAATTCCAATTATCTGGAATATTGGCTGAAAAAACTGCCCGTGGGACAATGGCGTATGATTTCTGGCAAATTGGAAAGTGGGGGAACGCGATACACGATTAATCATCCTGATTTTATCGAAGAATTACAAAACGCTGCAAAAATTCCTTCTATACAGGTCGTGTACCCGGCAGGCGAAGGACTGACTCAAAAAATACTGACCAATGTTCGTGATCAAATATTTAACATATTGCCTGATAAAATACATGACGAAAATGATGAAAGACTGGGCGAATTTTTTGACGCGTTAAGACACATACATTTCCCACAGTCTGATGCGGATTTGATGCCAAATGCAACATATATGGCAAAACTGGCGTACTGCGAACTGTTGGCACACCAATCCGCAATCGCAATCAGCCGAAACAACAGAAAAGACATAAAAAATCACAGAATCCCCAGACCACAAAAATACAATTTGATGGATAAATTCTGGGAAACCGTTCCGTTTGAAATGACCGGCGCACAAAAACGGACCTGCGATGAAATATTCGCAGATATGAAAAAAAATGTGCCGATGATGCGACTGGTCCAGGGCGATGTTGGCAGTGGAAAAACAATCGTCGCAATGGCCGCAGCCACAAAAATGGCAGAATCCGGCGCCCAGACAGCATTACTGGCACCAACAGACACATTGGCGCAACAACACTTTATAAAATTAAAACAAATTTGCGACAATATCGGAATCGTGTGCGAATGCCTGACGGGACGCGATAAAGGGGTGGCACGACGCGAAAAACTGATATCGCTGAAGTCTGGACGAACAAAATTGATTGTCGGTACACACGCGTTATTTTCTGCGGATGTAGAATATAAAGACCTGGGGCTGGTTATCATCGATGAACAACACAGATTTGGTCTCGCACAACGCGAAGCGCTGCGAACCAA